>NZ_VIWV01000001.1:6000961-6317500 GCF_007829875.1 Streptomyces capillispiralis | reverse complement strand
GGACATCGAGTTCACCAAGACCCAGCTCGGCGGGGCCTTCGAGCTGCAGGCGGGCGCGGTGCACGCGGTGCAGTTCGGGCTGGAGATCCCGTGGGAGACGCCGATCACCATGATCGACGGTCAGGCGCTGCGCGGGATGAACATCGGGGTGAGCACCGAGCTGGCGATCGCGCGGGCCGTGGACTCCGGTGACCTGGACCCGGTGAACGTGCACCCGCTGCCGGCGCAGAAGGCGATCCTGGACGCGTTCATCCAGCTGGGCTTCCGCTTCAAGAACGCGGACATGGAGCGCGGGCACATCCGGGGCACCCGGCAGAAGCTCCCCTTCTACCAGGAGATCGAGTTCCTGCCGCCGCAGCAGTACCGGGGGCTGAACCAGGTCGAGCTGAGCTTCGTGGCCGACGAGCAGGCCATGGACGTCGTGCTGGAGATGGACAAGAAGCCGGGTCTGTTCAGCGAGGGCAGCGACACCTTCCGGTCCTTCAAGGTGGGGCTGAACGACTACCAGGGCACCGATTGGACGGCGTACCTGAACCAGTGGCTGTCGGAGGTCGGCAGCAAGCGCAACTGGTTCTAGGCTCGGTCCCCACTGAACGCAGACGATCAGGAGGTACCGAGGTGACCGAGCTCAAGCGGCGGCCGCTCCCCCATGACTTCCATCCGCCCGTGCCGTCGTTCACGGTGACGAGCGACGATGTGAAGGAGGGGGCGACGCTCAACGAGGCTCAGGTCCACGCGGCCGGCAACACCTCGCCGCACCTGCGGTGGGAGGGTTTCCCGCCGGAGACCAAGAGCTTCGCCGTGACCTGCTACGACCCGGACGCCCCGACGGGCAGCGGGTTCTGGCACTGGGTGGTGTTCGACATCCCGGTCTCGGTGACGGAGCTGCCGGCGGGTGCGGGCAGCGACGCGTTCGAGGGGCTGCCGGCCGGTGCCGTGCACGCGCGCAACGACTACGGCAGCAAGGACTTCGGCGGTGCCGCGCCGCCGCCCGGGGACGGGCCGCACCGGTACGTGTTCACCGTGTACGCGGTGGACCAGGACAAGCTCGGTCCGGACACGGACGCCTCCCCCGCGGTCGTGGGATTCAACCTGCGGTTCCACACGCTGGCGCGGGCGCAGCTGATCGGTGAGTACGAGGTGCCCGCCGGCTCCTGAGCACGTTCAGGGTTCACGGAACGTTTGCCCGCTCCTGGTCTTGGAATTGATCAGGAGCGGGCATTTTTGTTGCCGGGGGTCGCGGGGGTCACCTCCCGCAGGAGCAGCAGATATTGCGTTGTCCATCTCGGCGTGCCCGGCCAGAGTTGATCCCAGCCCGCCGAGGGGTGGGCCGGTGCACACGGGAGGTGGGCTGGTATGCGGGACACGCTGGTACTGAACGCGAGCTTCGAGCCGTTGTCGACGGTGACGCTGAACCGAGCCGTCGTTCTGGTGCTTCAGGACAAGGCCGTCGTCGAGCAGGCCCACCCCGAGCTGCGGATGCGTGGAGCCGCCGTCGACATACCGGCGCCCCGGGTGATCAGGCTCTGCCACTACGTGAGGGTGCCGTTCCGAAGACGAGCGCCGTGGTCGAGGCGGGGCGTCCTGGTGCGGGACCGGCACCGGTGCGCGTACTGCGGTCGGCGGGCGACGACCGTGGACCACGTGGTGCCGCGGTCGCACGGCGGGCAGGACACGTGGCTGAACACGGTCGCCTCGTGCGCGGAGGACAACCACCGCAAGGCGAACCGGACGCCGGAGCAGGCGGGGATGCCGCTGCTGCGGGAGCCGTTCGAGCCGACGCCGGCCGATGCGATGCTGCTGGCGCTGGGCACCGAGGACTTCGAGGCGCTGCCGGAGTGGCTGGCGCTGGACGCGGCGTGAGGGTTCCGCCGTAGGGCTTGGACGGTTTCCCGGCCGTGCGCCGGGGGTGGCTGAAGACACGGTTCCCCGCGCCCCTTCGGGGGTGCGGGGAACCGTGTCCTGTGTCGGAGGGCCGTCAGTCGATGGAGGGCTTCTCGCGGCGTTCCTGGGAGGGGACGGTGCCCGCCGGGTTTCCGTTGCCGCCCGAACCGCCGCCCAGGCCGCCGAAGTTGCCCATGGCGCCGGAGAGGCCCTTGAGGGCGTCGCCGATCTCGCTGGGGACGATCCAGAGCTTGTTGGCGTCGCCCTCGGCGATCTTGGGGAGCATCTGGAGGTACTGGTAGGAGAGCAGCTTCTGGTCCGGGTCGCCGGCGTGGATCGCCTCGAAGACCGTACGGACCGCCTGGGCCTCGCCCTCGGCGCGCAGGGCGGCGGCCTTGGCCTCACCCTCGGCGCGCAGGATCTGGGACTGCTTCTCGCCCTCGGCGCGCAGGATCTCGGACTGCCGGACACCTTCGGCCTGGAGGATGGCGGCGCGCTTGTCACGGTCGGCGCGCATCTGCTTCTCCATCGAGTCCTGGATGGAGGTGGGCGGTTCGATGGCCTTCAGCTCGACGCGGTTGACGCGGATGCCCCACTTGCCGGTGGCCTCGTCGAGGACGCCGCGCAGGGCCGCGTTGATCTCCTCGCGGGAGGTGAGGGTGCGCTCCAGGTCCATGCCGCCGATGATGTTGCGCAGCGTGGTGACGGTGAGCTGCTCGATCGCCTGGATGTAGCTGGCGACTTCGTAGGTGGCCGCGCGGGCGTCGGTGACCTGGTAGTAGATGACCGTGTCGATGTTGACGACCAGGTTGTCCTGGGTGATCACCGGCTGCGGCGGGAACGGGACGACCTGTTCGCGCAGGTCGATGCGGTTGCGGATGGTGTCGATGAACGGGACCACGATGTTGAGGCCCGCGTTGAGTGTCCGCGTGTAGCGGCCGAAGCGCTCGACGATGGCGGCGCTCGCCTGCGGGATGACTTGGATCGTCTTGATCAGGGCGATGAAGACCAACACCACCAGGATGATCAGGACGATGATGATCGGCTGCATCGTCGGTTCCCCGTACCCTTCTTCGCCTCGGCGCGTTCGGCAGATCCTATGCGGTGAGATCTTGTCATTGAGGATCTTGCTGGTCGAGTCTGACAGACAGTCGGGCAACTGGGGGGTCGTTCCCGCCAGTTGTGTTGCGGGAGGTCACATGATGATCGCCGTGGCTCCCTCGATGTCCACGACGTCCACTTCCTGTCCCACTTCGTAGGCGCGTCCGGAGTCGAGGGCGCGTGCCGACCAGACCTCGCCGGCCAGCTTGATCCGGCCGCCGGTGCCGTCGACCCGCTCGAGGACGGTGGCCTGTCTCCCCTTCAGGGCGTCCACTCCGGTGGCGAGTTGGGGCCGCTGGGAGCGGTGTCTGCCGGCGATGGGCCGTACGACGGCGATGAGGGCGGTCGAGACGACGGCGAAGACCACCACCTGGGCGACGGCGCCGCCGCCGAAGATGCCGGAGACCACTGCCGCGGCGACGGCGCCCACCGCGAGCATGCCCAGTTCGGGCATCGCGGTGATCACCAGCCCGATGCCGAGTACCGCCGCGCCGATCAGCCACCACAGCCATGCGTCGATGTCCACGTGGTCATGGTAGGTCCGCACACCCGGTCGCGGACAGGGCGCGATCGCGGTGAACGGGCCTGGCCGCCGCGGGGGTTGCCGTCGGGCCGGGAGGTTCAGGCCATCGGGAGGCCCTGCGCGGTCCAGCGGTCGCCGACCTGCTCGACGACGAGCGGCAGGCCGAAGCAGAGCGAGAGGTTGCGGGAGGTGAGTTCGAGCTCCAGCGGGCCGGCGGCGAGGACCTTGCCCTGGCGGATCATCAGGACGTGGGTGAAGCCCGGGGCGATCTCCTCGACGTGGTGCGTGACCATGATCATGGAGGGGGCGATCGGGTCGCGGGCGAGGCGGCCGAGGCGGCGTACGAGGTCTTCGCGGCCGCCGAGGTCGAGGCCGGCGGCGGGCTCGTCGAGCAGCAGCAGTTCGGGGTCGGTCATCAGGGCGCGGGCGATGAGGGTGCGCTTGCGCTCGCCCTCGGAGAGGGTGCCGAACCGGCGGTCCAGGTAACCGGACATGCCGAGGCGGTCGAGGAAGGCGCGGGCGCGCTGCTCGTCGACGTCCTCGTAGTCCTCGTGCCAGCCGGCGGTCATGCCGTAGGCGGCGGTGAGCACGGTCTGCAGGACGGTCTGCTTCTTGGGGAGCTTGTCGGCCATGGCGATGCCGGCGATACCGATGCGGGGGCGCAGCTCGAAGACGTCGGTGCCGGGGGTGCCGAGGGTCTCGCCGAGGATGGAGGCGGTGCCCTTGGTGGGGTAGAGGTAGCTGGACGCCACGTTGAGGAGGGTGGTCTTGCCGGCGCCGTTGGGGCCGAGGATGACCCAGCGCTCGCCCTCCTTGACCGACCAGGAGACCTGGTCCACCAGAGCCCGGCCCTCACGGACCACGGATACGTCCTGAAGCTCCAGAACATCGCTCATGAGCGCGTTGTCTCCCCTTGCAGTGTGGCCGGTCTCGGCTGTCGCGTACGCCTGTGGTCGGTCCGCCGCACCCGTGGGCGCAGCCCTTCATGAAATCTACGCCACTGGTCGGGCGGGGCATTCCATCGGTCCGGTTGTTGGGCTCTGTCTAGGCTGGGGGCATGCTCTCGGAACCTCGCTCTGGACGCCTTGCCGCTTGGGGAAATGCCCTGCTTGCCGGACTTGTCTCACCGGATGACGCCGTGCTCGCCGTCGTCGGCGAGGACGCGGTGCACCGGGTGGAGGGGTTGCCGGGTGAGAGCGCGCCCGTGGGGCTCACGCTGGCGCTGGGCCGGTTGCGGGCGCTGGGGGCGAGCGGGCTGCGGGTGGCGCTGCCGGCGCCGGGGCATCCGCTGGGGCTGAGCGGGCCGCCGGAGTTCAACGCGCGGGCGCTGGAGGCCGAGGAGGCGGTGGTCTGTCACGGGGCCGCGCTCGGACTGGTGCCGGAGGTGTACGAGGCCGGGCCCGAGGGTGATGTGCATGTGGAGGTGGTGTGGCACTGCCTGCCGGTGCGGGAGGCGCCGCCGGCGGATGTGCCGTCGCTGGGTGAGGCGGAGCGGGAGCTCGCGGAGGCGCTCAGGGAGGCGACGGAGGTGCTGACGCGGCTGGACGTGGCCGGGTCGGGTCCTGTGGCGGAGGCCGCGATCGACGCGTACCGGGCGCGGGCGGAGCGGGGGCGTGAGGTGCTGGCGCCGGGGTATCCGCCGCGGGCGGTGCGGGTGCTGGAGCTGGCACAGCGGGTGGGGGTGCTGGTGTCGCTGGCGGGGGCGCATGGGGACGGGGGTGCGGTGAGCGCCTCCGAGATGGCGGCGCGGGGGGCCGCGTTGCGGCCGGTGGAGCGGACGGCTCGGCGGGCGCAGGTGGCGGCGTACAACTCCGTTGTGGAGGAGCGGGGGGTGGGGTGAGGTCCCTCCAGGTGGGGCGCGCGTGCGTGTGGGCCGGGGGTGGGGTGCGCTGCCCGGCGCGTACGGGGTGCCGTCGCGCCCACCCTCCCCCACCCTCGGCTTCGCTCAGGCGGGGGGACCCCCATCGCCCCGGCGGCACGGCTGCCCGCGGCTGGGGGCGGTAGGACGTTCGGCCTCCCGGGTGGGGCCGGGAGGCCGGGGTCACCGGTTTCGGGACAGGGGTCAGTCGTTGACGGCCACGTTGCCGAAGGCCGGGTTCAGCGCGCCGATGACGTTGACGCTGTTGCCGGACACGTTGACCGGGACGTCGACCGGGACCTGGATGACGTTGCCGGAGACGACGCCCGGGGAGCCCACGGCCGTGCCGTCGGCGTGGCTGCCGTCGGTGGCGGAGGCCATGCCGGTACCGGCGGCGAGCAGTCCGCCGGCCATCATCGTCACGGCCGCTGCCTTCTTCAGGTTCTTCACTTTCCGAGCCCTCCTTGCGATCACCGCGGCAGGCGCCGCGGCACGCACTGGAGAACGGTGGACGCCGACGATGGATACGGCCGTCCGGGGGACATTCCCACGACGGTATGAATCTCGTATCGGAGGGGAACCTTCCGCCCGGCCCGTGGCGTCCGGGGTCAGCCGGCCACTCCGTGGCGTACGGCCCACAGGGCGGCCTGGGTGCGGTCCGCCAGGTCGAGCTTCATCAGGATGTTGGACACGTGGGTCTTCACGGTCTTCTCGGAGAGCACCAGGGCGCGGGCGATCTCCCGGTTGGCGCGGCCGTCGGCTATCAGGCCCAGCACCTCGCGTTCCCGTTCGGTGAGGGATCCGGCGCGTCCCGGGCCGGAGTTGGTCTCCTCCTGGGACAGCAGCGCGCCGGCGACCTCCGCCTGTAGGAGCACGTGCCCGGCGTGCACGGAGCGGATGGCTCCGGCGAGCGCGTCGGGGTCGACGTCCTTGTAGACGTAGCCGGCGGCGCCCGCGCGCAGGGCGGGGACCACGGTGCGCTGTTCGGTGAAGCTGGTGACGATCAGCACCCGCGCGGGATGCTCCAGTTCGCGCAGCCTGCGCAGCGCCTCCACGCCGTCCATGCCCGGCATCTTGATGTCCATGAGGATGACGTCGGGCTGCAACTCCGCCGCCAGGGCCACCCCTTCCGCGCCGTCCGCGGCCTCGCCGACGACCCGGATGTCGTCCTGCACCTCGAGGAAGGTGCGCAGTCCCCGGCGTACCACCTGGTGATCGTCGACCAGCAGGACCGTGATTGCGTCAGCCACCGGGGACCTCCATCTCGATCGTGGTGCCCTTGCCGGGCGCCGATTCCACGGTCAGCCTGCCGCCGACCCCGCTCGCCCGGTCCCGCATGGAGACCAGGCCCAGATGGCGCCCCGCGCTGCGGACGATCCGCGGGTCGAAGCCGCTGCCGTCGTCGCTGACGCGCAGGACCGCCCCGGCGCCGCGGCGGTCCAGGGTGACGTCGACGTGGTCGCCGCCGGAGTGCCGCAGGGCGTTGTGCAGCGCCTCCTGGGCGACGCGCAGCACCGCCTCCTCCTGGGTGGCGGGCAGGGCGCGTACGCCGTGTCCGGTGAAGGTCACCCGCGCGGAGTGCGCGCGGTCCAGGACCTGTATCTGTGTGCGGAGCGTGGCGACCAGGCCGTCCTCGTCGAGGGCCGCGGGGCGCAGCTCGACGACCGCCGCGCGGAGTTCGTCGGCGGCCTCCGCGGCCAGGGCGGCGACCTGCTGGAGTTCGCCCTTGGCCCGTGAGGGGTCGCGGTCGACCAGGCGGGCGGCGGCCTGGGCGGTGAGCCGCAGGGAGAAGAGTTTCTGGCTGACGGCGTCGTGGAGCTCGTGCGCGAGGCGGGAGCGTTCCTCGGCGATGGTCAGTTCGCGGCTGCGTTCGTAGAGCCGGGCGTTGGTGAGGGCGATCGCCGCGTGCTGGGCGAGGATGCCGAGCAGTTCCTCGTCGTCCTCGGTGAAGCCGCAGGTGCCCTCGGGTTTGGGGCACCTCTTGTTGGCCAGGAACAGGGCGCCGATGACCTCGTCGCCGTCGCGGATGGGCAGGCCGAGGAAGTCGGCGAGTTCGGGGTGGGCGCTCGGCCAGCCCTCGAAGCGGGGGTCGCGGCGCACGTCGGCGAGGCGCTGGGGCGTGGCGTCGCGGAGCATGGCGGCGAGGATGCCGTGCTGGCGCGGGAGGGGGCCGATGGCCTTCCACTCGTCGTCGCTGACGCCGTCGACCACGAACTGGGCGAAGCCGCCGTGGTCGTCGGGCACGCCGAGCGCGGCGTACTGGGCGTCGAGGAGTTCGCGGGCCGAGGCGACGATCGTCTTGAGGACGTCGCGCACCTCGAGGTGCCTGCTCATGGCCAGCAACGCGGAACTCACCGCGGCGAGGCCGGACCGGGGGCCGTGGCTCATGTCCTCACGGTACCGGCGGGGCCGGGGGCACGGATCGGACGTGCGGCGGCCCGCAGGACGGGCGCAGGTCCTAGGTCTCGGGTCCGGTGTCGTGGCGGACGGCCCCGCGACGGTCATCGGACCGCGGGACGGGGTGGCGGCGTAGGCCGAAGGGACCCGGGGCGCCGCGTCGGGGGTCCGGGGCGGCGGCGCGGTGCCGGTCCCTAGGTTGGGGGCACGCCGGTCGAGCGGCGTCGACGACGAGGGGACGGTGCCATGCCGGTCGCGATCATCACGGGGGCCTCCGAGGGGCTCGGGGAGGCGCTCGCCCACGGGCTGGCGCTGCGGGGCTGGGATCTGGTGATCGACGCGCGGGACGCGGTTCCCCTCGCGGAGACGGCCGGGCTGGTGTCGTCGCACGGGACGCGGGTGACGGCCCTGCCCGGGGACGTCACGGACGCCGCGCACCGCGCGGAGCTCGTGGCGGCGGCGCGGCGGCTGGGCGGGGTCGATCTGCTGGTGCACAACGCCGACGCGCTGGACGCCGAGCCCCTCGCACGCCTGGAGGAGCTGCCGCTGGAGGGGCTGCGGCGGGCGCTGGAGGTGAACGTGGTGGCGGCGCTGGGGCTGGTGCAGGAGGCGCTGCCGCTGCTGCGGACCGCGGCGGCGGGCGCGGTGCTGGTGGTCGGCGTGGACGCCGCCGTGGCGGCGGGTCCGCGATGGGGCGGGTACGGGGCGTCCAAGGCGGCCCTGGACCAGCTGGCGGCGGTGCTGGCCGTGGAGGAGCCGGGGCTGCGGGTGTGGGCGGTCGACCCGGGGGACCTGCCGACGGACCTGTACGCGGCGGCCGTACCGGACGGCGACGGGCCGCGGCCGGCACCGGCCGGTGTGGTGCCGGCCTTCCTGCGGCTGCTGGACGAGCGGCCGGCGAGCGGCCGCTACGGCGCCCCGGCGCTGCTGGAGGAGCGGCGGTGACGGTGGCCGTGCGGGTGCCTCGCGGGAGTCGTCGGCGCGGGTGGCGGTCGAGCGGCGCGGGCCGGGTCTCGGCCGGGACGCGGTGCGGCTGCTGTGTCGCGGGGCGCGGCGGTGCGGCACCGGACCGTCGTGGCCCGGGGATACGCGCGAGGTGGTGCGCTTCTCCACCGCGCGGGGACGGACGGTCGCTGGGCGGTGGAGCCGCGGGAGCCCGACGGGCGGGCGTCCCGCGTGCGCGCGCGGGCGTACGCGCGGGTGATGAGGTGCGGCCGGCCGGGGGCGCGGTGCTGGTGGCGGAGGGAGCCGCTGGGCGGGCGGGGCGAGCGGCTGTGGCGGGCGCGTGGGACGGGGGACGTCCTCGGGGTGCTGCGGGACCACGGGCGGCCGGTCCGTCCGGTAGGGCCGCGCGGAGCGGGAGCAGCCGTCGGCGTACCGGACGGGGCGGGGAGTGCGGAGATGCCGAGTGGGGCGTCCGAGCCTGGGGTGCCCCCTGAGCGGGGGGCGGGTGGTGGACAGGGGAGGTGCGCCGTCCGCTGCCGGAATGACCGCGGACCCACCCTCACACAGAGCATTGCTCACGCAACCCCCGGTGAGCCCGGTGGGGGGCCGGTGTGAGGCCGGGCATAGGGCGCACATCACGTACGAAGGGGAGTAGGAGAGACATACCGGCCACATGAGCGGGACATACTGTCTAATCTGTCCTGATTTGCCCCTCCGTGATCCACTACCCGGCTTCGTACGTCACACCTTTGCCCTGCCATTTTGCGGCCGCTAAGAATGGCTGAGTCGCTCAGCGCCGTGGGTCTCCGCCCGCGGCGTTTGTGCCGGAAGCACCCTGTCCCCCCGGGACGGAGAGCGACCTCCGCGCTATTCGAAGAGGTCCCTTTCGCATGCCCAAGAACTTCCTCACCCGTGGTCATAGTCGTGCCCTGACCCGTCACCACAAGATCGCCGCTGCCGGTGTCGCCGCCCTCGGTGCCGCCGCGATCGGTTTCTCCGCGGTCCCGAGCGACGCGTCCACGACCACCACGGCCGAGGTCACCGCCCCCACGGCGAAGGTCGCCTACAGCACCGAGCAGATCAAGGACGTCAAGGCCGGCATCACCGACCAGCTCGCCGGCGCCAGCCTGAAGGCCGAGGAGATCGCGGCGAAGAAGCGGGCCGCGGCCGAGGCGGCCGCCGAGAAGAAGGCCGCCGCGGCCGCCGCGAAGGCCAAGGCCGTCAAGGCCCGCGAGGCCAAGGAGGCCTCGAGCCGGGCCGCCGAGCGCGTCGTGGTGAAGAAGGCCGCCCCCAAGAGCTACGGCAACCACCTGGACGGCTGGATCCGTGAGTCCCTGGACATCTTGAAGAAGCACGGCATCCCGGGTTCCTACGAGGGCATCCACCGCAACATCATGCGCGAGTCCTCCGGCAACCCGAAGGCGATCAACCTCTGGGACATCAACGCCCAGAACGGCATCCCGTCCAAGGGCCTGCTGCAGGTGATCCCCCCGACGTTCGAGGCCTACCACGTGCCCGGCACGTCCTGGAACATCTACGACCCGGTCGCCAACATCACCGCCGCGTGCAACTACGCGGCCGACAAGTACGGCACCATGGACAACGTCGACAGCGCGTACTGAGGTCGGCGCGGACCTCTTCACGCGAACACAGACGCCGAAGGGCGGCACCCTCCTGACGGGGTGCCGCCCTTCGGGGTCGTACGGCGCGGTTACTTGCGCATGACCTCGGGCTCGTGCCGGCGCAGGAAGCGGGCCACGAAGAAGCCGCACACCACGCCGAGGGCGAGCAGCGCGCCCATGTCCATCGCCCACGCCCCGACCGTGTGCTCCCACAGCGGGTCGGTGTCACCGGCCGTCTCCGGCGGGCTGATCTTGTTGAAGTCCAGCGTGGCGCCCGACGCGGCGACCGCCCAGCGCGACGGCATCAGGAACGAGAACTGGTTGACGCCGATCGAGCCGTGCAGCGCGAACAGACAGCCGGTGAAGACGACCTGGATGATCGCGAACATCACCAGCAGCGGCATGGTCTTCTCGGCGGTCTTCACCAGCGCGGAGATGATCAGGCCGAACATCATCGAGGTGAAGCCGAGCGCCATGATCGGCAGGGAGAGCTCCAGCAGCGTGAAGCCGCCGAGGACCAGGCCCTCCTCCGGGAGCTCCCGGCTGGAGAAGCCGATCACGCCGACCAGCAGGCCCTGGAGCACGGTGATCATGCCGAGCACGAACACCTTGGACATCAGGTACGCCGAACGGGACAGGCCGGTGGCGCGCTCCCGCTCGTAGATGACCCGTTCCTTGATGAGCTCGCGCACGGAGTTCGCGGCGCCCGCGAAACAGGCGCCGACCGCGAGGATCAGCAGGACCGTGGTCGCCGTGCCGTTGGGGATGATCCGGCCGGTCTGCGGGTTGGGCGGATTGGGCAGCAGCCCCCTGTCCGGGTCGATGAGCAGACTGACCGCGCCGAGGACGGCCGGGAGGATCACCATCAGGGCCAGGAAGCCCTTGTCGGAGACGATCACCGAGACGTAGCGGCGCACCAGCGTGACGAACTGCGACATCCAGCCCTGCGGCTTCGGCGGCTTCATCGCCTGCATCGCCGGGACCTGTACGGACTGCGGCGCGACCGCGTCGATGTCCGCGGCGTACATCTGGTAGTGCTGCGAGCCCTTCCAGCGGCCCGCCCAGTCGTAGTCGCGGTAGTTCTCGAAGGCGGAGAAGACGTCGGCCCAGGTGTCGTAGCCGAAGAAGTTCAGCGCCTCCTCGGGCGGGCCGAAGTAGGCGACGGAGCCGCCGGGCGCCATCACCAGGAGCTTGTCGCAGATCGCCAGCTCGGCCACCGAGTGCGTGACGACGAGGACGGTGCGGCCGTCGTCGGCGAGGCCGCGCAGCAGCTGCATGACGTCGCGGTCCATGCCCGGGTCGAGACCGGAGGTGGGCTCGTCCAGGAAGATCAGCGACGGCTTGGTCAGCAGCTCCAGGGCCACGGAGACCCGCTTGCGCTGGCCGCCGGACAGGGACGTGACCTTCTTGTCCTTGTGGATGTCCAGCTTGAGTTCGCGCAGCACCTCGTCGATGCGGGCGTCGCGCTCGGCGGCCGTGGTGTCGGAGGGGAAGCGGAGCTTGGCCGCGTACTTCAGGGCCTTCTTGACGGTCAGCTCCTTGTGCAGGATGTCGTCCTGCGGGACCAGACCGATGCGCTGGCGCAGCTCGGCGAACTGCTTGTAGAGGTTCCGGTTGTCGTAGAGGACCTCGCCCTGGTTCGCCGGGCGGTAGCCGGTGAGCGCCTTGAGCAGGGTCGACTTGCCGGAGCCGGACGGGCCGATGACCGCGATCAGCGACTTCTCGGGGACGCCGAAGGAGACGTCCTTGAGGATCTGCTTGCCACCGTCGACCGTGACGGTCAGGTGGCGGGCGGAGAAGGACACCTCACCGGTGTCGACGAACTCCTCGAGCCGGTCCCCGACGATCCGGAACGTCGAGTGACCGACGCCCACGACGTCGGTGGGGCCGAGCAGTTGGGCGCCGCCCTTGGCGATCGGCTGGCCGTTGACGTACGTGCCGTTGTGCGAGCCGAGGTCGCGGATCTCCATGCGCCCGTCGGGCGTGGAGTGGAACTCGGCGTGATTGCGCGAGACCTGGAGGTCGGAGACGACCAGGTCGTTCTCCAGGGCACGGCCGATGCGCATCACCCGGCCGAGCGAGAACTGGTGGAACGTGGTGGGGCTGCGGTCGCCGTAGACCGGTGGCGCCCCCGCCGCGCCGCCGGGTCCCTGCTGCTGCGGGATGTGCGGCGCCGACTGCTGCTGTGCCGCTTGGTGCTGACCTGCCTGGTGCGGTGCCGCCTGGTGCGGCTGCTGCCAGCCGGGCTGCTGCACGGGCGCTTGCTGCTGCGGCGCCTGCTGGGCCCAGCCGGCGTTCACGCCCTGGGCGGCGTACGGCTGCTGCGGCTGGGCCTGCGGCGTGGCGGCCGGGGCCGCGGCGCCGGACAGGGTCACGCGCGGCCCGTCGGTCGCGTTGCCCAGGTTCAGCACCGTGTCGGAGCCGAACTCCAGATGGTGGATCCGCTGTCCCTGCACGAACGTGCCGTTGGTGCTGCCGTGGTCCTCGATGACCCAACTGCGGCCGTTGAAGCTGATCGTGGCGTGACGCCAGGAGACCCTGGCGTCGTCCAGCACGACGTCCCCCTGCGGATCACGTCCGAGGGTGTAAGACCTGGACGGATCGAGCGTCCAGGTCCGTCCGTTTGATTCCAGTACGAGTTCCGGCACTCCATGCCCCACTGAGTTGTCCCCCGAGTTTCCCCCATCGCAGGGAGTCTAGGGATGTCGAACATCGGGGGGAACTATTTCAGGCTCGGCCCTCTGACCGAAAGTCGGGCCTTGTCACGACCCCGCACCAAGGCTTTCACCCTGCCGTGCGGACGGGGTTGAAAACGGCCCGGAGAGTGGTAAACCACGCGAGGGGGACACGCGCGGCCGTTTCGCCGCCGCGCCGCGGATCGGGGGGTCTGCCATGGGTGCTGCCACAGGCGTCGGTGCCGCGGAGCGTGGTGCGCGGGTGCCGTGGGCGGACGTGGTGATGTCCGCGGTCGCCGCGGTGAGCTGGGCGTTGATCGGGATGGCGGGGACGGCGGCGCTGGGGCTGCGGCTGCTGGGTGCGGACGCGGCGGGTTCCCTGGGGCCGATGACCGCTGCCGTGGTGGCGTTGGGGGCCGGCGGTTCGGTCACGCCGTCCGCGGACGTGTCCGCCTTCGGGCTGTCGGGCGCGGAGGCCGGCACCACCCTCCGTATCGCGCCACTGGGGGTGAGCCTGGTGGGTGCGCTGCTGCTGTCGTACTTCTTCCTGCGGTCCCTGCGGGCGGCGGGAGTTGTGGTGCCGGCCGCCGAACTCCTCGCGCGGGCGTCCGCGGTGACCGGGCTGTTCGTGGCGATGACGGGCGGGCTGGTCTGGGCGGGGCACGACGTCGTCACCCTCGACGGGGGATCGCTGGGGCTGGACGGACTTCCGGGCGGGGACGGGGACGGGAGCGGGGGTGAGGGCGGTGGCGGGGGCGGGATCGAGATCCCGGGGCTGGGCGATCTCGGTGACATCGGGGGGCTGTTGCCGGACCGGGTCGGTGATCTCGTCGACGGGCGGGCGACGGTGGCGTTCATCGTCGACGCGGTGCCGACGCTGCTGGGTGGCCTCGGGTGGTCGGCCGGTGTCCTGCTGCTCGCGCTGCTGGCGTCGCGCCGCACTCCGCTGCCGCGCGGCTGGGACGCCGTGCACCGGGTGGTGCGGCCCGCGGTGTCGGCTCTCGTCACGGTGGGGCTGGTGGCGGTGGCGGCGGGTCTCGCCGCGGCGGGCCACGCGGCGATCGGCGACGACCATCCGCGGCGGATCGCGGGGGCGGCCCTGCTGGGGGCGCCGAACGGCGTGTGGCTGGGGCTGCCGCTCGGTCTGTTCGTGCCGTGGGAGGGACGGGCGAGCGGGGCGCTGCTCGGGGTGCTGCCGCACCCCGTGGACGATCTGCTGCGGGTGGGCACCGACCAGACGGTCACGCTGGGGCGGCTGGCCGGGCTCGACGGGCGGGTGTGGCTGCTGGGGGTGGCGGCCACGCTGATGATGCTGCTGGCGGGGGTGCTGACGGGCGTCCGGACGCCCGTGAAGGGCGGGGCGGCGCCCTATGCGGAAGTGGTGGGGGACGGTGCGGGGCGGCCTCGGGGAGCGGCCGGGTTCGCGGGGCGGTGTGCGGTGCGGCTGGGGGTGGCTACGGCCCTGGCCCTGCCCTTGCTGACCTGGCTGACGGACGTGTCCGTGAGCGCCTCGGTGTCCGTGCTGGGCTTCGACGCGTTCGGCGCCGGGATCGAGTTGCACGGTCGTCTCGGCACGGCCTTCCTGCTGGGCGCGCTGTGGGGAACGGGGGCGGGCGCGGCGGGGGCGCTGCTGGCGTGGGCGTGCGGTGCGGCGGGGACGCGGGCGGCTCTGTTGGCACGGGGTGACATGAGGGACGAAGGGTACGGGGGATGGGTGTCCCAGGGGGCCATGGGTGCCAAGGGGTTCCGGGCAGCCGAGGGGTCCCCGGGGGCTGAGGGGTGGCGGTCGGAGGAAGGGCTCGGGGCGAGGGCGTCGCACGGGGCGGACGCCGGGCCGTACGCCGGGCCGTACGCACCGGGGTCCCCCTACCGTCCGCCGAATCCGGACACCAACCCCTATCTGCGGGTGGGCCGGGAGCCGTGGGGGACCGCGGAGTCACGCGGTCCCGTGGACGCCCGGGGTGCGGGGGCGCCCGGCGAAGGGGATGACGGGCACGGCGACGCCCACGGCGACATCCACGGCGACGTCCACGGCGACGTCCACGGTGCGCCCACCGTGGCCCGGCCGATCGGACCGCCGCCCGCGCGTGGGCCCCGGCGCGGTCCGCGGCCTCGGGGTGGGGAGCGGTCGCCGTTGTGGCCGGACGAGGTGCCGCCGCCTCCCCCGCCGCCTCCCCCGGCACCGCGGAAGCCGGATGGTGACCGCTGATCCGTAAGGTCCGGGACATCCCGGCGACGCCCAGTGTTCGCTGTCCGCCAGACGGACCTCGGAGGCGCGAGGCACTGGGTGCCGGATACGGTGGAAGCACCATGGACGCATCGCAGACCTCCGACGTTCCCACTCTCCTTGTCAAGATCTTCGGCAAGGACAGGCCGGGCATCACGGCCGGCCTCTTCGACACCCTCGCCGCCTACTCGGTCGACGTCGTCGACATCGAGCAGGTCGTCACCCGTGGTCGCATCGTGCTCTGCGCGCTGGTGACCGAGCCGCCCAAGGGGCTGGAAGGGGATCTGCGGGCGACCGTCCACAGCTGGGCGGGGTCGATGAAGATGCAGGCGGAGATCATCTCCGGCATCGGCGACAACCGTCCGCGTGGGCTCGGCCGTTCCCTGGTCACCGTGCTGGGACACCCCCTGACCTCGGAGGCGACGGCGGCGATCGCCTCGCGGATCACCGGGACCGGCGGCAACATCGACCGTATCTTCCGGCTCGCCAAGTATCCGGTCACGGCGGTGGAGTTCGCGGTGTCCGGGGTGGAGACGGAACCGTTGCGGACCGCGCTGGTGACCGAGGCGGCACGGCTCGGGGTCGACGTGGCCGTGGTAGCGGCGGGGCTGTACCGGCGGGCGCAGCGCCTGGTCGTCATGGACGTGGACTCCACCCTCATCCAGGACGAGGTGATCGAGCTCTTCGCCGCGCACGCCGGCTGCGAGGACGAGGTCGCCGAGGTGACGGCGGCCGCGATGCGCGGGGAGCTGGACTTCGAGCAGTCGCTGCACGCGCGCGTGGCGTTGCTGGAGGGGCTGGACGCCTCCGTGGTGGACAAGGTGCGCAGCGAGGTGCGGCTGACGCCGGGCGCCCGGACCCTGATCCGCACCCTCAAGCGCCTCGGCTATCAAGTGGGCGTGGTCTCCGGTGGGTTCACCCAGGTCACGGATGATCTCAAGGAGCGGCTGGGGCTGGACTTCGCCCAGGCCAACACCCTGGAGATCGTCGACGGGAAGCTGACCGGCCGGGTCACCGGCGAGATCGTGGACCGGGCGGGCAAGGCCCGGCTGCTGCGCCGGTTCGCGGCCGAGGCGGGGGTGCCGCTGTCGCAGACCGTGGCGATCGGTGACGGGGCGAACGACCTGGACATGCTGAACGCGGCGGGGCTCGGTGTCGCCTTCAACGCCAAGCCGGTGGTGCGCGAGGCGGCCCACACGGCGGTGAACTTCCCCTTCCTGGACACGGTCCTCTACCTGCTGGGCGTCACCCGCGAAGAGGTCGAGGCGGCGGACACGCTCGACGTGGACTGAGCCGGCGCCCGCGGCGGCACGCGGGCCCGTGGCCGTCCGAACCGGCACGTGGACCCCGCCGGCCGCCCGAACCGGCACGCTGCCCCCTGTAGCCGTCCACACCGGCACGCGACCTGCCGCCCGCCGCGACCCGCAGTACGGCCCCTGCCGGCATCCCGACCGCGCCCGGGGCCTCGCGGCCTCCACCCCGACCGTGGCACGGGTCCCCCGGCGCCGCCCCGGCCGAGTACGGCGCCTACCGCCCTCCCCACCGTCACACGGACCCGGCGGCCGTCCCGACCGTGGCCCGTCCCCCGGCCGCCCTTCCGGCCGTAGACAGCTCTGCCGCCATCCGTCCGTGGCGCGGCCCCCGCTGCCGTCCCCGCCATCCCCGCCGCAGTGCGGCCGTGCGGCCATGTGGGGGCCCGGCATCGACGCGGGTCGGATGCCGGGCCCCTGGCCTGCCGGGTGGGTCACCCGGGTGGTGCGGTGGGTGTCACTCGGTCGGGGCCCAGTAGTCGACGAGCGTGCCCGCACCGGGCTCGAGGGACTTCCAGGATCCGGTGAAGGACAGGACGGCGAAGGCGGCGGCCGGGTAGCCGCGGCGGCTCATGCGCTCGCGGGCGTCTCCCTCGGCCGCACCGGCCAGGATGTCGGCGAGTCCCTGGATGCCCGGGTTGTGGCCGACCAGCAGGACGTTCTGCGCGTCGTCGGGGGTCTCGTTGAGCAGGGCGATCAGCTCGCCGGGCGAGGCCTCGTAGATCCGCTCCTCGTAGACGGTCTTCGGCCGCTGCGGGAACTCCTGGACGGCGAGCTTCCAGGTCTCGCGGGTCCGGACCGCGGTGGAGCACAGCGCCAGGTCGAAGGCGACGCCGGTGTCGGCGAGCTTCCGTCCGGCGACCGCCGCGTCCATGCGGCCCCGCTCGGCGAGTGGGCGCTCATGGTCGGACACCGGGGGCCAGTCGGCTTTCGCATGCCGGAAAAGGACAATCCTGCGGGGTTCTGCGACGCTCATGTGACCCAGCTTCGCATGAAACAGGCCATGGGGCGCAGGGAGTTGACCGGCCCCCTCCAAGGGTGTTCAGCGGGCTATGAGCTCCTGGGCGCGCTCCACCAGGTGGGTGATCGCGGGCTCCCCGGCCGTCGCGTGCGCGTCGGACGGGTTCAGGACCAGGGTGAGCAGAGCGAGGAAGGCCAGTGTGGGCAGGGCCAGCGCCCACCACGGCAGCCGGGTGTCGACGCCGCCCCGGGGGGCCGGGTGGGGCCGGGTGTGCGTGTGCGCCGACATGGGGCCTCCGCTCTTCGCGTGCTCCGTGGCCCGCCTGTCGGGGCCACATCTCGAAGGTACGGACCGTCGGCGCCTCAACCCATCCGGTGATCCACCCACTTGACCCTGAGCCCAACCCCCTAGGGGATGGGGGTGCCAGCACCACCACGGGCGCCGGGAGCGGGTGCCGTCAGGGCGCGAGGACGGTCGCGACCACGCCGATGACGATGAAGATGGCGAAGAACGCGCCGAAGACGAGCAGCATCTTCTTCTGGCCGTTCTGCGGGTTCGGGTCGAGGACTGGCATACCGCAAGTTTCGCACCCTCCTCGCCCGCGGCGGACCCCGGGGTGACCGGGCGGCGCGGGCCGCGTCCCGTCGCGCGGGGGCCGCTCAGCCCGCCGTCGCCTCGTCCTCCACCGTGCGGTCGCGGCCCGCCAGGACGCCCACGATCGTCTGCGGGACCAGCAGCCCGGCCATCAGCGCGATCGGCAGCCCCCAGCCGCCGCTGTGCTGGTAGAGCACGCCCACCAGGAGCGGTCCGGGAATGGAGATCAGATAGCCGGTGCTCTGCGCGAAGGCCGACAGCTGGGCCACGCCCGCGCTGCTCCTGGCCCGCATCCCGACCATGGTGAGCGCCAGCGGGAAGGCGCAGTTGGCGACGCCCAGCAGCAGCGCCCAGAGCCAGGCACCCGCGGCCGGCGCGAGGTAGAGGCCGGCGTACCCGACGAGGCCGCTCACGCCCAGCGCGAGCACGATCGGCCCCTGCTGGGGCAGCCGCGTGGCGAGGCGCGGTATGACGAAGGCCAGCGGTACGCCCATCACCATGGTGACCGCCAGGAGCAGCCCGGCCGTGCCCGCGGGGACGCCCGCGTCCCGGAAGATCTGGGGCATCCAGCCCATGGTGATGTAGGCGGCGGTGGCCTGGAGCCCGAAGAAGACGGCCAGCGCCCAGGCGGTGCGGCTGCGGGTGATGCGCAGCGCGGGCGCCCCGGCGGGGGCCCGCCCGTCCTGCGCGGGCTCCGTGTGTCCCGGCGCGGGCGCGCGTTCGGCCGGCGCCTCGTCCCGGTCCCGTACGAAGGCGAGCCACGGCAGTACGGCGGCGGCGGCCAGGGCCGCCCACACCGCGAGGCCGGACTGCCAGTTCCCGCCCAGCGTGCCGGTCAGCGGCACGGTGACCGCCGCCGCCGTGGCGGTGCCCAGGGCGAGGGCCATGGAGTACAGGCCGGTCATGGACCCGACCCGGTCGGGGAACCAGCGCTTGACGATCACCGGCATCAGGACGTTGCTGACGGCGATGCCCATCAGCGCGAGGGCGGTGGCGGCCAGGAAGGCCGCGGTGCCCCCGGCGTACGGGCGGATCAGCAGGCCGGTGCCGATGGCGGCCATGCCGGCGCACACCACCGCGCCGGTCCCGAAGCGGCGGGCCAGGCGGGGGGCGGTGACGCCGAAGACGGCGAAGCACAGCGGGGGGACGGAGGTGAGCAGTCCGGCCACGCTGCCGCTCATGCCGAGCCCGTCGCGGACCTCTTCGAGCAGCGCGCCCAGGCTGGTGATGGCGGGGCGGAGGTTCAGTGCGGCCAGCACGATGGCGACGACGAGCAGCCGCGTGCGCCACGCGCGCGGGGCGCCGCCCCCGGGGGCCGTCCGGGTACCGGGCGACGCGGCCGGTGTGCGTACGGTCGTGGACGGGAGTGTCCGGGTTTCCTCGCTAGCCATGAGGCCCATCATAGAATCATGGGATGATTGGTTGTCCATGCGGAGGCCGCCGTGCGGCGCCCCTGTCGTGCGAAGGTGTGTCATGCCTCTGAGCCATCCCCGTCGTTCGGCGCTGTCCGAGCAGGTCATCGCCGCCCTGCGGGCCCAGATCACCTCGGGCGAGTGGCCGGTCGGCGCCCGCATCCCCACCGAGCCGGAGCTGGTCGAACAGCTGGGGGTGGCCCGGAACACGGTCCGTGAGGCCGTCCGCGCGCTGGCGCACAACGGGCTGCTGGACATCCGGCAGGGCTCGGGCACGTACGTGGTGGCGACGAGCGAGCTGGCGGGGGTGATGCACCGCCGTTTCGCCGATGCCGACCCTCGGCACATCGCGGAGCTGCGCTCGACCCTGGAGTCGGCCGCGGCCCGGCTGGCCGCCGAGCGGCGCACGGAGCGGGACCTCAAGCAGCTCGACACCCTGTTGCTGCGCCGGGAGGAGGCGTGGGAGTCGGGTGAGGCGGAGGCGTTCGTGGCGGCGGACGCGACGTTCCACCTGGCCGTCGTGGCCGCCTCGCACAACGACGTGATGACCGCGATGTACGCGGACCTGAGCGAGGTGCTGCGGGACTGGCTGCGCGAGGACGTGGGCCGGGAGCTGACGCCGGAGACGCACATGGACCACGGGCGGCTGGTGGACGCGATCCGCGCGGGGGACGCGGCGACGGCGGCCGAGGAGGCCGCCGCCTATCCGTTCGTCTGCCGGCCTGGGCGGCTCAGTCCGTCCGCCGGTGACTGACCCACGCCGAGCCGATGTCGCTCCAGCAGCGTCCGGTCAGCCGTACCGTCTGGGCCGGTCCGGCGTCCACCGGGGAGCCGTCGCTGTCCAGGTCCCACCAGTGGACGCACTCGACGTGCAGGCTGACCCGGTCGATGTCCGGATAGGGGTTGTGGCAGTACGCCGTCACCCCGGAGCCGTCGACACGGATCCAGCAGGTGGCGCCGGACGGGTCGCCGGCGTCCGCCGCGCCGGGGTGCACGCGGGCGTGCGCCATCGCCTCGTACGGCAGGGCCAGCACGAGGACGACGGTCGCGGTCGCTGAGGCCAGGCGGGACAGGCGCACAAGGGGACCTCCTCGGCCGTGGCGGTGAGGGGGAACACGCGGTGACGCGTACTCCACGGTGCCTGCCGGTCCGCGCCCGCGCCCGCGCGGCTGCTCCGATCGGGTGACACGGCGGAGGGCCCGCGCCCCGTCCGGGACGCGGGCCCTCGCGGGGCGCTCGCTCAGGCGCCGATGGCGTGCAGACCGCCGTCGACGTGGATGATCTCGCCCGTGGTCTTCGGGAACCAGTCGCTCAGCAGGGCGACGACACCGCGGCCGGCCGGCTCCGGGTCCTTCAGGTCCCACTCCAGGGGCGCGCGGCTGTCCCACACGGACGCCAGCTCGCCGAAGCCCGGGATGGACTTGGCGGCCATGGAGCCGATGGGGCCCGCGGAGATCAGGTTGCAGCGGATGTTCTGCTTGCCCAGGTCACGCGCCATGTAGCGGCTGGTGGCCTCCAGGGCGGCCTTGGCCGGGCCCATCCAGTCGTACTGCGGCCAGGCGTACTGCGCGTCGAAGGTGAGGCCGACGACCGAGCCGCCGTTCTGCATCAGCGGCAGGCAGGCCATGGTCAGCGACTTCAGGGAGAACGCCGAGACGTGCATGGCCGTGGCCACCGACTCGAACGGCGTGTTGAGGAAGTTGCCGCCGAGCGCGTCCTGCGGCGCGAAGCCGATGGAGTGCACGACGCCGTCGAGGCCGCCGAGCTCCTCGCCGACCACGTCGGCCAGACGGCCCAGGTGCTCGTCGTTGGTGACGTCGAGCTCGATGACCTTGGCGGGCTTGGGCAGCTTCCGGGCGATGCGCTCGGTCAGGGTGGGCCGCGGGAACGCGGTCAGGATGATCTCAGCGCCCTGCTCCTGGGCCAGCTTGGCGGTGTGGAAGGCGATGGAGGACTCCATCAGCACACCGGTGATCAGGACGCGCTTGCCCTCGAGAATTCCGCTCATGGTGTTTCAGTGACCCATTCCCAGTCCGCCGTCAACGGGGATGACGGCTCCAGTGATGTACGAGGCCTCGTCCGAGGCGAGGAACCGCACCGCCGCGGCGATCTCCTCCGGCTTCGCGTACCGGCCGAGCGGCACCTGCGACACGATCGACGACCGCTGCTCGTCGGTGAGCACCTTGGTCATGTCGGTGTCGACGAAGCCGGGCGCGACGACGTTGAAGGTGATGTTGCGCGAGCCCAGCTCACGGGCGAGGGAGCGCGCGAAACCGACCAGGCCGGCCTTGGAGGCGGCGTAGTTCGCCTGCCCCGCGGAGCCGAGCAGGCCGACGACCGAGGAGATCAGGACGACACGGCCCTTCTTGGCGCGCAGCATGGCGCGGTTGGCGCGCTTGACGACCCGGAAGGTGCCGGTGAGGTTGGTGTCGACGACCGAGGTGAAGTCCTCCTCGGACATGCGCATGAGGAGCTGGTCCTTGGTGACTCCGGCGTTGGCCACGAGCACCTCGACGGGACCGTGCGTCTCCTCGATCTCCTTGTAGGCCTGCTCCACCTGCTCGGGGTCGGTGATGTCGCACTTGACGGCCAGGAAGCCGGCCGGCGGCTCCCCCGAGCGGTACGTGACGGCGACCTTGTCGCCGGCGTCGGCGAATGCGCGGGCGATGGCGAGGCCGATGCCCCGGTTGCCTCCGGTGACGAGAACCGAGCGGCTCAACGGATCACCCTTTCGATAGCGGTCTGGTTCACCCGCCCGGACACCTGGATGACAGGCGGCTTCACCGAAAACCTATCGGTCCGCATCCGCCGCGGAACATTGGGGCACCGACAGTGGCGCACGTGGCCTCCTGTCGGGTTCCTACAGTTCGCGGCCCCGGTCAGTCCGCCATACCCGGTGCATGGGCGGACAGTCCTTCGCCGCGAGCGGTCTCGAGCATCCTTCGGTCGTAGGTCACCAGGGCGGTCAGGTCGTCCCTCAGGGACAGGGCGCTGGCCACGTGGATCGCGTCCGACGTCCTCAGGCGCCCGACCAGCGGGGCTGCCGCATCGCGCACCTCGCGGGTGAGGAGGATCTCGGTGATCCGGGCGTCCAGGTCCTCCATGGCCTTCGGGAAGTGCCCCATGAGGTCCAGGGTCCGTACGGTCTCCACGAAGCCGAGCGTGCTGGTGGCGAGCGGCTCCGTGGCCCGCCCCTGGAGGTGACCAGCATCCCGTCCACGGCGATCTCCCGGCCGTCGCCGAGTTCGTACGAGGCACCGCGCGGAACGAGTTCCGCCAGGGCGAAGGCGTGCGCGTAGCGGGCGTTGCGCCGGTCGGGCGCCCAGCGGGGAGCGGGGGCGGGCGGTGAGCCGTCGGGGGCGGCGGCCGCCGCAGCAAGCCGCCGGCCGCGACCGCCGCCGGGGTATCTCGCGTCCGACCACCGTTGCGGAAGATGATCGTCAACTACGGCTGAAAGGGACGCGGGCCGCGCACTCGGTCCGCACGGTCTTGCCCGGTCACGTCCGCCCGTTCGCGCCCCAGCGGTCGGTGACGGGTTCCAGCAGGAGCGGGCCTCTCCCGCCGTCGGTGTCCGCGGACGGCCGACCCGCCGCCTCGGGCACCCCCGGAAAGGCCGGGGAGCGAGGACGGGAAACCACCGGCGAGGGCAGGGCGGTGGGGCAAGAGCCCGGGGAGCGGGACGTGGTTCACTGCCTCCGACGGTCACCACAGGCAAGCGCCCGAAGGGATCTCTCCAACCGTGCCCCATGAAGTCGATCAGTCGTTTCTGGCGTTGCCCCTGCGCGCCCTCGCCGACGCGGCCCTCGCCCGGGCGCGGGCGCTCGGGGCGGAGCACGCCGACTTCCGCCTGGAGCGGGTGCGCAGCGCCTCCTGGCGGTTCCGGGACGCCCGGCCCGCCGGGTCGTCGGACACCACCGACCTCGGGTACGCGGTGCGCGTGGTGCACGGCGGGACGTGGGGGTTCGCGTCCGGGGTGGACCTGACCCTCGACGCCGCCGCCAAGGTCGCCTCGCAGGCGGTGGCGATGGCGCAGCTGTCCGCGCAGGTGATCCGGGCGGCCGGGTCGGACGAGAGGGTGGAGCTGGCCGACGAGCCGGTGCACGCCGACCGGACCTGGGTGTCGTCGTACGAGATCGATCCGTTCGCCGTGCCCGACGAGGAGAAGGCCGGGCTGCTCGCCGACTGGAGCGCGCGGCTGCTCGCGGCGAACGGGGTGGACCACGTCGACGCCTCGCTGCTCACCGTGCACGAGAACAAGTTCTACGCCGACACGGCGGGGACGGCGACCACGCAGCAGCGGGTGCGGCTGCACCCGGTGTTCACGGCCGTGTCCGTGGACGGGTCCAGCGGCGAGTTCGACTCCATGCGCACCCTCGCGCCGCCGGTGGGCCGGGGCTGGGAGTACCTGCGGGGCACCGGCTGGGACTGGGACGACGAGCTGGGGCGGATCCCGGAGCTGCTCGCCGAGAAGATGCGCGCGCCGAGCGTGGAGGCGGGGCTGTACGACCTGGTCGTCGACCCGTCCAACCTGTGGCTGACCATCCACGAGTCCATCGGGCACGCCACCGAGCTGGACCGCGCGCTCGGCTACGAGGCGGCCTACGCCGGCACCTCGTTCGCCACCTTCGATCTGCTCAACAAGCTGCGGTACGGCTCCGAGCTGATGAACGTCACCGGCGACCGCACCGCCGAGCACGGGCTCGCCACGGTCGGTTACGACGACGAGGGCGTGGAGGCGCAGTCCTGGGACCTGGTGAAGGACGGCACCCTGGTCGGCTACCAGCTGGACCGGCGGATCGCGAAGCTGACCGGGTTCGAGCGGTCCAACGGGTGCGCCTACGCGGACTCCCCCGGTCATGTCCCGGTGCAGCGCATGGCGAACGTGTCGCTGCGGCCGGACCCGGCGGGGATGTCGACGGAGGATCTGATCGGGGGCGTGGACCGGGGCATCTACGTGGTCGGTGACCGGTCGTGGTCGATCGACATGCAGCGGTACAACTTCCAGTTCACCGGGCAGCGGTTCTACCGGATCGAGAACGGGCGGCTCGCGGGGCAGCTGCGGGACGTCGCCTACCAGGCCACGACCACCGATTTCTGGGGTTCCATGGCGGCGGTCGGCGGTCCGCAGACTTATGTCCTGGGTGGTGCCTTCAACTGCGGCAAGGCCCAGCCGGGGCAGGTCGCGGCGGTCTCGCACGGCTGCCCGTCCGCCCTCTTCAAGGGAGTCAACATCCTCAACACCACGCAGGAGGCCGGACGATGAGCGCGCGTACCAGCAAGCCGTACGAGATCGTCGAGCGCGCTCTCGAACTGTCCCGGGCCGACGGCTGTGTCGTGATCGCCGACGAGCACTCGACCGCCAATCTGCGCTGGGCGGGCAACGCCCTCACCACCAACGGCGTCACGCGCGGGCGCACGCTCACCGTGGTCGCCACGGTGGACGGCGCGCAGGGCACCGCCTCCGGTGTGGTGTCCCGGTCCGCGGTGACCGCCGACGACCTGGAGCCGCTGGTGCGGGCCGCCGAGGCCGCCGCGCGGGGCGCCGGTCCGGCCGAGGACGCCCAGCCGCTGGTGACGGGTGTGGCGCACTCGCCCGCGTTCACCGAGGCGCCCGCCGAGACCTCCTCCGGCGTGTTCGCCGGCTTCGCGCCGGCGCTCGGCGAGGCGTTCGCCCGCGCGCGGGCCGGCGGCCGGGAGCTGTACGGCTTCGCCAACCACGAGATGGTCTCCACCTACCTGGGCACCTCGGCGGGGCTGCGGCTGCGGCACGACCAGCCGAACGGCACGCTGGAGCTGAACGCCAAGTCGCCGGACCGGACGCGGTCGGCGTGGGCGGGGCGCTCCACGCGGGACTTCGAGGACGTCGACCCGGCGGCGCTCGACGCGGAGCTGGCCGTACGGCTGGGCTGGGCCGAGCGGCGGCTGGAGCTGCCGGCGGGCCGGTACGAGACGCTGCTGCCGCCGACCGCCGTGGCGGACCTGCTGATCTACCAGATGTGGTCGGCGTCGGGGCGGGACGCGGCCGAGGGCCGCACGGTGTTCTCCACGCCGGGCGGCGGCACCCGGGTCGGGGAAAAGCTGAGCGAACTGCCGCTGACCCTGCGCAGCGACCCGCACGCGCCCGGTCTCCAGTCGGCGCCGTTCGTGATCGCGCACTCCTCCGGCGGTGACCAGTCGGTGTTCGACAACGGGCTGCCGCTGACGGCCACGGACTGGGTGCGCGAGGGCGAGCTGAACCGGCTGACGACCAGCAGGCACAGCGCGGGCCTGACGGGGCTGCCGGTGGCGCCCGCCGTCGACAACCTGATCCTGGACGGCGGCGAGGACCGCTCGCTGGAGGAGATGGTCGCGGCCACGGAGCGCGGGCTGCTGCTGACCTGCCTGTGGTACATCCGCGAGGTCGACCCGGCGACGCTGCTGCTCACGGGGCTGACCCGGGACGGCGTGTATCTCGTGGAGAACGGCGAGGTCACCGGCGAGGTGAACAACTTCCGGTTCAACGAGTCGCCGGTGGACCTGCTGGGGCGGGCGGCGGAGGCGGGGCGTACGGAGAAGACGCTGCCCAGGGAGTGGGGCGACTGGTTCACCCGGGCCGCGATGCCCGCCCTGCGCATCCCCGATTTCAATATGAGCTCTGTCAGCCAGGGCGTATAACCTCGTAGGCGTTCCCCGGTCGGCCGTCGTCCGACCGGCCGAAGATCATCGAGGAGACACGAGAACCGTGACGGACATCGTCGACGAGCTGAAGTGGCGCGGGCTGTTCGCCCAGTCCACTGACGAGGACGCTTTGCGCAAGGCGCTCGCGGACGGTCCCGTCACGTTCTATTGCGGTTTCGACCCGACCGCGCCGTCCCTGCACGTGGGGCACCTGGTGCAGGTGCTCACGCTGCGCCGGCTCCAGCAGGCCGGGCACCGGCCGCTGGCGCTGGTCGGCGGCGCCACGGGCCAGATCGGCGACCCCCGTCCGACCGCCGAGCGCACGCTGAACCCGCCGGAGGTCGTCGCGGGCTGGGTCGAGCGGCTGCGCGGCCAGATCGAGCCGTTCCTGTCCTTCGAGGGCGAGAACGCGGCCACGATGGTCAACAACCTCGACTGGACGCAGAACCTCTCCGCGATCGAGTTCCTGCGGGACATCGGCAAGCACTTCCGCGTCAACAAGATGCTGACCAAGGACTCCGTCGCCCGGCGTCTGGAGTCCTCGGAGGGCATCAGCTACACGGAGTTCAGCTACCAGCTGCTCCAGGCGATGGACTTCCTCCAGCTGTACCGGCGCTACGGCTGCACGCTGCAGCAGGGCGGCAGCGACCAGTGGGGCAACCTCACGGCGGGCCTGGACCTGCTGCACCGGCTGGAGCCGGACGCCGTCGCCCACGCGTACGCCACGCCGCTGATGACCAAGGCGGACGGCACCAAGTTCGGCAAGACCGAGGGCGGCGCCGTCTGGCTCGACCCGGAGATGACGACGCCGTACGCGTTCTACCAGTTCTGGCTGAACACGGATGACCGGGACATCTCGGGCTACATGCGGATCCTTTCCTTCCGCTCCCCCGCGGAGCTGGAGGAGCTGGAGCGGCAGACCGAGGAGCGTCCGCAGGCCCGGGCCGCGCAGCGCGCGCTGGCCGAGGAGCTGACGACGCTGGTGCACGGCGCCGACCAGACGGCCGCGGTGATCGCCGCGTCCAAGGCCCTCTTCGGTCAGGGCGAGCTGGCGGAGTTGGACGACAGGACACTGGCGGCGGCGCTCTCCGAGGTGCCGCACGTGCGGGTGACCGGGCTCGCTCCGGTGGTGGACCTGTTCGCCGAGGTCGGGCTGGTCGCGAGCAAGTCGGCCGCGCGGCGCACGGTGAAGGAGGGCGGCGCCTACGTGAACAACGTCAAGGTCACCGCCGAGGACGCCGTGCCCGCCGAGGAGGACCTGCTGCACGGGCGCTGGCTGGTGCTGCGCCGGGGCAAGAAGAACCTGGCGGCCGTGGAGCTCACGGCCGGCTGAGCGGACGATTCGCAGGCGTTGGGGGGCGGTTTCCGGCGGATGCCGGGACCGCCCCCGCGTCACCGTACGGCGACGGGTCAGGCCCGCTGCCGCTGGTGCTTCCTGCGCTTCATCGCGGTATACAGCATCTCCGCGAGCAGGACGATGACGATCGCCGCGGCCAGCTGGAAGATGTGCCGGCCCCAGTCGATGCCCCGCGTCTCCTCGATGCCGAAGCCGCGCGCGAGGGCGTTGCCCGCGACGGCGCCGATCATGCCGCAGATGGTGGCCAGCCACAGCGGGATGTGCTGCTTGCCCGGGATCACCGCCTTGGCGATCAGTCCGAGCACGAATCCCACGATGATCGCCCACAACCAGCCCATGACTGCCTCCTCGTACGGCTTGACGCGAGCATTACGGCCAGTGTCGGCCGAGACGCCGTACGCCGCATGTCGGGCGTGCCGTACGTGCGACGGCGCAGGCCGGGCGCCCCGGGGCCGGGGCCGACCCGGTCTCGTGACCCGCGCGGGCCGGGCGTAACGTGGACATGTCCGGACCCCGTGACCCCGGTGGGTCGCGGGACGGTCAGGGCGGAAGGGTCCGAGACGGGCGGATGGTGGAATGTGATGCGGAAGCAGCATGGCGGCGGCAACGTCCAGGTGTTCCGGATCACCGGCGCCCGGACCGGCCTCCAGGAGGATGTGCGCGGACGGCAGCGCCGGTACGTGATCTCGATGCTCCTTCGTACGATCTCGGTCATCCTCGCGGCGACGCTGTGGAACGTGGAGCGGCATGTCGCGATCGTGGCGCTGGTCCTCGGAGCGGTCCTGCCGTACATCGCGGTGGTGATCGCCAATGCGGGGCGTGAGAACGCGCCGTCACTGCCGTCGACCTTCGTCACGACGCCGATGAGGCCGATGATCGCGCCGCCGCGGACGAATGACGGCTCCGCGGAATCCGATACGGAAGATATGGCGTCACAGCCCGCTCCGGACGCACGAACGGAACGACCGGAACGGTCGTGAAGATCGGGGTGTGAGGGTAAACGCCGCCAAGCGGAAGGCTTTTCCTCGCCAAGTCGAAGAAATCCTCAGATCAATCATGTTGTTCCGGTGCCGGGGGCGGGGGGACCCGTGACATACTTCGTACGCGCTCCGCATCCCCCGTCGGAGCGACGGACCGACGCCGGGCAGCTCCCCCCGTGGCTGCTCGGCGTCGCCTTTTCCCAGGCGTCCCACCTGCGCCGATCGGGTTAGGGTCGGCGATGTGATGGACCCCGAACCCCAGACGCCGATCTGTTCCGCCAAGGGCTGCCGCAGCGCCGCCGCCTGGGTGCTGGCGTGGAACAACCCGAAACTGCACACCCCCGAGCGGCGCAAGACGTGGCTCGCCTGCGAGGAACACCGGGAACACCTTTCGCAGTTCCTCGGCGTCCGGGGGTTCCTGAAAGACGTCGTGCCGTTCTCCGAGTGGGAGTCCCCCGAGAACTGAACCCGGGAACCGCCGGAGGGCCCCTAGCCGCTGGGGCCCCTAGCCGCCGATGGCCGACATCGGGCGGTCGGGCTGGACGAAGGCCGGGTCGTCCAGGCCCGCGCCCGCCTTCTTGCCCCACATGGCCAGCTTCCAGATGCGGGCGATCTCCTCGTCGGGGGCGCCCGAGCGCAGGGCCGCGCGCAGGTCGGTCTCCTCGGTGGCGAACAGACAGGTGCGGACCTGGCCGTCGGCGGTGAGGCGGGTGCGGTCGCAGGCGGAGCAGAAGGGGCGGGTGACGGAGGCGATGACGCCGACCCGGTGCGGGCCGCCGTCGACCAGCCAGCGCTCCGCCGGTGCGGAGCCGCGCGCCTGGTCGCCCTCGGGGGTGAGCTCGAAGCGGGTGCGCAGGGAGGTGAGGATGTCACCGGCGGTGATCATGCCCTCGCGCTTCCAGCCGTGCTGGGCGTCCAGGGGCATCTGCTCGATGAAGCGCAGTTCGTAGTCGTGTTCCACGGCCCAGGCGAGGAGGTCGGGGGCCTCGTCGTCGTTGAGCCCCGGCATCAGGACCGAGTTGACCTTGACCGGGGTCAGTCCGGCCTCGCGGGCCGCGTACAGGCCGTCGATGACGTCCCTGTGGCGGTCGCGGCGGGTGAGGGTCTTGAAGACGTCCGGACGGAGGGTGTCCAGCGAGACGTTGACCCGGTCCAGGCCCGCCGCCTTCAGGGCGGGCGCGATGCGCCTGAGCCCGATGCCGTTGGTGGTGAGGGACATCTGCGGGCGGGGTTCCAGGGCGGCGACGCGCTCGACGATGCCGACCAGGCCGGGGCGGAGCAGGGGCTCACCGCCGGTGAAGCGGACCTCCTCGATGCCGAGGGAGGTGACGGCGATGTCCACGAGGCGGACGATCTCGTCGTCGGTGAGCAGGTCGGGCTTGGCCAGCCACTGCAGGCCCTCCTCGGGCATGCAGTAGGTGCAGCGCAGATTGCACCGGTCGGTCAGCGAGACCCTCAGGTCGGTGGCCACTCGGCCGTAGGTGTCGATGAGCACGTGGGCCCCCTCCCTCGACGCGGACCACCCGGTGTCCGCCGCTGTGCAGGGCAGCGGATCACTCGGCGTCCGCACGCCTGCGAGACATCTGCGAGCCTACGTGACGCCACCGACAACCCACAGCGGCCCGATACGACGAGATGGCGAACGGCCGCGTCGTGGGGACCTGCAGGCGGTCCCCACGGCGCGGCCGCGCGGGGTGCGGATCAGTGGGCGCCGGTGCCGGTGAGGGACCGGACCTCCAGCTCCGCGTACTTCTTGGCGTCGGGCTCCTCCTTGGACAGGACGGTGCCGAGCCAGCCCATCAGGAAGCCGAACGGGATGGAGATGATGCCGGGGTTCTTCAGCGGGAACCAGGCGAAGTCGACGTCCGGGAACATCGCCTTGGGGTCGCCGGAGACCACGGGCGAGAACAGCACCAGGCCGACGGCGACGATCAGACCGCCGTAGATCGACCACAGGGCGCCCTGGGTGGTGAACCGCTTCCAGAACAGGCTGTAGAGGATGGTCGGCAGGTTGGCGGAGGCGGCGACCGCGAAGGCCAGCGCGACCAGGCCGGCCACGTTCAGGTCGCGGGCGAGGGCGCCGAGCGCGATGGAGACGACGCCGATGGCGACGGTCGCCCAGCGGGCCGCCCGCATCTCCTCCTTCTCGGTGGCCTGCCCCTTGCGGATGACGTTGGCGTAGATGTCGTGGGCGAAGGAGGACGACGAGGCGAGGGTGAGTCCGGCGACCACGGCGAGGATCGTGGCGAAGGCGACCGCCGAGATGGTGGCCAGCAGGATCGCGCCCCAGGCCGAGTCGACGCCGCCGAGGTGCAGCGCGAGCAGCGGGGCGGCCGTGTTGCCGGACGGGTTGGAGGCGATGATCTCGTCCTGGGAAATCAGCGCGGCGGCGCCGAAGCCGAGGGCGATGGTCATCAGGTAGAAGCCGCCGATGATGCCGATGGCCCAGTTCACGGACTTACGGGCGGCCTTGGCGTTGGGCACCGTGTAGAAGCGGATCAGGATGTGCGGCAGTCCGGCGGTGCCCAGCACCAGGGCGATGCCGAGGGAGATGAAGTCCAGCTTGGTGGTGCCGTCGGCGCCGTACTGGAGGCCGGGCTCGAGGAAGGCGTCGCCCTTGCCGCTGTTCTCGGCGGCGCTGCCCAGCAGGTCGGAGATGTTGAAGTTGAACTTCAGCAGCACCAGGAAGGTGATCAGGATGGTGCCGCCGATGAGCAGCACGGCCTTGACCATCTGGACCCAGGTGGTGCCCTTCATGCCGCCGATGGAGACGTACACGATCATCAGGATGCCGACCAGGGCGACGATGAGGACCTTGCCGGCGTCGGAGGTGATGCCGAGCAGCAGCGAGACGAGGACGCCCGCGCCCGCCATCTGGGCCAGCAGGTAGAAGATCGACACCACGATGGTGGAGGTGCCGGCCGCGGTGCGCACCGGGCGCTGGCGCATGCGGTAGGCAAGGACGTCACCCATGGTGTAGCGGCCGGAGTTGCGCAGCGGCTCGGCGACCAGGAGCAGGGCGACCAGCCAGGCGACCAGGAAGCCGATGGAGTACAGGAAGCCGTCGTAGCCGAAGAGCGCGATGGCGCCGGCGATGCCGAGGAAGGACGCGGCCGACATGTAGTCGCCGGAGACCGCGAGTCCGTTCTGGAAGGCGCTGAACTGGCGGCCGCCCGCGTAGAAGTCCGCGGCGTCCTTGGTCTGCCGGCCGGCCCAGACGGTGATGCCGAGGGTGGCCAGGACGAACAGCGCGAACAGGGTGATGATCAGCGGGCGGTGTTCGCTCGCCTCGTTGGCGGCGAGCTGGACATGGGTGATCGCGGGGCTCATGCGCCGCCCTCCATACGGGTCTTGATGGCCTCGGCCTTGGGGTCGAGCTTGGCGGCGGCGTGCCGGGAGTACCACCAGGCGATGAGGAAGGTGGTGACGAACTGCAGGACGCCGAAGACGAAGGCGACGTTGATGTTCCCGAACAGCTTGGCGCCCATGAAGCCGCCCGCGTAGTTGGAGAGCAGCACGTACAGCAGGTACCAGGCGATGAAGGCGATGGTCAGCGGGAAGGCGAAGGAGCGGTAGGAGCGGCGCAGTTCACCGAACTCAGCGCTCTCCTGCACCTCGCTGAACTCCTCGGGGGAGGGGAGTTTGTGTTGTTCTGTCGAGGGGGGCGGTGCTTCGGCGGCCACGGGGACTCCTCGCTTGCGGTCAGGTCGGACGGGGACGAAAGGCGAGTGTCCTCGCGCTTCCTGCCCAAGGGCACGGCGCCACGCGAGGAGCGGTTCAACTGTCGCCGTCTCTTTTCCCCAGGCGTTTTCCGAAGACGTTCCCGGCAAAACATTGCTGGCCAGCGAGAGCGCGGGATAGCTTCACCCTGCACCACCCCGTCATGTACCTGCCCGGGCACCACCACCTTGTGTTCGGGCCGGTTTCGTTTCCGGATGATGTGGAGACCCCATGGCTCATCTGCGTTCCAGACGCCGCCTCGCCCTCGCCGTACCGGTCGTGCTGTCCCTCACCGCCTCGCTCGGCTTCCTGCCGGCGGCGGCCTCGGCGGCGCCTCAGGCGGTGACGGCGGCCGAGCGGGCGACGGACGCGCCCACCTTGGCGTACGTCGTCAACACCGAGGTGGACCGCCGCACGATCGCGTCGGTGAAGCGGGCGATCGCCGCGGCCGGCGGGACCGTCGTGGTCACGTACGACCGGATCGGCGTGATCGTCGTCCACTCGGCGAACCCTGACTTCGGCAAGGAGATACGCACGGCGCGCGGTGTCGAGTCCGCCGGTGCCACCCGCACCGCGCCGCTGACCGCCGCCGGCACGACCGACGAGGGCGCCGCCGACTACGTGACGGCCGCCGAGGCCGCCCGTACGGAGGCCGCCTCCGCCGAGACCCCCGGCAGCGAGCCGCTCGAGGCCGACCAGTGGGACCTGCGGGCGATCGGCGCCGACGAGGCCGCGAAGATCAACCCGGGCAGTGGCAAGGTGACCGTCGCCGTCATCGACACCGGTGTGGACGACACCCACCCGGACCTCGCCCCGAACTTCTCCGCCGCCCAGTCCGCCAACTGCGTCGGCGGCAAGGCGGACACCAGCGAGGGCGCCTGGCGGCCGTACACCGCCGACGACTACCACGGCACCCATGTGGCCGGTGAGATCGCCGCGGCCCGCAACGGCATCGGCGTCGCCGGTGTCGCGCCCGGCGTGAAGGTGTCCGGCATCAAGGTCAGCGACCCGGACAACGGCCTGTTCTACCCGGAGAGCGTCGTCTGCGCCTTCGTGTTCGCCGCCGACCACGGTGTGGAGATCACGAACAACAGCTACTACGTCGACCCGTGGCTCTACAACTGCATGGACGACCCGGACCAGAAGGCGATCGTCGACGCGGTCAACCGGGCCCAGCTGTACGCCCAGAAGAAGGGCACGCTGCACCTCGCCTCGGCCGGCAACTCCAACCACGACCTGGACTCCGACGCGATCGTCGACGACTCCAGCCCCGACGACTCCACGCCGGTGACGCGCACCATCGACCCGCACGAGTGCTTCGACGTGCCGACCCAGCTGCCGGGCGTGGTCACGGTCAGCGCGACGGGCGTGCAGAACCTGAAGTCGTACTACTCCACGTACGGCCGGGGCGTCGTCGACGTCGCCGCGCCGGGCGGCGACCGCCGCTACCAGCTGCCGGACACGCCGTCGAAGGACGGGCGCATCCTGTCCACCATGCCGAACGGCGCGTACGCCTTCCTCCAGGGCACCTCGATGGCCTCGCCGCACGCCGCCGGTGTCGCCGCGCTGCTGAAGTCCAAGCACCCGTGGGCCACCCCGGCCCAGCTGCAGGCGCTGCTGAAGGCGCAGGCGGACAACCCGGGCTGCCCGGAGTCCTACGACCAGGACGGTGACGGCGTGCAGGACGCGACGTGCGAGGGCGGAAACCGGGTCAACGGCTTCTACGGTTACGGCATCGTCGACGCGCTGCGCGCCGTCGAGTGAGCGTCGCCGTCCCCGTGCTTCCCGTCCGCAGAACCGCATTCGTGAACGAACTGGAGACCCCATGACAGCGTCTCACCCGCGCCACCGCCGCGCGCTCGTCATCCCGGCCGGGATGGCCATGGCGACGGCGCTCGCGTTCCTGCCGAACACCGCGGCCACCGCCGCGCCGGCCGCGCAGCCGGCCGCGGCCACCGCCGACGCGACCTCGCTGAGCTACGTGGTCAACGTCCGGGGCGGGCACGGCGCGCCCGCGCACGTGAAGAAGGCGATCGGCGAGGCCGGCGGCACGATCGTCACGACGTACGACAGGATCGGCGTCGTCGTCGTCCACTCGTCGAACCCGGACTTCGCGAAGACCGTCCGTGCGGTGCGCGGGGTGGAGTCGGCCGGTGCCACCCGCACCGCGCCGCTGCCGTCCGCGGCCACCACCGACATGGGCACCCCGAAGGTGCTGAGCGCGGGCGAGGTCGCCGAGGCGGAGGCGGCGGAGGGTCAGGACCCGCTCCAGGGCCTGCAGTGGGACCTGCCCGCCATCAAGGCGGACAAGGCGCACGAGAAGTCGCTGGGCAGCTCGAAGGTGACCGTCGCCGTCATCGACACCGGTGTCGACGACACCCACCCGGACATCGCGCCCAACTTCGACCGGGCCGCGTCGGTCAACTGCGTGTCGGGCAAGCCGGACACCAGTGACGGCGCCTGGCGGCCGGGCGCGTCCGAGAGCCCGCACGGCACGCATGTCGCGGGTGAGATCGCCGCCGCCAAGAACGGTGTCGGCATGACCGGTGTCGCGCCCGGCGTGAAGGTCTCGGGCATCAAGGTGTCCAACCCGGACGGCTTCTTCTACACCGAGGCCGTGGTGTGCGGCTTCATGTGGGCGGCCGAGCACGGGGTCGACGTCACCAACAACAGCTACTACACCGACCCCTGGTACTTCAACTGCGAGAACGACCCGGACCAGAAGGCGCTCGTCGAGGCCGTCACCCGGGCGTCGAAGTACGCGGAGCGCAAGGGCGCGGTCAACGTGGCCGCGGCCGGCAACGAGAACTACGACTTCGCGGCCGACGAGATCACCGACCCGGTCTCGCCCAACGACTCCACGCCCTCGGACCGGGTGATCGACCCGGACGAGTGCCACGACATCCCGACCCAGCTGCCGGGTGTCGTGACGGTCGCGGCGACCGGTGCCAAGGGCCTGAAGTCGTCGTTCTCCAACTACGGCCGCGGGGTCATCGACATCGCCGCGCCCGGCGGCGACTCGACGGCCTACCAGACGCCGGCGCCGCCCGCGACCAGCGGTCTGATCCTGGGCACGCTGCCCGGCGGCAAGTGGGGCTACATGGCGGGCACGTCGATGGCGTCCCCGCACGTCGCGGGTGTCGCCGCGCTCATCAAGTCGACGCACCCGCACGCCTCGCCCGCGCTGGTGAAGGCGCTGCTGTACGCGGAGGCGGACGCCACCGCGTGCACGGACCCGTACGACATCGACGGCGACGGCAAGGTCGACGCGGTGTGCGAGGGCCCGAAGAACCGCAACGGCTTCTACGGCTGGGGCATGGCCGACGCGCTGGACGCCGTGACGCGGTAGTCCCGCGGGAGCGGTGAGGACGGAGGCCGGGCGCTCGCGCCCGGCCTCCGCGCCGTCCGGCCGCCGTCGCGCGGTGTGCGCGTCCCGTCCCGTACTTGCCCGGTTCCGGGCGGCCTTGTGAAGATCCTGGGGTGAGTCCGATGAAACCCAGGGTGGGGGCGGCCGGGGCGGACCGGGGCGGGCGTCGGGCCGCCGCCGTCCTCCTGCTGGTGGTGCTCGCCGCGCTGATACCGCTGTTCGGCCCGTCGCCCGCGCTGCACGGCACCGGGGAGGCCGCCGCGCCCGGCTCCGGCGGCATAGCCCTGCTGCGCACCGTGCTGTTCGCCGCGCTGGCCGTACCCGTCGGTGAGCTGTTCGCGCGGCGGCTGGCCCGCGGGGTGCCCGGTGCTCCCCCGGCCCGGCCCCGGAGCTGGTCCGTCGTGGCGAACACCGCCGGTTTCCTGGCCGCCCTCGGGCTCGCCTCGGTCGTGGCCACCGGGAACCTGGTGCCCGACGGCCTCGCCGCCATCGACGCCGGCGGTCTCTACGGCTCCCGGGACGGCAAGCTCGCCCTGGTAGAGGTCAACGCCTTCCTCGCGGCGGCCCTGTGCGCCGCGTCCGGCCGCCCGGGCACCCAGGTGTGGCCGCTGGCCGCGGTGGCCGTAGCGGAGGCCCTGCGCGCGCACCCCACGACCGAGTACAGCCCGCTGCTCGGCTCCGGGCTGACCCTGGTGCACCTGGTCTGCGCGTCGCTCTGGGCGGGCGGTCTGCTGTACGTGCTGCGCACGCTGCGGCTGTGGCGGACCACGGAGGCGGGCGGCGTGCTGCTGGGGCGCTTCGCGCGCGTGGCGCTCGTCCTGCTCGTCGCCGTCACCGCGACGGGCGTGGGCAGTTCGCTGCGCCGGATGCCGCCGGAGACGGTCCTGGAGCAGCTGACGGACACCGCGTACGGGCGGGTGCTGCTCGCCAAGGCGGTCCTGATGGCCGGTGTCGCCCTCCTCGCCCTGTGGGCCCGGATCCGGCTGGCCCGCGCCGCCGACCCGTCGACGGCGGCCGCGCCCGCGCGGGCGGAGGTCCACGCGCTCGGCGTGGTGGTCGCGGTGTCGGGGCTGCTGACGGCCCTTCCGGTGCCGATCCGCTGGTGACCGGCACCGCCGCCAACCGGCCCCGGGGGCGCGGGACATGACCGCGTGTCCGGGTCGCGGGGACCGCCGGCGGTCGAACGGCCGGTTCGCACAGGGCACCTGACGGACAGGGCTGTCGGTGGCGGCCCGTATCCTCGTGAACCATGCTCGATGACCTCACGACCGCAGCGTCCTCCCCCACCGCGTGGCCGGCCGCGTATCCGCGGGGCTACGCGGTCGTTGACGTGGAGACCACGGGGCTGGCCCGGGACGACCGCATCATCTCCGCGGCCGTCTACCGGCTGGACGCGCGCGGCGAGGTCGAGGACCACTGGTACACGGTGGTCAATCCGGAGCGGGACCCGGGCCCGGTGTGGATCCACGGTCTGACGAGCGAGGTCCTCGAGGGCGCGCCCCTCTTCCAGGACATCGCCGCGGAGTTCGCGGCCCGGCTGGAGGGCCGGGTGCTCGTCGCGCACAACGCCGTCTTCGACTGGCAGATGATCGCCCGGGAGTACGCCCGCGCGCGGAGCGAGGCGCCGGTGAAGCAGCGGCTGTGCACCATCGCCCTCGCCAAGGAGCTGGCGCTGCCGCTGCCCAACCACAAGCTGGAGACGCTCGCCGCCCACTTCGGCGTCGTCCAGCGGCGGGCGCACCACGCGCTGGACGACGCGCGGGTGCTGGCGGAGGCGTTCCGGCCCAGTCTGCGGGCCGCGGCGGCGGGCGGCGTACGGCTGCCGCTGCACGAGTGCCGGCCGCTGACCGAGTGGTCGGACCGGCCCCGCGTCGTCCAGCAGGGCGGCCCCGGCGGCTACCGGCCGAACAGCTGGCGGCCCTCCCGCAAGCGGCCCGCCTGCCCCCACCCCAACCCGGGCCGGTACGAACCGGGCAAGCGGCTCAAGCAGGGCATGCGGGTGGCGTTCTCCGGTGACACCTCCATCGAGCGGGACCTGCTGGAGGACCGCGCGACCGAGGCGGGCCTGCACGTCGCCACCAGCCTGTCCCGGCTGACCAGCCTCCTGGTGACCAACGATCCCGACTCCGGCACCTCGAAGGTGGTCAAGGCCCGGCAGTACGGCACACCGGTCGTCGACGAGGCCGCGTTCGGCCAGCTGCTCGGGGACGTGGAGCCGGCGGACCGTACGGACGGGTGATTGGCGGGCGACTCGCCCGCCGCCCGCTCGCCCCGCGCGGGGCCGACGGCACACCCTGTGGCGCATGGCGACATGTGAAGTCTGCGGCAACAGCTACGGCATGACCTTCGAGGTGCACGCGCAGGGCGCCGTGCACGTGTTCGACTGCTTCTCCTGTGCGATCCACCGCATGGCCCCGATCTGCGAGCACTGCCGGGTGCAGATCATCGGCCAGGGCGTCGAGGCCGAGGGGCACTGGTACTGCGGCGCCCACTGCGCCCGCGCGGAGGGAAGGGCGGGGATCGTCGACCGGGTGTGAAGGGACGTACCCGCCTCAATGCACCCCGCGGCCGAGTTGTACGGTCGTGGGGTGTACCGCTTTCTGTTGTCCCGCCAATGGGTGATCATCACGCTGGTCGCCCTGCTCCTCATCCCCACGATGATCAGGCTGGGCTTCTGGCAGATGGACCGCCACGACGAGCGCGCCGCCCGCAACCGGCTGGTCGCCGAGGCGCTGGCCGCCGACCCGGTGCCGGTGGAGCGGCTGGCCGCCCCCGGACAGGCCGTGACGCGTGCCGAGCGGTACCGGACCGTGACGGCCGAGGGCCACTTCGACACCGATGACGAGGTCGTCGTCCGCCGCCGCACCAACGGCGACGACGAGGTGGGCTTCCACGTCCTGACCCCGTTCGTCCTCGACGACGGCAGGGTCCTGCTGGTCAACCGGGGCTGGATCCCGGGCGGGCCGAGCCAGAGCGCGTTCCCCGAGGTCCCCGCACCGCCGCGCGGCGAGATCACCATCGAGGGCCGGCTGATGCCCGACGAGACGACCGCCGCGAGCGGCATCAAGGACCTCGAGGGCCTGCCCGAGCGGCAGATCATGCTGATCGACAGCGAGCGGGAGGCCGAGCGCCTCGGCGCCCGGGTGCTCGGCGGCTATGTGGCGCAGACGGCGCCCGAGCCGAAGGACGGCACCCCGCAGCGGCTGGGGAACCCCGGCGAGGAGAACGCCGCGCTGAACTACGCGTACGCCGTCCAGTGGTGGCTGTTCGCGGCGGCCGTGCCGGTGGGCTGGGTCGTGCTGGTGCGCCGCGAGGCCCGGGAGCGGGCCCGGCCGGCGGCCCGGACGACCGACGCCGCCGAGCCCGGCGGCGCGGAGTCCCACGGCGAGGCCGCCGGTGCCGGGAAGCCGGAGTCGGCCGGGGTGTAGGCGGGCCCCGGGCCACGCACCGTGGCCGGGGGCGACCGGTGCGTGCCGTGACCCGCGCTCCCCTCCCGGTCCGCGGTGGTCTGTGCGAGAGTGGCGCACCGGTCGGAGGTGGTGCCGCGGCGTTCCGGACGGTCGTCTGTCATCCGGTGGGGTGTGCCGCGCGACTCTTCTCCGAGGGCACTGCACACCAAGGACGGTGATTCATGGCCGACGGCGCCATGACCGCGACGTTCCTCGCCGTGATCGGCGGGGCGTCGCTGCTCGCCGTCACCGCGCGCCGGCTCCGGCCGAACGGGAGGCTGCCCTCGCTGGAGGGGTGGGCGCTGGCCGACCGCGCCCTGGGCCCGGGCTGGACCTGGCTGCTGCTCGGCGGGACGGTCTACACGGCGTACACCTTCACCGCCGTACCGGGTCTGGCGTACGGCAACGGCGCGCCCGCCTTCTTCGCGGTGCCGTACACGGTGATCGTCTGTCCGCTCGCGTTCGTGCTGCTCAGCCGGTTGTGGAGCGTGGCCCGGCGGCACGGATACATCACCGCCGCCGACTTCGTGCGCGGCCGGTACGGGTCGGCTCCGCTGGCCCTGGTGGTCGCGCTGACCGGGATCCTGGCGACGATGCCGTACCTGGCGCTCCAGCTGCTCGGCGTCCGCGCGGTGCTCACCGCGGGCGGGCTGTATCCGCGCGGCGCGACCGGGGACCTGGTGATGGTGGCGGTGTTCGCGGGGCTGGCGGTGGCGACCTACCGGCACGGGCTGCGGGCGCCCGCGGTGATCTCGGCGCTGAAGGCGGTGGCGGTGTTCGTGTCGCTGACCGCCGTGTGCTGGCTGGTGCTGCGGCGGTTCGGCGGGCCCGGCGCGGTCTTCGACGGGGCGGGGCGCGCGCTCGGCGGCACGGACGCCGCCCACTCCCCGCTGCTGCTGTCCCCCGAGCAGCAGCCCGCCTACGCCACCCTGGCGCTCGGTTCGGCGCTGGCGCTGCTGATGTACCCGCACGTGCTGACCGCCGGGTTCGCCGCCGACGGGACGCGCACCCTGCGCAAGGTGTCGGCGGGGCTGCCCGCCTGGACGGCGCTGCTGGCGCTCTGCGGGTTCCTCGGCATCGCGGCCCTGGCGGCGGGCGTACGGGCACCCGAGGGCGGCGCCGAAGCCGCCGTGCCGATGCTCGTCGACCGGCTGATGCCGGGCGCGCCGGCCGGGCTGGTGTTCGGGGCGATCGTGGTGGGCGCGCTGGTCCCGGCGGCGGTGATGTCGATCGCCGCGGCGACCGGCTTCGTACGGAACGTGTACGTCGAGTACGTGCACCCGACGGCCACGCCGAAACGGCAGGTGCGGGTGGCCAAGGCGGTGTCCCTGACCGCCAAGGCCGGGGCGGTGGCCTTCGTGTTCGGGCTGCGCGACCAGGACGCGATCAACCTCCAGCTGCTCGGCGGGGTGTGGATCCTGCAGATCTTCCCGGCGGTGGCGGTCGGCCTCTACACGCGCCGGCTGCACCCGCGCGCGCTGCTCGCGGGATGGGCCGTCGGCATGGCCGCCGGGACGTACCTGGTGGTGCGCGAGGGGTTCTCGCCGATCGTGCCGCTCGGCACCGGCGCCGGGCCGCTGGAGATCTACGCCGGGATCGCCGCCCTGCTGCTCAACCTGACCGTCGCGGTGGCCGGCACCGCGGCCCTCGCCCGCCTCGGCGTCCCGCGCGGCGCCGACGCCACCGACCTGCCGTCCCGCCTGATGGTCAGGCGGGGCCCTCGGACGGGAGCGGACACCCCGTGAGACGCAGACAGCAGCACCCCCGGGCCACCCTGCCCCCGGCCCCGGGGGCGACGCCGACCGGACCCCTCGCCGGCGCCAATCCGGCCGACCTGGAGCGGGAGGCCGGTGTCGCCCGCCTGTTCGCGCTGCACTACTCCTCGATGCTGCGGCTGGCCGTGCTGCTCGGCGCGGACGACCCGGAGAACGTGGTGGCCGAGGCGTACTACCGGATCTACCGCAGATGGCGGCGGCTGAAGGACGTGGCCGCGGCGGAGGCCCATCTGCGCTCCACCGTCTGCGACCTGACCCGGATGCGGATACGGCACCTCCAGGTCGCCCGGCGGCACGAGGAGCACCCGGCGCGCCCCACGGACGAGACCGTGGCCTCGGCCGAGAACACCGCGCTGCTCCGCGACGACCAGCGGGTGCTGATCGACGCGCTCCAGCAGCTGCCCGCCCGGCAGCGCGAGGCACTGGTGCTGCGCCACTGGCTCGGGCTGAAGGAGAGCGAGATAGCCGCCGCCATGGGCATCACCCGCGGTTCCGTCAAGACGCACACCTCGCGCGGGATCGCCGCGCTGACCCAGGCGATGGAGGCCCGGCGATGAACGACACCGGCCCCGGCCGCACGGGCCGCGAGCGGGCCGAGCCCCGGCCGCCGGGCGCGGACCGCACCGAACGGGAACTGCGCGACGCCCTCCGGGCCCTGGCCGGCGGGGTGCTGCCGGACCCCGACGCCTACCGCACGGCGCGCGGGGAGTGGCTGCGCCGCGAACGCCGTCGGCGGCTCGTCCTCGCCGTACTGATCGCCGTCGTCTTCGCGCTGGCCACCCTGATCGGCCTGTGGGTGCTCAACCAGGCCCCCTCCGACCCCGGTGTCATCTTCTCCGGCGACGGTGCCGTGGCGGCCGACGGTCCGTCACTCCCCCGGCCGTTGCCCTGATTGCCGCCCCCGATCGCAGGGAACCCGCACCCCGTGCACCGCATCGAGGACTACGCGCTCATCGGCGACGAACAGACCGCGGCCCTGGTGGGTGCGGACGGCTCGGTCGACTGGCTCTGCCTGCCCCGCTTCGACTCGGCGGCCTGCTTCGCGCGGCTGCTCGGGGACGACAGCAACGGCAGCTGGCGCATCGCCCCGGCCGGCGCGGACCGGTGCGTCCGCCGCTCCTACCGTGAGGACACCCTGGTCCTGGACACCGAGTGGGAGACCGCCGAGGGGGCGGTGCGGGTCACCGACCTGATGCCGCAGCGCGACCGCGCACCCGATCTGGTGCGGATCGTGCAGGGCCTGCGCGGCAGGGTGACCGTGCGCAGCACGCTGCGGCTGCGCTTCGACTACGGCTCGGTGGTGCCCTGGGTGCGCCGGGCCGACGGGCACCGGGTGGCGGTGGCCGGGCCGGACTCGGCGTGGCTGCGCAGCGTGCCGGAGGTGCCCACCTGGGGCGAGGACCTGGCTACCGTCTCGGAGTTCACGGTGGAGGAGGGCGAGCGGGTCGCGTTCGTGCTCACGTGGCACCCCTCGCACGAGCCGCGGCCCCCGCTGGTCGACCCGTACTCCTCGCTGCGGCACAGCGTCGCGGACTGGCGTGCCTGGGCGGCCAAGTGCCGCTACAGCGGCCCGCACCGGGACGCGGTCGTCCGCTCGCTGATCACGCTGAAGGCGCTCACCTACGCCCCCACCGGGGGCATCGTGGCCGCGCCGACCACCTCACTGCCGGAGGAGCCGGGCGGGGTGCGCAACTGGGACTACCGCTTCTGCTGGCTGCGCGACTCCACGCTGACCCTGAACGCGCTGCTGGCCGCCGGGTACCGGGAGGAGGCGGAGGCGTGGCGGAACTGGCTGCTGCGCGCGGTCGCCGGCGATCCGGCGGACCTGCAGATCATGTACGGGCTCGCGGGCGAGCGGCGGCTGCCGGAGTTCGAGCTGCCGTGGCTGTCCGGCTTCGGCGGCGCCACGCCCGTACGGATCGGCAACGACGCCGTGAACCAGCTCCAGCTGGACGTGTACGGCGAGGTCATGAACTCCCTGGCGCTGGGCCGGCGATCGGGGCTGTCCCCCCAGCACGACGTGTGGGCGCTGCAGACGGTGCTGATGGACTTCCTGCGCACGGCCTGGCGGCAGCCGGACGAGGGGCTGTGGGAGGTGCGCGGCGGGCGGCGGCACTTCGTGCACTCCAAGGTGATGGTGTGGGTGGCGGCCGACCGCGCGGTGCGCACGCTGGAGGAGCACCCGGACTTCGACGGGGACCTCGACGGCTGGCGTCAGCTGCGCGAGGAGGTGCACCGGGAGGTGTGCGAGAAGGGGTACGACGCGGAGCGGAACACCTTCACGCAGTCCTACGGCTCGCGCGAGCTGGACGCGGCGCTGCTGGTGATGCCCCGGGTCGGTTTCCTGCCGCCCGACGATCCCCGGGTGCTGGGCACCATCGAGGCGGTCCGCGCGGAGCTGGGGCAGGACGGGCTGCTGCGCCGCTACACCACGGACGCCGGCACCGTCGACGGGCTGCCCGGGCAGGAGGGCACGTTCCTGGTGTGCTCGTTCTGGCTGGCCGAGGCCCTGCACCTGACCGGCCGGCACCGGGAGGCACGGGAGCTGTTCGAGCGGCTGCTGGGGCTGGCCAACGACGTGGGTCTGCTGGCGGAGGAGTACGACCCGGTGGGCGGGCGGCTGCTGGGGAACTTCCCGCAGGCGTTCAGTCACATCGGGCTGGTGAACACCGCCCTCGCCCTGTTCGGGGACGAGGAGGCAGGATAGGGGCCATGGATCTTGGACTGAAGGACCGGGTGTACGTGGTCACCGGGGCGACCCGCGGGCTGGGCAACGCCTCCGCGCGGGAGCTGGTCGCCGACGGCGCGAAGGTGGTCGTCACGGGGCGGGAGGAGGAGGCCGTCGCCGAGGCGGTGTCCGCGCTGGGGCCGCACGCGGTGGGCGTGGCCGTCGACAACGCCGACCCGGAGGCGCCCGCCCGGCTGATCGCCACCGCGCGGGAGCGGTTCGGCCGCTTCGACGGCATGCTCGTCAGTGTGGGCGGTCCGCCGCCGGGGTTCGTCGCCGACACCACCGACGAGCAGTGGCGGTCGGCGTTCGAGTCGGTGTTCCTGGGCGCGGTGCGGATGGCCCGGGCCGCGGCGGCGGAGCTGGGCGAGGGCGGGGTCATCGGCTTCGTGCTGTCCGGCTCGGTGCACGAGCCGATTCCCGGGCTGACCATCTCCAACGGTCTGCGTCCGGGCCTGGCGGGCTTCGCCAAGTCCCTCGCGGACGAACTGGGTCCGCGCGGCATCCGCGTCGTCGGAGTGCTGCCCGGCCGCATCGACACCGACCGGGTGCGTGAGCTGGACTCCCTGTCCGCCGACCCGGAGGCCACCCGTCGGGCCGCCGAGTCCCGCATCCCGCTGCGCCGTTACGGCACCCCTCAGGAGTTCGGGCGCACGGCCGCGTTCCTGCTGTCCCCGGCGGCGTCCTACGTGTCGGGCGTGATGCTCCCGGTGGACGGCGGGGTACGGCACGGGTTCTGACGGCCCCGTGGGTCAGGTGACGCGTTCCGCGCGGTGCCTGACGCCGTGCAGGCGTACCTCGGCCGGCAGGTCCGCCAGGCCCGCGGAGTCGCGGGCGTGGGTGAGCGGGCCGGTGGTGAGGGCGTGCAGGGCGGTCCCGGGGTCGACGTGGGGCTGGAGCAGGAGCAGCACCCGGGTTCTCGGTGTGCCGCGGCGGCCGGTGAGCAGGACGTGCGCCCGCTCGACGCCGTCCAGGTGGTTCGCCTCCTCGGCGAGGACGTGTTCGAGGGCCCGGCCGCGCAGCGCCGCGCCCTCGCCGTCGCCGGTGTCGACCAGCACCTCGGCCAGTCGCCGCCGGCGCACCACCGCGACCAGCCACCACAGGCAGAGCAGGACGAGGACGGCGAGCGCGGCGAGGACGGCCGGCCACCACCAGCCGGCGTCCCGCCACCGGGTCCGCTCGGCCTCGTTCAGCAGTACGTCGTGCCGCCCGTGGTGCAGCCACCAGGAGGGCGCCGGCGCCCCGAGACCGATCGCCAGCACGGACCCGCCGAGGGCGGTCAGCACCAGCCCCCCGAGCGCGAGCAGTACGCGGTTGACAGCTCTGAGCACGGCTACCGCCCCTTCCGGCCGGGCCGCCGCACCCGCAGCGACAGCGAGGGCGGCCGGGCCAGGCCCAGCCCCCGGACCGCGTCGCCGAGCACCGCGTCCAGATCGGCCCGTACGTCGTCCAGTGCGCGGAAGTGCGACACCGCGCGGACGTCGGCCCGGGCGCGCGTCACCCGGACCCGCACCGTCCGCACGCCGGCCACCTCCATGGCGCGGTCCCGCAGCGCCGTCGCGGCGGCGTCCCGGTGCAGTCCCGCGCGGACGTCGGGACGGGTGCGGCGCATCGGGAGCAGGGAGCGCAGACCCGGCGTCAGGGCGAGCAGCAGCAGCCAGAGCCCGAGCGCGGCGGCGAGGGCGGCGCCGGTCAGCACCCAGGTGTCGTCCAGGTGCCGCTCGGCCAGGTGCCGGGCCAGGTCGCGGCGCCAGCCCATGGCGGTCCGGTGGGCGCGCACCGCGGCAATGTCGTACAGGAACGCGCCCGCGACCACCAGGATCACCAGTGCGAGCAGGCCGGCGGGGACGCGGCGGGCCGACCAGAAGCGCCGGCGCCCGCCGGATCCGCCGACGGTCGCGTCCGCGGGCGGCGGGCCCTGCTCCATGACCGTGCCCGGGGCGGCGTCCCCGGTGCCCTGTGGTGCACTCATCGGGTCCTCCCTCGCGCCCCGCCGAACGCGGCCGCCAGGTGCAGGCGTTCCACCCGGACCACGACCTCCGGAACGTGCATGCCCGCCAAGGCGCGCACCCGGTCGGCCACTTGACGGCGTACCTGTCCGCAGCGGCCGCCGATGTCGCCGGGGTAGTCCAGTTCGACGTGCACCCGGATGCGGGCGGCGTCGTGGCGGACGACCACGGTGGCGTGCGGGGGCGCGGCGCCCGGTGGCGGCGGCCCGATCGCCTCGCGGGCGGCCTGCGAGGCGATCTTCGCGACCACCCGGTCGGCGATCCTGGTCGCCCCGCGTTCGGCCGGCGCGACGGCGGCCGGACTCCCGCCGAGCTCAGCGGTGCCCGTGCTCACCGTCGTCACCGCCGCCGTTCGTCACGCGGGCGGAAGAAGTCGCCGAGTTGCAGGTCCCCCTCGAGGAACCGTCCGGCGACGAACCCGACGGCGCCCAGGGCCGCCACCAGCAGGAAGGCCCCGAAGCCGCCGAAGTATCCGGCGAAGCCCAGCGCCATGCCGGCGATCATGCCGACCACGGCCATGTTCATCGTGCGCTCCTCCGCTCGTCGAGCCTCACTGGAGGCGGCTCTCCGGCTCCTCGTCCTCCTCGTCGGGCAACTTCACGTCACTCACCGCGATGTTGACCTCGACCACTTCCAGGCCGGTCATCCGCTCCACCGCCGCGACGACGTTCTCCCGCACGTCCCGGGCGACGTCGGCGATCGACACGCCGTAGTCGACGACGATCTCCAGGTCGAGCGCGGTCTGCACCTCGCCGACCTCGGCCTTCACGCCGCGCGTCACCGACTTCGAGCCGCCCGGCACCCGGTCGCGTACGGCTCCGAAGGTCCGGGACAGTCCGCTGCCCATGGCGTGCACGCCGAGCACGTCCCGTGCGGCCAGCCCGGCGATCTTCTCCACGACGCCGTCGGAGATGGTGGTCCGGCCACGCGTCGCGGGGTCACCACCGCCGCGCCGGGTTCCCTGGCCCCTGCGCGAGGTGGTCTCCAGGAGGTTCTTCTCGGATTCGGGGGCCCTCACCGAGCCTCCCTCGGTCATGTCGGTCATCGCCGTTCGTCCCTTCGATCGTCCCCTTCGACCACGGTATGCGCGGTTGCCGCGTCCCGCGCCAGGGATACGGCAGGCTGGAGGAGTGACGGCGGAACGGTGGACCCGAGCGGTACGGCAACAGGTGGGGCTGGGCAGGTTCCTGCCCCTGGGGGAAGCGCGTGACGGCGCGTGGATCGCGGAGCGGGCGGTGGAGGCGGTCCTGCGGGGCGCGGCGGTTCGAGGCGTGCCCGGCGTACGCCTCGGCCGCCTGCGGATCGGGCCGGCCGGCCCGGAGGAGGCGGACGAGCCCGTCGTACCGCCACCGCCGAGCGCCCTGCCGCCGGGCCCGCTGCGGCTGACCGCGGAGTTCGCGGCGACGGCGGCACAGCCACTGCCGGTGACGGCGTCCCTCCTGCGCACGGCACTGGCCCAGGCGGCGGCGGAACGGATCGGGCTGACGGTCACCGAGGTGGACCTGCGGGCGACGGAGCTGCTGGAGGCGGGGACGGAGGGCGCGGAGCCGCCGGGCGCGCCAGGCGCGCCGCCGGCGGGTGCGGAGGCGCCGGGCGCAGGGGCTGTGGGCGCGGGAGCGCCGGGCGCGAGGGCTGTGGGCGCGGGAGCGCCGGGCGCGCGGGCTGTGGGCGCGGGAGCGCCGGGCGCGCGGGCTGTGGGCGCGGGAGCGCCGGGCGCAGGGGCCGGTGGGGAACCATCGGGCGCGCGGGCTGCGGGCGGAGCGGACGCGGAAGACGCGGAGCCGCCGGGCGCGCCGGCGGTGGGCACGGGAGCGCCGGGCGCGGGGCTGCCGGACTCGCGGGCGGCGGGCGCGGAACCGTCGGCGGAGGCAGGCACGGAGCCGCCAAGCGCGCAGGCGCCGGGCCCCCGGGCGGCGGACACGGAACCGCCGGATGCGCGGGCGGCAGGCGCGGGGTTGCCGGATGCGCGCGGTGTGGCCGCGGGGGAGGGCGCGGACGAGGCGGGTGCGGAGTTCGAGGAGTCCGAGGTGGGCCGTGTCGCGGGGGTGGTGCTCGGCGTGCCGGGGGTGAGCCGGCTGACGGGCACGCTGGGACGGCCGGTCCACCTGTCCGAGCGGCGGGGCGCGTACGCCCTGCCCCGCCGCCACGCGCAGGTGGACCTCGCGGTCCGGGCGGACACCCGGCCCCTGGAGGTGGCCCGCGCGGTCCGCTCGGCCGTGGCGGCCGCGCTGCCGGACCGCCCGACGGTGGCCGTCCTGGTCACGGCGCTCGACTGAGCGACCGGCCGACCGTCGGACGGCTGCCCAGGAGCAGGTTCCGGCGCTGCACCGGCTCACCCGTCCCCGGCCCGCGCGGGTACCTCTCGGTACCGGCACCGGCGGGGCGGGGAGGTCCGGGCAGCCGGGGGCGTGCTACTCGCCGAGGCCGGCCAGGTCGCGCAGACGGCGGGCCTGGGCGGCGCGTTCGGCGGCGCGCTGCTCGTCGTAGGTGCGGTCCTGGGCACCGCGCAGGAGGGCCTTGGTCTCGATCACGGCGTCGCGGGGAGCCGCCAGCAGCGCCCCGGCGAGGTCGCGGACCGTCGCGTCCAGCTCGGCCGCGGGCACGGCCAGGTTGGCCAGGCCGGTGCTCACGGACTCCTCGGCCGTGACGAAGCGCCCGGTCGCGCAGATCTCCAGCGCGCGGGCGTAGCCGACGAGCCCGACCAGCGGGTGCGTGCCCGCCAGGTCGGGGACGAGGCCGAGGCTGGTCTCGCGCATGGCGAACTGCACGTCGTCCGCGACGACGCGCAGGTCACAGGCGAGCGCCAGCTGGAACCCGGCCCCGATGGCGTGCCCCTGCACGGCCGCGACGGACACGATGTCGCTGCGCCGCCACCAGGTGAACGCCTCCTGGAACGCGGCGATGGTCGCGTCCAGCGTGGCGTCGTCATGGCGCGCCAGGTCGATGAACGACGGCTCGCCCTCGATTCCCTCGGGCGTGAACATCTGCCGGTCGAGTCCGGCGGAGAAGGACTTGCCCTCCCCGCGCAACACCACGACCCGGACGGATCCGGGCAGCAGCCGGCCCGCCTCGATCAGCGCGCGCCACAGAGCGGGGCTCTGCGCGTTGCGCTTGGCCGGGTTGGTCAGCGTCACCGTGGCGATCGCGTCGTCGACGGTGAGCCGTACGCCGTCCTTGTCGAGTACCGGACCGAGGTCCTGGGCGGACGAAGCCATGGGGCGCCTCCGATGGGTGCGGTCAACCTAAGTGACTGCACAGTAACCACCCGGCCGGTCACTTGGCCGACCGGGTGGCCACCATCGGGATCGCGGGGCGCCCGGGATCAGGCCGAAGGGGCCTTTTTGCCCCGTGTCGCCCCGCCACGCCCTCGCAGCGTGACGCCCGACTCGCTGAGCATGCGGTGCACGAAGCCATACGAGCGGCCGGTCTCCTCGGCCAACGCCCGGATGCTCGCACCGGCGTCGTACTTCTTCTTCAGGTCTGCCGCGAGCTTGTCGCGCGCGGCGCCGGTCACCCGGCTGCCCTTCTTCAGAGTCTCGGCCACCCGTGCCTCCTCATGGGAAGTGCGCTCTGGTCTCCTCATGATCACCCCTCCCGGCCCCGATGGCCACCCATTCGGCAAGGTCGGTGAGACAAGGTTGTGACGACGGGAGCGCGTCCCCACAAACGGAATCCGTCATTCCGCAGTGTGCGGCCGGTACCTCCGATCGGGTTCCCCCGCGAAGTGCCAGGTCAGAGAGGAGTGGCGGCCGAGCCCCGGTCCGCCGGGGGCTCGGCCGCGACATCGGTGTAGGACACACCTCGGGATGAGGAGATCTCACACGAATGATGGATCACCGCTAAGCCGAATGATCCATACGCAGTGGATCACGCCTTCGATCAACCCCGGCTGACCGCTTCGGGGCCGAACGCGCCCGTTTCGGGTGCGGGGCTGCCCGCGACGGGCAGCCCCGCCCGGCACGGTCAGGCGAGCGCGACGAGATCCGCGTAGTCGGCGCCCCACAGGTCCTCGACGCCGTCCGGCAGGAGGATGATCCGCTCCGGCTGGAGCGCCTCGACGGCTCCCTCGTCGTGGGTGACCAGGACGACCGCGCCCTTGTAGGTGCGCAGCGCGCCGAGGATCTCCTCGCGGCTGGCCGGGTCGAGGTTGTTGGTCGGCTCGTCGAGCAGCAGCACGTTGGCCGACGACACCACGAGGGTCGCGAGCGCCAGACGGGTCTTCTCGCCGCCGGAGAGCACCCCGGCCGGCTTGTCCACGTCGTCGCCGGAGAACAGGAACGAGCCGAGCACCTTGCGGACCTCGACGAGGTCCATGTCGGGTGCGGCGGAGCGCATGTTCTCCAGGACGGTGCGGTCGGGGTCGAGGGTCTCGTGCTCCTGGGCGTAGTAGCCGAGCTTGAGGCCGTGGCCGGGGACGACCTTGCCGGTGTCGGGCTCCTCCACCCCGCCGAGCAGGCGCAGCAGCGTGGTCTTGCCGGCGCCGTTGAGGCCGAGGATGACGACCCGGGAGCCCTTGTCGATGGCCAGGTCGACGTCGGTGAAGATCTCCAGGGAGCCGTACGACTTCGACAGGCCCTCGGCCATCAGCGGGGTCTTGCCGCAGGGCGAGGGGTCGGGGAAGCGCAGCTTGGCGACCTTGTCGGACTGGCGGACGTCCTCGAGGCCGGCCAGCAGCTTCTCCGCGCGGCGGGCCATGTTCTGCGCGGCGACCGTCTTGGTGGCCTTGGCCCGCATCTTGTCGGCCTGCGAGTTGAGCGCGGCGGCCTTCTTCTCGGCGTTCTGCCGTTCGCGCCGGCGGCGCTTCTCGTCGGCCTCGCGCTGCTGCTGGTAGAGCCTCCAGCCCATGTTGTAGACGTCGATGGTGGCGCGGTTGGCGTCCAGGTAGAACACCTTGTTGACGACCGTCTCGACCAGGTCGACGTCGTGGGAGATCACGATGAAGCCGCCGCGGTAGGTCTTGAGGTAGTCGCGCAGCCAGACGATCGAGTCGGCGTCGAGGTGGTTGGTCGGCTCGTCGAGCAGCAGGGTGTCCGCGTCGGAGAAGAGGATGCGGGCCAGTTCGACGCGGCGGCGCTGACCGCCGGAGAGGGTGTGCAGCGGCTGGCCGAGCACCCGGTCGGGCAGGTTCAGCGCGGCGGCGATGGTGGCGGCCTCGGCCTCGGCGGCGTACCCGCCCTTGGTGAGGAACTCGGTCTCCTGGCGCTCGTACTGCCGCAGGGCCTTCTCGCGGGTGGCGCCCTGGCCGTTGGCGATGCGCTGTTCGTTCTCGCGCATCTTGCGGAGCAGGACGTCGAGTCCGCGCGCGGAGAGGATGCGGTCGCGGGCGAGGACGTCGAGGTCGCCGGTGCGGGGGTCCTGGGGAAGGTAGCCGACCTCGCCGGAGCGGGTGACGGTGCCGCCGGCCGGAATGCCCTGGCCGGCGAGGACCTTGGTGAGGGTGGTCTTGCCTGCGCCGTTGCGGCCGACCAGGCCGATGCGGTCGCCCTTGGCGACGCGGAAGGTGGCGCTTTCGATGAGGACGCGGGCACCGGCGCGCAGCTCGATGCCGGAGGCGGAGATCACGGACAGACTCCTGGGGCGGTTTGGGTGGCGGTGGGCGGCTGAGGACGTTCCCGCCGTCTAATGCGCGAGGAGAATGGCCATGCGAGCCATTCTAACGGGGCCGTGCAAGCGGTTTTGCTGCGTGCGGAAGTCGGTGCACCGGTCCGGACACGAGGGAGTGATCGCCATGGCAGGCACGGGCGGCGGACGTCCGAGCGTCTTCCCGACGCTGCTCTACACGGACGCCAGGGCGGCGATCCGGCAGCTGACGGAGGCCTTCGGCTTCACCGAGCGGTCGGTGTACGAGAGCGAGGACGGCACCGTGATGCACGCCGAGCTGGTGCAGGGCGACGGGGCGGTGATGCTGGGCTCGAAGGGGCGCGGCGGGGTGTTCGACACGGCGATGAGGGGCGCGGGTCCGGCCGGGGTGTACGTCGTCGTGGACGACGTCGACGCACACCACCGGCGGGCTGCGGAGCAGGGCGCGGAGATCCTGCTGCCCCCGACGGACCAGGATCACGGCTCCCGGGACTACATGGCCCGGGACCTCGAGGGCAACGTCTGGAGCTTCGGCACCTACGCGCCCGAGACCGGCACCGGGGTCTGAGGAGCCCGGGGTTCAGCCGCCGGTGTGCACCTGGAAGGCGGCCCGGCGGACGGCCTTGGCCAGCGCCGGGTCGGGGTGCGCGGCGGCGAGGGCGACCAGGACCTGCACGGTGCGCGGGTGGCCGACCGCGCGCACCTCCTGGAGCAGCGCGGGGACGGTCGGCTGCACCGCGGACTCCAGGTGCCGGACCAGCAGCGGGGCCTCACCGTGGTCGGCGACGGCGGCGGCGGTGTCCACCCACAGCCAGGTCGCCTCCTGACGGGTGAGGACCTCGTGGGCGTCCTCGGGGTCGGCGCCGTCGTGCTCGGCGAGCCACAGCAGGGCGTAGGGGCGCAACGTCGGCTCGTCGAGGGCGGCGCGCACCTCGGGCTCGGCGGGGGCGCCCACGACGCGCAGCGCCTCGAAGGCGAGGCCGCGCAGCAGGGCGTCCTCGCCGCGGGCGGCGGCGATCAGCTCGGTGACGGCGCTGCCGACCGGGCGGGCGGCGAGCCAGGCGCGGTACTCGGCGCGGGCGGCGTTGGGGCGCAGCTGGGCGCAGCCGCGCAGCATGTCCTCGGCGCCCTGCTCGATGTTCCCGGCGGGGCTCTGCGCGGCGACGCAGATCTGCTCCAGCTTGACCCACACCGCCCAGCTGCCCAGCGGGGTGAGGGTGGCCTGCCCGTCGCCGTAGGTGAGGGCGCCGACGGAGGCGAGGGCTTCGAGGGCCCAGTCGAGCAGCGGTGCGAGCGGGGCGTCGGCGGCGGCCGGCTCGGGCGGCGCGGGGCGCGGCCGCTGGAGCGGGGTCCCGGACGGGCCGTCGGAGGCTGCGGAGGCGTCGGCCGCGGGCGCCTCGGCGTCGGCCGCCTCGGGCTGCGGGGCGTAGTCGATCTCGCAGCGCTCCGTACGGAGCTCGGTGACGCGCTGCTGCAGCAGGTCGAGGAGCTGGGGCACCGGGACCGGGCCGGCGGACAGCTGGAGGAAGGAGAGCACCTGCGGCATGGCCGTGACGACCTCGGCGACGGCGGCGTGCTCGTACTCCTCGGGCTCCGGGTGGGCCAGCGACCAGGCGTCGCAGAGGGCGACCCAGCCGCGCAGCACGGCGCTGTCGTCACGGTCCCAGGCGCGCAGCCGCCAGCCGGGGCGGGCGCTGTCGCCGTGCACCTCGATGAGGCCGGCCAGCCGGGCGGTGTCCCAGTCGGCGCGGACCTGAGCGACGGTCAGCCCGAGGGCGTGGGCCGCCCGTTCGGCGGTCGCGTCGGAGAGGGTGGCCTTGCCGTCGGTGGTGGCGCTGTCCCCGCCGGGGCCGAGGGCGGCGTCGGCCCAGCGGGCGACGCGGGCCGCGGCGGCCAGACCGGAGCGTGCCATTCTGGCCAGCTCCGCCGGTGCGGGGGTGCCCTCCGGGGGGCGCGGCGCGGGGCGGCGCGGGCGCCGCTGGTTGATCGCTGCGGGGGCGGCGGCCAGGGGTCGCGGGCGGACAAGTCGAAGCCTGGAGTCGCGCGGGATACGGGACGTCACGGGTGCAGTCTTCCGGTTGACGGTCCGAAAACCCAAACGGAATGCGGACGAGGGCCCGGGAGCGGCCCGCGCGGCGGCCCCGGACGCGGTCGGAGGGAGGGAATCAGGCCACTGGTACGGCGATAAACGGAATCCTCGGCACCGGCCGTGGGCCGTTCGGGGGCACGGTCACATCAACGGGGTGAGGAAGCGCCTCAGGGCCTCTTCGTAGGCCTGCGGGTCGGCGTTCCACATGGCGGCGTGGGGAGCGTCCGCGACGGTGTGCAGGGTGATGGTGTTCGGGTGGTCGGCGGCGAGGCGGCGGGAGAAGCGCCAGGGGGCGACCGTGTCGTCGGGGCCGTGGAAGATCTGCGTGGGGACGGCGACCCGGTCCAGGTGGACGGCGCCGGGGCTGCGGTCGCCGTACAGGCCCGTGCGGCCCTGGGCGGCGCGGACGGCGAGCGGCAGCAGGACGCCCGGGGTGCGGCCGGCCGCGGCGAGGGCGCGCAGGGTCGCCTCCCAGTCGAGCACCGGGGAGTCCAGGACGAGCCCGGCGACGTGGGCGCGGACGTCGGAGCGGGCGGCGGCGCGCAGCGCCATGGTGGCGCCGGTGGACCAGCCGTACAGGACGACCTGCCGGGCGCCCGCGCGCACGGCGTGGTGCATCGCCGCGTCGAGATCGCGCCACTCGGTCTCGCCGAGGTGGTGGAGGCCGTCCGGGGAGCGGGGTGCGCCGGGGTCGCCCCGGTGGGCGGGGGCGAGCACCGGGAAGCGGTGACGGTGCAGGACCTCCATGAGGTTCATGGTGTGTTCCCGGGTGGTGCCGATGCCGTGGACGGCGATCACCCAGGTGTCCCGGGCGGCCGGCACGAACCAGGCGGGCAGGGAGCCGAGTTCCCCGGGGATGTCGAGGTCGGTGTGGTCGAGGCCGAGGGCCGTGCGGGGGTCGCCCACGTACAGGTTGGGGGTGAACCAGGCGCGGTCGCCGGGTTCGAGGGTGCCGTGGGTGACGCACTCCAGGCTGCGGACGACGGTGTCGGCGCTGTGCACGGTGTCGTCCCGCACGGGTCCGACGACCGCGTGGAAGCCGTCACCGGCGAGGCCGTAGCGGCCGGGGCGCAGGGCGGCGAGGTCCCGGGTGAGGCTGACCCGGCCGGCCGCGGTGGAGTGCACGGTGAGGCGGGGTTCGGTGGGCAGGGGTCTGCCCGGGGGCATCCGGAGGGCGGCGTCGCTGGCGAACCGGCCGGCGGCCACCGCGGCGGCACCGGCCCCTATCACGGCGGTGACGGCAGCGGCCGTCGCTCTGGCAGTGCGCACGTTCTCCAGTGTCCTGTCGGACGGCACGACCGGCCAGTGGGCACCCGCGCGGCGCCGGCGCCCGCACGCCCGCCCGCACGCCCCCGGGTCGCGGCCGTCCGGGCGCTGGTTCCGGCCCCCGCCGTCAGCCCCGCTGCCCGTACCCCCGCAGGCGCTCGCCCACCTCCGTCAGCTGCTCCGGGGTCAGCAGGCGCGGGGACAGGCCCGGGACCGAGGAGGCGGTCAGCCAGACGCGGCACATCCACTCCAGCTGGGCCGTGCGGTCGTAGGCCTGGGCGAGGGTCGTGCCGTGGGTGACGGTGCCGTGGTTCTGCAGGAGGCAGCCGGTGCGGCCGTCGAGGGCGCGGAGCATGTTCCCGGCCAGCTCGTCGGTGCCGTACGTCGCATAGCGGGCGACCCGGACGGGGCCGCCCAGTGCCGCGGCCATGTAGTGGATCAGCGGCAGCTCGTCGACGAGCGTGGAGACGGCCGTCGCGTGCACGGCGTGCGTGTGCACCACGGCGCGCGCGCCGGTGGTGCGGTAGACCGCGAGGTGCAGGGGCAGCTCACTGGTCGGCACCAGCGAGCCGAGGACCTGCCGGCCGGTGAGGTCGACACCGGTCACGTCGTCCGGCGTCAGCCGGTCGTACGGCACTCCCGACGGAGTGACCAGGACCGTGTCGCCGACCCGCACCGAGACGTTGCCGGAGGTGCCCACGACGAGCCCGTCGGCGACGGTCCGGCGCGCGGTCTCGACGAGGTCCGCCCAGGCGCGCGCCTCCTCCTCGGGCACACGCCTCCCCCGCGCGTCCCCCACGCCCCGGGCGCCACCCCCGGCGTCCCCCGCTTCCCGTCCGCCCCGCCGCTGCTCAGCCATGCCGCGATCCTGCCAGGCAGGCCGTCGGCCCCGCCTGCGCGTCCGCCGTCCGCCGGCCGTCGGCCGTCGCGCCAGAAGGGCGTGGACCGGCCGTCCGCCGAGGCCGCGGGCGCCCGCTTCGTCCACGTCGAGGCGACCGAGGCCACCACCTACCGCGACCCCCGCTGCGCCCGGCGGCACCAGGGGTCCCGCCGGGCCGGCCGGCCCGCCGCGCGGCGCGGGCACCCTCCCGAGTGACCGGAATCTCTTCCACGGCTCACTCGATCGGCTGAAGCGGTGCGCCGCGGGCGCCCGCCCCGCCGGGCACGGGGCAGCCCAGGGGCACGGCGGGCGACCCCCGCCATCCGGCGGAGCGGCGACCCCCTTTTACGGTCACCACGACGCCCATTCCAGTTCATCTTCCGTTCACCCTGGTTACCTACGGTCGACCAGCCAATGACCTCGAACGATTGCCTGGGTAAATGGAAGGCTTCTCGCTGATCCTCGCGATTGTGGTGGTAACCGCACTCGCGTTCGATTTCACGAACGGTTTCCACGACACCGCGAACGCGATGGCAACGACCATTTCGACCGGTGCGCTCAAGCCCAAGGTCGCGGTGGCCATGTCCGCCGTGCTGAACCTTGTCGGCGCCTTCCTCTCGGTGGAGGTCGCCAACACGATCTCCAAGGGCCTCGTCGACGAGGCCGGCATCCGTCCCGAGGTCATCTTCGCCGCGTTGGTCGGCGCGATCCTCTGGAACCTGCTGACGTGGCTGGTCGGTCTGCCGTCCAGCTCCTCGCACGCCCTCATGGGCGGCCTGATCGGCGCCACCGTCGCCTCCGCCGGCTTCGGCGCGGTGCACGGCGACGTCCTCGTCACCAAGGTCCTCATCCCCGCGATCGCCGCCCCGCTGGTGGCCGGCCTCGCCGCGATGCTCGCCACCCGGCTGACCTACCGCCTGGGCCGGAAGGCCGACGGCAAGGCCTCCGAGAAGGGCTACCGCGCCGGGCAGATCGCCTCCGCCGGCCTGGTCTCGCTGGCCCACGGCACCAACGACGCCCAGAAGACGATGGGCATCATCACCCTCGCCCTGGTCGCCGGCGGCACCCTCGCCCCCGACTCCGACCCGCCCATGTGGGTCATCCTCTCCGCGGGCATCGCCATCGCGCTCGGCACCTACCTCGGCGGCTGGCGCATCATCCGCACCATGGGCAAGGGCCTGACCGACCTCCAGCCGCAGCAGGGCTTCGCCGCCCAGACCAGCGCCGCGACGGTCATCCTGGCCTCCTCGCACCTCGGCTTCTCGCTCTCCACCACGCATTCCGTTTCCGGTTCCGTGATGGGCGCGGGCCTGGGCCGCAGGGGCGGCGTCGTCCGCTGGTCGACGGCCACCCGGATGTTCATCGCCTGGGGCCTCACCCTGCCCGCGGCGGCCCTGGTCGCGGCGCTCGCCGAGTGGGTCTGCGGCTTCGGCGACTGGGGCACCGCCCTCGTGGCCGTCTTCCTGGTCGCCTCCAGCGCGGCGATCTGGAAGATCTCCCGGCGTGAGGTCGTCGACCACACCAACGTCAACGACCACGACGTCCCCGGCGAGGAGCCCTCCGGCGTGGTGACCCAGGCGATCGCCGCCGTCACCCCGCCCCCGGCCGGCACCGTGACCGACGAACTCGCCGCCTCCATCGCGGCCCCGGCGTCCACGGACCCGGCGGCCCCGCAGGCCAAGACCACCGTCTGACCGCGCCCCGGTACGAAGGAAGAAGAGCACCATGAAGATCGACTGGGCGGCCCTCGGCTCCGTGTTCGGCGTCAGCCTCGTGGTCACCGTGGCCCTGGTGGCCCTGTTCACCCTCGGCATCAACGGTCTGTCCCGCCAGGAGCGGGCCGCAGCCCAGGGCCGGTCCGCGGCCCTGGCCGTCACCGGCGCCTACGCCTGCTTCGCGGCGTGCGCGGCGGCGGTGGCCTACGGGATCTACCTGATCATGGCCTGACCACCCGAGCGTCTCCGTCCGACGGGCGGTGCGGGAGCCCCGGCACCCGCACCGCCCGTCGGCGTGTGCGCACCCCGCCCGCCGTCACCCACCGGAACCCCTCTGTGGGCCTCAGCACACTTCAGCCCCGCAGGTCAACGGCAAGTTGACGGCCCTTCCGGGGCCGTGGTGGACTGCCTCAGCCAATACGGCGGCAGGAGAGGAAGCCGGTGCGAATCCGGCGCGGTCCCGCCACTGTCACCGGGGTGCACACCCCGGGAGCCAGGAACTCTCACCGCCGGTCTCGTCGAACCAGGGCGCGGACACCCTGAGTGAGGACCCAACGCCATGCGCGGCTGCCCGTCGAGGTCGATCAGCGACGCCCCGCCCCTCCCCGGGGCCACCCCCTCCTCCGGAACACCGGCCGGCTGACCCCATGGGTGCCGATCGCGTCTTCGCGTACGGCGCCGCCGCCGGCCTCCTCGGCGACCTGCTGCTCGGCGATCCCCGCCGCGGGCACCCGGTCGCCGCTTTCGGGCGGGCCGCGGCCGCCGTGGAACGAGTGCTGTGGCGGGACGACCGGGGCCGGGGCGCCGTGCACACCGCCGTGTGCGTCGGCGGGACCGTCGCGCTGGGAAGCCTTGCCGCACGCCTCGTGCGCTCCTCCCCCGCCGCCTCCGTCGCCCTGACCGGCGTCGCCACCTGGGCCGTCGTCGGCGGCACCTCGCTGGCCCGGGAGGCCCGTGCCGTCGCCGCGGCGCTGGAGGCCGGGGACGTGGAGGCGGCCCGGGCCCGGCTGCCGCACCTGTGCGGCCGCGACCCCCAGGCCCTGGACGCCGACGGGATCGCCCGCGCGGTGGTCGAGTCCGTCGCCGAGAACACCTCCGACGCCGTGGTCGGCGCCCTGGTGTGGGGCGCCGTCGCCGGGGTGCCGGGCCTGCTGGGCTTCCGCGCCGTCAACACCCTGGACGCGATGGTCGGCCACAAGTCCCCCCGCTACCGCCGCTACGGCTGGGCCTCCGCCCGCCTCGACGACGTCGCCGGATGGCCCGGGGCGCGGCTGACCGCCGTACTCGCCGCGCTCGCCGGACCGGACCCGCGCGGTGCCGTGCGGGCGTGGCGGACCGACGCGCACCGGCATCCGAGCCCCAACGCCGGTCCCGTGGAGGCGTCCTTCGCGGGCGCGCTCGGGGTGCGGCTCGGCGGCACCCTCTCCTACGGCGGGCGGGTCGAGCACCGGCCCGCCCTCAACGGCGGCGGCCGGGCCGTGGCCGTGTCCGACATCGAGCGGGCGGTACGGCTCTCGCGGCGGGTCGGCTGGCTCGCGCTCGGGGCCGGCGTCCTCGCGCGGAGCGTCATGAAGGGACGTGCATCGTGAGCGGTGGGGGTCTGCTGGTCGCCGGGACCACCTCGGACGCCGGCAAGAGCGTGGTGACCGCCGGGATCTGCCGGTGGCTGGTGCGCCAGGGCGTGAAGGTCGCGCCGTTCAAGGCGCAGAACATGTCGCTGAACTCGTTCGTGACCCGGGAGGGCGCCGAGATCGGGCGGGCGCAGGCGATGCAGGCCCAGGCCTGCCGCGTCGAGCCGACCGCGCTGATGAACCCGGTGCTGCTCAAGCCGGGCGGCGAGCAGTCCAGCCAGGTGGTGCTGCTGGGCCGGCCGGTCGGCGAGCTGAGCGCCCGCGGGTACCACGGCGGGCGCCAGCAGCGGCTGCTGGGCACGGTGCTGGACTGTCTGGAGCAGTTGCGGGGCACGTATGACGCGGTGATCTGCGAGGGGGCCGGCAGTCCGGCCGAGATCAATCTGCGGCGGACGGACATCGTCAACATGGGCATCGCCAGGAACGCCGGGCTGCCCGTGCTCGTCGTCGGCGACATCGACCGGGGCGGCGTCTTCGCGTCGTTCTTCGGCACCGTCGCCCTGCTGTCCCGCGAGGACCAGCAGTTGGTCGCCGGGTTCCTGGTGAACAAGTTCCGGGGCGACGTCTCGCTGCTGGAGCCGGGTCTGGAGATGCTGCACGGCCTGACCGGACGCCGGACCTACGGCGTGCTGCCGTTCCGGCACGGCCTCGGCATCGACGAGGAGGACGGTCTGAACGTGTCGCTGCGCGGCGCCGTGCGCGAGTCGGAGGTGGCCGCGCCGGCCGGCGAGGACGTCCTGCGGGTCGCGGTGTGCGCGGTGCCGCTGATGTCCAACTTCACGGACGTCGACGCGCTCGCCGCCGAACCGGGCGTCGTGGTGCGGTTCGTGGACCGGCCCGAGGAACTCGCCGACGCCGACCTCGTCGTCGTACCGGGGACGCGCGGCACCGTGCGGGCGCTCCGGTGGCTGCGGGAGCGCGGGCTCGCGGACGCGCTGAAGCGGCGGGCGGCCGAGGGGCGGCCCGTGCTCGGCATCTGCGGAGGCTTCCAGATCCTCGGGGAGCACATCGAGGACGAGGTCGAGAGCCGCGCGGGGCATGTGGACGGGCTCGGCATCCTGCCCGTACGGGTGCGGTTCGCCCGCGAGAAGACCCTCGCCCGGCCGTCCGGCGACGCCCTCGGGGAGCCCGTCGAGGGGTACGAGATCCACCACGGGGTCGCCGAGGTCACGGGCGGTGAGCCGTTCCTCGACGGCTGCCGGGTCGGCCAGACCTGGGGCACGCACTGGCACGGCTCGCTGGAGTCGGACGGCTTCCGGCGCGCCTTCCTGCGCGAGGTCGCCGCCGCCGCGGGGCGCCGCTTCGTACCGGCCCCCGGCACCTCGTTCGCCGCGCTGCGCGAGCAGCAGCTCGACCGGCTCGGCGACCTGATCGAACAGCACGCGGACACGGACGCGCTGTGGCGGCTCATCGAGTCCGGCGCGCCGCAAGGACTGCCTTTCATTCCACCGGGAGCGCCCGCATGAGCACTGTGTTGTTGTTGTCGACCGCCGACACCGATCTGCTGGCGGCCCGGGCCGCCTCCGGTGCCTCCTACCGGATCGGCAACCCGACCCGGGTGGACGTGGCGGAGGAGCTGCCCGCGCTGCTCGACGGCGCGGACCTCGCCGTCGTCCGCCTGCTGGGCGGCAAGCGCGCCTGGGAGGACGGCCTCGCGGCGCTGAAGGCGTCCGGGATCCCGACCGTGCTGCTCGGCGGCGAGACGGTGCCGGACGCGGAGCTGATGGCCGAGTCGTCGGTGCCGGCCGGTGTGGTGGCCGAGGCGCTGCGCTACCTCGTCGAGGGCGGCCCGGAGAACCTGACCGAACTGGCGCGGTTCCTGTCGGACACCGTGCTGCTGACCGGCGAGGGCTTCGACGGGCCGCGGAAGATGCCCGAGTACGGGGTGCACGGCGAGCGGACCGCGGCCGAGGGCCGGCCCACCGTCGGCGTGCTCTTCTACCGCGCGCACGAACTCAGCGGCAACACCGCCTTCGTGGACACCCTGTGCGACGCGATCGAGGCCCACGGTGCCAACGCCCTGCCGGTGTACTGCGGTTCGCTGCGCGGCGCGGAGGAGGGGCTGTACGAGATCCTGGGGCGGGCCGACGCCCTGGTCGCCACCGTGCTGGCGGCCGGCGGCACGCACGCCTCGCAGGCGTCGGCCGGCGGTGACGAGGAGGCCTGGGACGTCGGGGCGCTCGCCGACCTGAACGTGCCGGTGCTGCAAGGGCTCTGCCTCACCTCGTCGCGGGCCGCGTGGGACGCCTCCGACGCCGCCCTGTCCCCCATGGACGCCGCGATGCAGGTCGCCATCCCCGAGTTCGACGGCCGGCTCGTCACGGTCCCCTTCTCCTTCAAGGAGCAGGGCCCGGACGACGTCCCGGTGTACGTCGCCGACCCGGAGCGGGCCGCGCGGGTGGCCGGCATCGCCGTACGCCACGCCCGGCTCGCGCACAAGCCGAACGCCGACAAGAGGCTCGCCCTGGTCTTCACCGCCTACCCGACGAAGCACTCGCGCGTCGGCAACGCGGTGGGCCTCGACACCCCGGCGTCCGCCGTCCGGGTCCTCGACGCGCTGCGGGACGCCGGATACGGCGTCGACGGCTACCCGGACAACGGCGACGAGCTGATCCACCGGCTGATCGAGGCCGGCGGCCACGACGTGGAGTGGCTGACGGAGGACCAGCTGGCCGCCGCGCCCGCGCGGGTGCCGCTGGCGGACTACCGGGCGTGGTTCGAGAAGCTGGACCCGGAGCTGCGCGGGGCGATGACGGAGGCGTGGGGCGAGCCGCCGGGCTCGCTGTACGTCGACGGCGACGACATCGTGCTGGCGTCGCTGCAGTTCGGGAACGTCGTCGTGATGATCCAGCCGCCGCGCGGCTTCGGCGAGAACCCGATCGCGATCTACCACGACCCCGACATGCCGCCGTCCCACCACTACATGGCGGCCTACCGGTGGCTGGAGGCCGCACCATCGCAGGGGGGCTTCGGCGCCGACGCGATCGTGCACATGGGCAAGCACGGCACGATGGAGTGGCTGCCGGGCAAGGGGCTGGGCCTGTCGGGCGGCTGCGCGCCGGACGCGGTCCTCGGCGACCTGCCGCTGATCTACCCGTTCATCGTCAACGACCCCGGTGAGGGCACCCAGGCCAAGCGGCGCGGCCACGCCACGGTGGTCGACCACCTGGTGCCGCCGATGGCCCGCGCCGACACCTACGGCGACCTGGCGAAGCTGGAGCAGCTGCTCGACGAGTACGCGCTGGTCTCCGACCTCGACCCGGCGAAGGCACCGGCGGTGCGCGCGCAGATCTGGACCCTGGTGAAGGCCGCCGAGCTCCACCACGACCTGCACGTGGACGACCAGCCGGACGACGACGCCTTCGACGAGTTCGTCATGCACATCGACGGCTATCTGTGCGAGATCAAGGACGTGCAGATCCGCGACGGTCTGCACATCCTCGGCGGCGGCCCGGTCGGCGAACCGCGCGTGAACCTGGTGCTGGCGGTGCTGCGCGCCTCGCAGGTGTGGGGCGGGCAGGCGAACGCGCTGCCGGGGCTGCGGGCCTCGCTGGCCGAGCACTTCGGGCTGGTGGAGAAGGACCTGCTGGCCGCGCCGGGCGCGCCGGTGAAGGTGCCGGTGGAGCTGACCGACCTGGTGGACGGCCCGGCGCGCACCGGCGCCGACGCGATCGACCTGCTGGAGCGGTTGTGCCGGCGGATCGCGGAGGGCATGGAGGAACGCGGCTGGACGGCCGGCGAAGGCGCCGGGCTGGTCCGGGAGGTGCTGGGCGCCGAACTGCCCGCGGCGGTCGCCGTGGTGGAGTTCGCGTGCACCGAGGTCGTGCCGCGGCTCGCGCGCACGACCGACGAGATCGGGCACATCCTGCGGGCGCTGGACGGCGGGTACGTCCCGGCGGGCCCGTCGGGCTCGCCCACGCGCGGCCTGGTCAACGTGCTGCCGACGGGGCGGAACTTCTACTCCGTCGACCCGAAGGCCATCCCGTCCCGGCTGAGCTGGGAGGTCGGGCAGTCGCTCGCCGAGTCGCTGGTGCAGCGGTATCTGCGGGACACGGGCGACTACCCGAAGTCCGTCGGGCTGACGGTGTGGGGCACGTCCGCGATGCGCACCCAGGGCGACGACATCGCCGAGATCCTGGCGCTGCTGGGCTGCCGCCCGGTGTGGGACGACGCGTCGCGCCGGGTGACCGGGTTCGAGGTGGTCGGGCTGGAGGAGCTGGGCCGGCCGCGCATCGACGTGACGGTCCGCATCTCCGGGTTCTTCCGGGACGCCTTCCCGCACGTGGTGGGGCTGATCGACGACGCGGTGCGGGCGGTGGCGGAGCTGGACGAGCCGGCCGATGCCAACTACGTACGGGCGCATGCGGACGAGGACACCGCCGAGCACGGCGACCGGCGCCGGGCCACGGCCCGCGTCTTCGGCTCCAAGCCGGGCGCGTACGGGGCGGGTCTGCTGCCGCTGATCGACGCCCGGAACTGGCGCTCCGACGCCGACCTCGCCGAGGTGTACGCGGTGTGGGGCGGCTACGCCTACGGGCGCGGGCTCGACGGGCGGGCGGCGCGCGGGGACATGGAGACGGCGTTCCGGCGGATCGCGGTGGCGGCGAAGAACGTCGACACGCGTGAACACGACCTCGTCGACGCGGACGACTACTTCCAGTACCACGGCGGCATGGTCGCCATGGTGCGGCACCTGACGGGCGCGAGCCCGGAGGCGTACGTCGGCGACTCGGCGACCCCGGACCAGGTGAGGACCCGCACGCTCGGCGAGGAGACGCACCGCGTGTTCCGGGCCCGCGTGGTCAACCCGCGCTGGATGGCGGCGATGCGCCGGCACGGCTACAAGGGCGCCTTCGAGATGGCGGCGACCGTGGACTACCTCTTCGGGTACGACGCCACCGCCGGGGTCGTGGACGACTGGATGTACGAGAAGCTCAGCGCGGAGTACGTCTTCGCCCCGGAGAACCGGGACTTCATGAAGAAGTCCAACCCGTGGGCGCTGCGCGGCATCACCGAGCGGCTGCTGGAGGCGGCGGACCGCGGGCTGTGGGCGGAGCCGGACGCGGAGACGCTGGAGCGGCTGCGCGCCACCTACCTGGAACTCGAAGGCGACCTGGAGGGCGACGACCAGTGACCACCCCCTTTCCGTTCACGGCCGTCGTCGGACAGGACGACCTGCGGCTCGCGCTGCTGCTGAACGCGGTCTCCCCGGCGGTCGGCGGTGTGCTGGTGCGCGGTGAGAAGGGCACGGCGAAGTCGACGGCGGTGCGGGCGCTTTCGGCGCTGCTGCCGGAGGTCGCCGTGGTGTCCGGCTGCCGGTTCTCCTGCGACCCCTCGGCCCCGGACCCGGCCTGCCCGGACGGGCCGCACGAGACCGGTGGCGGTGCCGCACGGCCCGCCCGCATGGTCGAGCTGCCCGTCGGCGCCTCCGAGGACCGGCTGGTCGGCGCCCTCGACATCGAGCGGGCGCTGTCCGAGGGCGTGAAGGCCTTCGAGCCGGGCCTGCTCGCCGACGCGCACCGGGGCATCCTCTACGTCGACGAGGTCAACCTGCTCCACGACCACCTGGTCGACCTGCTGCTGGACGCGGCCGCGATGGGCGCCTCGTACGTCGAGCGCGAGGGCGTCTCCGTGCGGCACGCGGCGCGTTTCCTGCTCGTCGGCACCATGAACCCGGAGGAGGGCGAGCTGCGGCCGCAGCTGCTCGACCGGTTCGGGCTGACCGTCGAGGTGGCGGCCTCGCGGGAGCCCGACCAGCGGGTGGAGGTCGTGCGGCGCCGGCTGGCGTACGACGACGACCCGGCCGGCTTCGCCGCGCGGTGGGCCGGCGAGGAGGCCGCCGTACGGGCGCGGATCGTGGCGGCGCGGGCGCTGCTGCCGTCGGTGCGGCTCGGGGACGGGGCGCTGCGGCAGATCGCGGCGACCTGCGCGGCGTTCGAGGTGGACGGCATGCGGGCCGACATCGTGATGGCGCGCACGGCGACCGCGCTGGCCGCCTGGGCGGGGCGGACGGAGGTGCTCGCCGAGGACGTGCGGCAGGCGGCGCTGCTGGCGCTGCCGCACCGGCGCAGGCGCAACCCCTTCGACGCTCCCGGTCTGGACGAGGACAAGCTCGACGAGACGCTGGAGGAGTTCGGGGGCGACGACGACCCCGACACCGATCCGGAGGGGCCGGACGGGCCCGACGGGGGTGGCGGACAGCCGCCCGCGGAGGGGCCGGACAGTGACGGGGACGCGGGGACGCCGGCCGAGGCCGAGGAGTCCGGTCCTTCGCAGCCGGCCGGGGCCGGTTCCGGTGAGCGGTCCCCCGTGGGTGCCGCCGAGCCGTTCCGCACGAAGGTGCTGAGCGTCCCCGGGATCGGTGAGGGGGCCGCCGGGCGGCGGTCCCGGGCGCGGACCGAGCACGGGCGGACGACCGGGGCGCGGCGCCCGAACGGCGCGCTGACCAAGCTGCACCTGGCCGCCACCGTCCAGGCCGCGGCACCGCACCAGCGGGCGCGGGGCCGCAGCGGCCCGGGCCTGGTGGTGCGCCGGGACGACCTGCGGCAGGCGACGCGGGAGGGGCGCGAGGCGAACCTCGTGCTGTTCGTGGTGGACGCCTCCGGGTCGATGGCGGCGCGGCAGCGGATGGGCGCGGTGAAGGGTGCCGTGCTGTCGTTGCTGCTGGACGCCTACCAGCGGCGGGACAAGGTGGGTCTGGTGACGTTCCGCGGGTCGGGGGCCGAGGTGGCGCTGCCGCCGACGTCGTCGGTGGACGCGGCGGCGGTCCGGCTGGAGTCGCTGCCGACCGGTGGGCGCACCCCGCTGGCGGCCGGGCTGCTCAAGGCGCACAGCGTGCTGCGGGTGGAGCGGCTGCGGGATCCCGCGCGCCGTCCGCTCCTGGTCGTGGTGACGGACGGACGGGCGACCGGTGGGCCGGAGCCGGTGGCGCTGGCCGGGCGCGCGGCGGGGCTGTTCGCGGCCGAGGGGGTCGCCTCGGTGGTCGTGGACTGCGAGTCGGGGCCGGTGCGGCTGGGGCTCGCCGGGCGGCTGGCCGGTGGGCTGGGCGGCACCGCGGTGACGCTGGACGAGCTGCGGGCGGACTCGATCGCCGGGCTGGTCAGGGATGTGCAGGGAACGTCGAGGAGGGCCGCGTAGTGCCGCAGGGACAGCCGAGTGTCGTACCGGACGACGGTCTGACGACCCGTCAGCGGCGGAATCGTCCGCTGGTCGTGGTGCACACGGGCGTGGGCAAGGGGAAGTCGACGGCCGCGTTCGGGCTGGCGCTTCGGGCGTGGAACCAGGGGTGGCCGATCGGGGTGTTCCAGTTCGTCAAGTCGGCGAAGTGGAAGGTCGGCGAGGAGAACGCGCTGCGGGTGCTCGGCGCCTCCGGCGAGGGCGGCACCGTCGACTGGCACAAGATGGGCGAGGGCTGGTCCTGGGTCCAGCGCGGCCTCCAGGGTGACAACTCGACGAACGAGGAGAAGGCGCGCGAGGGCTGGGAGCAGGTCAAGCGCGACCTGGCCGCCGAGACGTACCGGCTGTACGTGCTGGACGAGTTCGCCTACCCGATGCACTGGGGGTGGGTGGACACCGACGAGGTGGTGTCCGTGCTGCGGGACCGGCCGGGCACCCAGCACGTGGTGATCACCGGGCGGACCGCGCCGGAGCAGCTGGTGGAGTTCGCGGACCTGGTGACCGACATGTCCAAGGTGAAGCACCCCATGGACGCCGGGCAGAAGGGCCAGAGGGGCATCGAGTGGTGAACTGCGCCGTCCCCCGGCTGGTCGTCGCCGCGCCCTCCTCGGGCAGCGGCAAGACCACCGTCGCCACGGGGCTGATGGCCGCGCTCGCCGGGCGGGGGCTCGCCGTGTCCCCGCACAAGGTCGGGCCCGACTACATCGACCCCGGGTACCACGCGCTGGCCACCGGGCGGCCGGGGCGCAACCTCGACGCGTACCTGTGCGGCCCGGAGCTGCTCGCCCCGCTGTTCCTGCACGGGGCGCGGGGGTGTGACATCGCCGTGGTCGAAGGGGTGATGGGGCTGTACGACGGGGCCGCCGGGGAGGGTGAGCTGGCGTCCACCGCCCAGGTCGCCAAGCTGCTCGGGGCGCCGGTGGTGCTGGTCGTGGACGCCTCGTCGCAGTCGCGGTCGGTGGCGGCGCTGGTGCACGGGTTCGTGAGCTGGGACCCGGAGGTGCGGATCGGCGGCGTGATCCTGAACAAGGTCGGCTCGGACCGGCACGAGGCGTTGCTGCGGGAGGCCGTGGACTCCGTCGGGGTGCCGGTGCTGGGGGTGTTGCGGCGGGCGCCGCAGGCCGGCGTGCCGTCCCGGCACCTGGGGCTGGTTCCGGTCGCCGAGCGGGGTTCGCGGGCGGTGGAGGCGGTCGCGGCGATGGCCGCGCAGGTGACCGACGGGTGCGATCTGGAGGCGCTGGTCGGGCTGGCGCGAGGGGCCGGTGCGCTGTCCTGCGCGGAGTGGGACGCGGACGAGGTCCTGGCCTCCTCGGTTCGGGACGTACGCGAGGCCCCGGAGGCGCGGGGCGGGCCGAAGCGGGTCGCCGTCGCCGGCGGGGCGGCGTTCACCTTCTCCTACGCCGAGCACTCCGAGCTGCTGTCCGCCGCCGGGGCCGAGGTCGTCGTCTTCGATCCGCTGCGGGACGGGGAACTGCCCGAGGGGACCGGCGGGCTGGTCATCGGCGGCGGGTTCCCCGAGGTGTACGCCGCCGAGCTGTCGGCCAACGAGGGCCTGCGGAAGTCCGTCGCCGAGCTGGCCCTGAGCGGCGCTCCCGTGGCCGCCGAGTGCGCGGGGCTGCTGTACCTGAGCCGGGAGCTGGACGGCATGCCGATGTGCGGGGTGCTAGACGCCACCGCGCGGATGTCGGAGCGGCTGACCCTCGGCTACCGGGACGCGGTGGCCGTGAGCGACAGCGTGCTGGCCGGCGCGGGGACGCGGATGCGGGGGCACGAGTTCCACCGGACGGTGGTGGAGCCGGGCGCGGGGGCCGCTCCCGCGTGGGGGGTGCGGGCGCCGGAGCGGCGCGTCGAGGGATTTGTGGAGCGCGGTGTGCACGCGAGTTATCTGCACACGCACTGGGCGTCCGAGCCCGGTGTCGCCCGTCGGTTCGTGGAGAGGTGCCGGACGTCATGAGCAGCAGGCTGGTCGGGGTCGGGGTCGGTCCCGGGGACCCGGAGCTGGTGACCGTGAAGGGCGTGAACGCCCTGCGGGCGGCCGAGGTCGTCGTCGTACCGGTGATGGACACCGGGGAGCGGGGGCGGGCCGAGGCGACCGTGCTGCACTACGTGCCCGCCGAGAAGGTCGTCCGGGTGGTGTTCGCGCTGAACGAGCGCACCGACCGGGCGCGCCGCGAGGCCGCCTGGGACGCCGCCGGTGAGCGGGTCGCCGCGCTGCTGCGGGATACCGGGTCCGTCGCGTTCGCGACGATCGGCGACCCCAACGTGTACTCGACGTTCACCTATCTCGCCCAGACGGTCGCGGAGTCGGTGCCGGGGACGGTCGTGGAGACCGTGCCGGGAATCACCGCGATGCAGGACCTGGCGGCGCGTTCGGGGGCGGTGCTCACCGAGGGGACCGAGCCGCTGACGCTGGTGCCGGTGACCGCAGGGGCCGCCGTGCTCAAGGACGCGCTCGCCGGTCCGGGGACCGTCGTGGCGTACAAGTTCGGGCGGCAGGCGGGCGAGGTGGCCGAGGCGCTGCGGGAGACCGGGCGGCTCGACGACGCCGTGTGGGGGTCGGCGCTCGGGCTGCCGGAGGAGGCGGTCCGGCCGGCGGCGGAGCTGGACGGGGCGCCGCTGCCGTATCTCTCGACGCTGATCGCGCCGCCGCGGCGCGACGGCGGGCGCGGCGGCAAGCTCTGAGCCGCCGCCTTCGACGTCCCGTCCCCCCTTTTTCCTTCCCCACCCGATTTCCCTTCCGAGAGGACCCGTTCCCATGGCCGATGCCCCCACCGGCAAGGTGACCTTCGTCGGTGCCGGCCCCGGCGCCGCCGATCTGCTGACGTTCCGTGCCGCGCGTGCCATCGCCGAGGCCGATGTCGTGATCTGGGCCGCCAGCCTGGTCCAGGCGGAGGTCCTCGACCACGCGCGGGAGGGCGCGGAGATCCTCGACTCGGCGACGATGTCGCTGGAGGACGTCGTGGCCGTCTACGCGCGGGCCCGTGCGGAGAGGCTGAAGGTCGCGCGGATCCACTCCGGCGACCCGGCGCTGTGGGGCGGCACGCAGGAGCAGGTCGACCGGTGCGCGGAACTCGGCATCGCGACCGAGATCGTGCCCGGGGTGTCGTCGTTCTCGGCCGTCGCGGCGCTCGCGCAGCGCGAGCTGACCATTCCGGAGGTGGCGCAGTCCGTCGTGCTGACCCGGCTGGGCGGCGGCAAGACGCCGATGCCGCCCGGTGAGGAGGTCCGCGAGTTCGCGCGGCACGGCACCACCATGGCGATCTTCCTGTCGGCCGCCCGCAGCGGGCAGCTGGTGCGGGAGCTGCTGGAGGGCGGCTACCCCACGGCCACCCCGGTCGTCGTCGCGTACCAGGCGACCTGGCCGGAGGAGCTGGTCGTGAGGTGCACGATCGGCACGCTGGAGGAGACGGTCAAGGAGCACAAGCTGTGGAAGCACACGCTGTTCCTGGTCGGTCCGGCCCTCGACGCGCACGGCACCCGCTCGCACCTGTACCACCCCGGTCACTTCCACGGCTTCCGCAAGGCGGACCCCGAGGCGCGCAGGGCGTTGCGTTCGCGGGGTGCGAGCACGTGATCACGGTCGTCGGTATGGGGGCGGGGGCGCCGGTCGACGCCTCGGCTGCGGCCGGGGCCGAGCTGGTGGTCGGCGGACGGCGGCATCTGGACGCGGTGGCCCTGCCGGAGGGGGCCGAGCGGGTGGTGCTGGGGCCCCTGGCGCCCGCGCTCGACACCGTGGCGAAGTACGTCGCCGAGGAGCGGCGGGTGGTGGTGCTGGCCTCCGGGGACCCGGGGTTCTTCGGCATCGTCCGGGCGCTGGCCGAGCGGTTCGGGCCGGAGCGGCTGGACGTGCGGCCCGGGGTGCCGTCGGTGGCCGCCGCGTTCGCGCGGGTGGGGCTGCCCTGGGACGACGCGGTGGTGGTGAGCGCGCACGGGCGGGACGCGCGTACGGCGGTGAACCTGTGCCGGGCGTATCCGAAGGTCGCCGTGCTGACGGGGCCCGGGGCCGGTCCGGCGGAGCTCGGGGCGGCGCTGCGGGCGCACGCGCGGGTGCTGGTCGTCGCCTCCGCGCTCGGTTCCGCGGCGGAGCGGGTGGAGCGGGTGACGCCCGCCGAGGCCGCCGCCCGGGACTGGGGGACGGCGGTGAGCGTGGTGCTCTGTCTGGACGAGGAGCGGGCGCTCGGGGCGGTGCGCACGGTCGCGGGCCCGCCGTCCGCGCCCGCCGGGTGGGCGCTGGACGAGGCCGCGTTCGCCCACCGCGACTCGATGATCACCAAGTTCGAGGTGCGGGCGCTGGCGCTGGCGCGCCTCGGGCCGCGTCCGGGCGAGCTGGTGTGGGACGTCGGCGCGGGCTCGGGGTCCGTGGCCGTGGAGTGCGCGCGGCTCGGCGCCGCCGTCACCGCCGTGGAGAAGACCCCGGACGGTGTGGAGCGCGTCCGGGCGAACGCCGCGGCGCACGGCGTCGACGTGCACGTGGTGCACGGGGCGGCGCCGGCCGTGCTGTCCGGCCTGGACGGCGACCCCGACGCCGTGTTCGTCGGCGGCGGCGGGCGGGAGCTGCCCGCCGTCGTCACGGCGTGCGCGCGGCGGGCCCGGCGGACGGTGGTGGTCGCCGTGGCCGCCCTGGACCGGGTGCCGGCCGCGCGCGAGGCGCTGACCGGCGCCGGGTTCACCTGCGACGGGGTGCTGTTGCAGTCGTCGCGTCTGGCGCCGCTGCCCGGGGACGTGACCCGGCTGGCGGCGGCCAATCCCGTTTTCCTGCTGTGGGGCGTCAGGCCTCCGGCGCACACCGAAGGAGTTGTCCAGTGATCGGCCTCATCTCCGCAACGGCGGCGGGAGCCGCCGCGCGGGACCGGCTGGCCGCCGCGTGGCCGGACCGGACGCGCGTGTACGAAGGCCCCGTGCCGGACGCGGTGCGGTCGGCGTTCGCCGAGTGCGAGCGGCTCGTGTGCTTCCTCGCCACGGGTGCCGTGGTGCGGCTGGTGGCGCCGCTGCTGGCCGGCAAGACCAGCGACCCGGGCGTGGTCTGCGTCGACGAGGGCGGACGGTTCGCGGTGTCGCTGCTCGGCGGGCACGGCGGCGGGGCGAACGACCTCGCCCGCGCGGTGGCCGGGGTGCTGGGCGCCGAACCGGTGATCACCACGGCGACCGACGCCGTGGGGCTGCCCGGTCTGGACACGCTGGGCCTGCCGGTGGAGGGCGACGTCGCCGCCGTGTCCCGGGCCCTGCTGGACGGCGAGGCGGTGGCGCTGCGCGCCGAGGTGGCGTGGCCGCTGCCGCCGCTGCCGGTGGCGGACGAGGGCCGGTACACGATCCGGGTGACGGACCGGCTCGCCGGGCCGGCCGAACGGGAGGTGCTGCTGCGCCCGCCGACCCTCGTCGTCGGCGTCGGCGCGTCGAAGGGCGCCCCCGAGGAGGAGGTGCTGGCGCTCGTCGAGGACGCGCTGCGGGAGGCCGGGCTGTCGGCGGCGTCGCTCGCCGAACTGGCCACCGTGGACGCCAAGGCCGGGGAGCCGGGCATCGTGGAGGCGGCCCGGCGGCTCGGCGTGCCGCTGGTGACGCACGGTGCCGCGGAGCTGGCGCGGGTGGAGGTGCCGAACCCCTCCGACGCGCCGCTCGACGCCGTCGGCACCCCGTCGGTCGCGGAGGCCGCCGCGCTGCTGGGCGGCGGTGAACTGCTGGTGCCCAAGCGGAAGTCGCGGCGCGCCGACGGGCGGCCCGCGATGGCGACCTGCGCCGTCGTGCGACGGCCGGGGCGGGGGCGGCTGGCGGTGGTCGGGCTGGGGCCCGGCGCCCGCGATCTGCTCACCCCGCGTGCCGAGGCCGAACTGCGCCGCGCCTCGGTGCTGGTGGGCCTCGACCAGTACGTCGACCAGATCCGCGACCTGCTGCGGCCCGGCACGCGCGTGCTGGAGTCGGGCCTCGGCGCGGAGGAGGAGCGGGCCCGCACGGCCGTCGCCGAGGCCCGCGAGGGCCGGGCGGTGGCGCTGATCGGCAGCGGCGACGCGGGCGTGTACGCCATGGCGTCGCCGGCGCTGGCGGAGGCGTCCGACGACATCGACGTGGTCGGTGTGCCCGGTGTGACCGCGGCGCTGGCGGCCGGGGCGATCCTGGGCGCGCCGCTGGGCCACGACCACGTCTCGATCAGCCTGTCCGACCTGCACACCCCGTGGGAGGTCATCGAGCGCCGGGTGCGGGCGGCGGCCGAGGCGGACATCGTGGTGACGTTCTACAACCCGCGCAGCCGGGGCCGGGACTGGCAGCTGCCGAAGGCGCTGGCGATCCTCGCCGGGCACCGGGAGCCCGGGACGCCGGTCGGCGTCGTGCGCAACGCGTCCCGCGCCGACGAGTCGAGCCGGCTGACCACCCTGGCCGCGCTGGATCCGGCGACGGTCGACATGATGACGGTCGTGACCGTGGGCAACACGGCGACCCGTGAGATCGCGGGGCGCATGGTCACCCCGCGTGGCTACCGCTGGCAGGAGGAGCCCCGGTGAACCGCGTGGTGCACCCCATCGAGCAGGAGTCCTTCCGGCGGCTGCGCGCCCGCCTGGACACCTCGCACTTCCCGCCGCTGACCCGGGCGGTCGTCGAACGCGTCATCCACTCCTCCGCCGACCTCGGCTACGCCGGTGAACTCGTCATGGACGAGGGCGAGCTGGTGACGGCGCACGCCGCGCTGCACGCCGGGGCGCCGGTCGTGGTGGACGTGGAGATGGTCGCGGCGGGCATCACCCGCCGGGAGACCGTGTGCCGGCTGAGGGACGCGAAGGCGGGGCCGGACCTGACGCGTTCGGCGCACGCGATGCGGCTGGCCTACGAGGAGGTCGGGCCCGGTGCCCTGTGGGTGATCGGCTGTGCGCCGACCGCCCTGGAGGAGCTGCTGACCCTCGACGCCTCCCCCGCCCTCGTCATCGGTCTGCCCGTCGGTTTCGTCGGGGCGGCCGAGTCCAAGGCCGCGCTGCGCGAGAGCGGGCTGCCGGCCGTGAGCAACGTGTCCGAGAAGGGCGGGTCGGCGGTGGCCGCCGCCGCGCTCAACGCCCTGCTGTACCACCCGATTTCCTCCGAGGAGAACCTGTGACCACCCCGCCCGCCCTGCTCATCGCCGGCCACGGCACCCGGGACGACGCCGGCGCGGAGGCGTTCCGCGACTTCGTGCGGGAGCTGGGCCGCCGTCACCCCGAACTGCCCGTCGCCGGCGGCTTCATCGAGCTGTCGCCGCCGCCGCTGGGCGAGGCCGTCACCGAGCTGGTGGAGCGGGGGGCGCGCCGGTTCGCGGCCGTGCCGCTGATGCTGGTGTCCGCCGGGCACGCCAAGGGCGACATCCCGGCGGCGCTGGCCCGCGAGAAGGAGCGCCACCCGGGGATCACGTACACGTACGGCCGTCCGCTGGGCCCGCACCCCGCCCTGCTGCGGGTGCTGGAGCGGCGGCTGGCCGAGGCGGTGGACCCGTCCTGGGACCCGTCCGAGGTGACCGTGCTGCTGGTGGGGCGCGGCTCGACGGACCCGGACGCCAACGCCGAGGTGTTCAAGGCGGCGCGGCTGCTGTGGGAGGGGCGCGGCTACGCGGCGGTGGAGACGGCGTTCGTGTCGCTGGCGGCGCCGGACGTGCCGAGCGGGCTCGACCGGTGCGCCCGGCTGGGCGCCCGGCGGGTGGTGGTCCTGCCGTACTTCCTGTTCACCGGGATCCTGCCGGACCGGGTGCGGCAGCAGACCGAGGAGTGGGCGGCGGCGCACCCGGAGACCGGGGTGCGGTCGGCGGACGTCATCGGTCCCGAGCCGGAACTGCTCGACCTGGTGTGGGAGCGGTACGAGGAGGCCGTCAAGGGCGACCTGCGGATGAACTGCGACTCGTGCGTGTACCGGATCGCGCTGCCGGGCTTCGAGGACAAGGTGGGCCTGCCGCAGCAGCCGCACTTCCACCCCGACGACGACGGCCACCACCACGGGCACCATCACGGGCACGGTCACAGCCACTCCCATGCGCACTGAGCCGGGGGGCGGCGGGCACGACCTGCGTCACCACGGCGACGCCGAGGTCCGCGACGACGGCTCGGCGCTGGTCGACCTGGCGGTGAACGTCCGGGCGGACACGCCGCCGCCGTGGCTGCGGCGGCACATCGCCGCGTCCCTGTCGGGCCTCGCCGCCTATCCCGACGGGCGGGCGGCACGGGCGGCGGTGGCGGCCCGGCACGGGCTGCCGGTGGAGCGGGTGCTGCTGACGGCCGGTGCGGCGGAGGCGTTCGTGCTGCTGGCGCGGGCGCTGAAGGTGGGCCGGCCGGTGGTGGTGCATCCGCAGTTCACGGAGCCGGAGGCGGCGCTGCGGGACGCCGGGCACACGGTGGGCCGGGTGCTGCTGCGGGAGGCGGAGGGCTTCCGGCTGGATCCGGCGGCGGTGCCCGAGGACGCGGACCTGGTGGTGATCGGCAACCCGACGAACCCGACGTCGGTGCTGCACCCGGCCGCGGACATCGCCCGGCTCGCCCGGCCCGGGCGGACGCTGGTGGTGGACGAGGCGTTCATGGACGCGGTGCCCGGCGAGCGCGAGGCGCTGGCCGGGCGGACGGACGTGCCCGGCCTGGTGGTCCTGCGCAGCCTCACCAAGACCTGGGGCCTGGCGGGGCTGCGCATCGGTTACGTCCTCGCCGCCCCGGAGACCGTCGCGGAGCTGGAGCGTGCCCAGCCGCTGTGGCCGGTGTCCACACCGGCGCTGGCGGCGGCCGAGGTCTGCGTGGGTACCCGGGCGCTGGCGGAGGCCGCGCACGCGGCGCACCGCGTCGCGGCGGACCGGGCTTATCTGCTGGCGGGACTGGCCCGCTTCGCCGACCGCGGCGTCCGCGCGGCGGGCCCCGCCGAGGGCCCCTTCGTCCTGCTGCGCCTGCCGCACGCGGCGACGGTACGCGCCCGGCTGCGCTCCCTCGGCTACGCGGTGCGCCGCGGCGACTCGTTCCCTGGTCTGGACGACACCTGGCTGCGCCTGGCCGTCCGCGACCGGGAGACGACGGATCGCTTCCTCACGGCGCTGGCCGTCGCACTGGGACGGCGCTGAGCACCGCGCTCGGCGAGGCGGCCGGGGCCCGCCGAGCACCGAGTGGACCGCCGCTCGGCCTCCTGGAAAACAGCCCGCACACCGCACCGCACCGCCCCGACGGCCGTCCGGTACCCGATCCCGGTGCCGGGAGCGGGAGCGCGAGCCGTGGGCCCGATCGGCGGACCGACGGCTCGCCAGGCCGAGGACGACGCGCCGAGAGACGGCGGGCCGACGGACCACGGCACACAGGCCCACAGCCCCGTGATCAGCCCACCACCCGGCCGTTGAGGATCACCCGGCGTGGGTCCGTCAGGACGCGGACGTCGGTCCTCGGGTCGGAGGCGTAGACGACGAGGTCCGCCGGGGCGCCCTCCTCCAGGCCGGGGCGGCCGAGCCACGCGCGTGCGGCCCAGGTTCCGGCGGACAGGGCGTCGACGGGCGGGATGCCGGCCTTGGTCAGTTCCCCGACCTCGTCCGCCGCCAGGCCGTGCGCCAGGCCGCCGCCCGCGTCCGTGCCGACGAACACGGGGATGCCGGCGTCCCAGGCGGAGCGCACGGTGTCGTAGCGGCGTTCGTGGAGCCGGCGCATATGGGCCGACCAGTGCGGGAACCGGGCCTCGCCGCCCGCGGCGAGCGAGGGGAACGTGGCGATGTTGACGAGGGTGGGGACGATGGCGACGCCCCGCTCGGCGAACAGCGGGATGGTGTCGTCGGTCAGGCCCGTGGCGTGCTCGACGCAGTCGATGCCGGCTTCGACCAGGTCCCGCAGCGAGTCCTCGGCGAAGCAGTGGGCGGTGACGCGGGCGCCCAGCCGGTGCGCCTCGGCGATAGCCGCCTCGACCGCGCCGCGCGGCCAGCAGGCCGACAGGTCGCCCAAATCGCGGTCGATCCAGTCGCCGACGAGCTTGACCCAGCCGTCGCCGCGCCGGGCCTCCTGGGCGACGTACGCGACCAGGTCGTCGGGCTCGATCTCCCAGGCGTAGTTGCGGATGTAGCGGCGGGTGCGGGCGATGTGCCGCCCGGCCCGGATGATCTTCGGGAGGTCGTCGCGGTCGTCGATCCAGCGGGTGTCGGAGGGCGAACCCGCGTCGCGCAGCAGCAGCGCCCCGGCGTCGCGGTCGGTGAGCGCCTGCTTCTCGGCGGTCTCGGCGGGGACGGGGCCGTGCCGGTCGAGGCCCACGTGGCAGTGGGCGTCGACCAGCCCGGGCAGCGCCCAGCCCTCCACGGTCCGCAGGTCGCGGGCGCCGGCGGGACGGTCGTAGGAGATCCGGCCGCCGACCACCCAGAGTTCGTCGCGGACCTCGTCCGGGCCGACGAGGATCCGCCCCTTCACGTGCAGCACCGCGCGTTCGCTCATACCCGGCACCCTAGTCAGGCGCTACCCGGACTTGCCCACCTGGTCCGAGGTCTCCTCCTCGACCTCGGCCATCGCCGGGTCGAGGAGGCGGGAGAGGAAGTGGCGGGTGCGTTCGTGCCGGGGCCGGCCGATGACCTGCTCCGGGCTGCCGTCCTCGACGATCACGCCGCCGTCCATGAAGACGACCCGGTCGGCGACCTCGCGGGCGAAGGTCATCTCATGGGTGACGACCATCATCGTCATGCCCTCGTGCGCGAGCATGCGCATGACGGCGAGGACGTCGCCGACCAGTTCGGGGTCGAGCGCCGAGGTCGGCTCGTCGAACAGCATCACCTCGGGGCCCATCGCCAGCGCGCGGGCGATGGCGACGCGCTGCTGCTGGCCGCCGGAGAGGGAGGCCGGGTAGGCGTCCGCCTTCTCGGCGAGGCCCACCCGGGCCAGGTTCTCGGCGGCGACCTTCGCGGCCTCCGCCTTGCCCCTGCGCAGCACCCGGCGCTGCGGCAGGGTCAGGTTCTCGGTGACGGTGAGGTGCGGGAACAGGTTGAACTGCTGGAACACCATGCCGATGCGGCGGCGTACGGCGTCGATGTCGACGTCCGGGTCGGTGAGTTCCGTACCGCCGACGAAGACCTGGCCCTTGGTGGGCTCCTCCAGGAGGTTCACGCACCGCAGCAGGGTCGACTTGCCGGAGCCGGAGGGGCCGATGACGCAGACGACCTCGCCCTGGCCGATCTCCAGGTCGATGCCGCGCAGCACCTGGTTGTCGCCGAAGGACTTGTGCAGGCCGCTGACGCGGATCTCGGGCCGGCTCATTTCACGGCCTCCTGGGCCTTGGCCTCCATGCGGCGCACGACGAAGCCGAGGGGGACGGTGATCAGCAGGTAGCACAGGCCGGCCACCAGGATGGGCGTGGAGTTGGCGGTGGTGCTGGCCAGGTCGCGGCCGTACTTGGACAGTTCGCGCTCCTCCAGGGTGACGCCGAGGAACAGCACCAGCGAGGAGTCCTTGAAGAGCAGGACGAGTTCGTTGGTGAGCGGCGGGAGGATGATCCGGAAGGCCTGCGGGATGATGACGGAGACCATGGCCCGGGCGGGCGAGAAGCCCAGCGAACGGGCCGCCTCCATCTGCCCCTTGGGGACGGCCTGGATGCCGGCCCGGATGGTCTCCGCCATGTACGCGGCGGCCACCAGGCCGAGGGCGAGGGCGACCTTGCCGTAGGTGCCGCCGATGATCTCCGTGCCGGGGAAGGCGAGCGGCACGGCGACGCCGATGAAGATGAAGATCAGCAGGGCGGGCAGGCCGCGGAAGATCTCGATGTAGACGCCGGCCAGCCAGCGGTAGGGGCCGACGGACGACAGCCGCATCAGCGCGATCAGCATGCCGAGGGCGAGCCCGACGGCGAAGCCGGTCACCGTGTACAGCACGGTGTTCTTCAGCGCCAGCGTGATGACCTCGGGGAACATCTGCCGCGCGATGTCCGCTTGCGCGAACTGGTTCTGCAACCGGTCCCAGTCGGCCGCGAGCGCGAAGGCAATCACGGCCGCGACGAAGACGGCGTACTGGATGCCGCGCGACAGGCTCCGCTTCTGACGCCGCGTCAGTCCCTTTTTCCTAGGCTGGAGTCGTGTGTCCGTGTCGGTCATGGACTCAGGATGCGGCCGGCGAGGCGGCGGACTCGTCGTAGGGGCCGATCCACTGCTCGTACAGCTTCTTGTACGTGCCGTCCGCCTTGGCGTCCGCGAGCGCCTTGTTGATGGCCTCGCGCAGCGCGGTGTTGCCCTTCTTCACGGTGACGCCGTACTCCTCGCCGGTGTCGATCTGCTCGGCGACCTCGAAGGCGTCGGCGTTGGCCTTGTCCTTCAGCCAGCCCTGGACCACGGGGTAGTCGATGACGACGGCCTTGACCTGGCCGGTGCGCAGGCCGTTGAGGACGGCGTCGGAGGACTCGAAGGAGACAGGGTCCAGGCCCTGCTTCTTGACGTGGTCCTCACCGGTGGTCTGCGCCTGGGCGCCGAGCTTGACGTTCTTCGCCTTCACGTCGTCGAGGGAGGTGACGCCGCTCTTCTTGTCGACGAGGACCGCCTGGGTGGCGTTGAAGTAGGGGTCGGAGAAGTCGACGTTCTTCTTGCGCTCCTCGGTGATGGTCATGCCGGCCGCGGCCAGGTCGCACTCGCCGGAGTTGAGGAAGGCGCCGGTCTTGAAGTTCTCGAAGGGCGTGTCGAGGATCTCCTGCTTCACGCCCAGGTCCTTGGCGACCAGGTCGATCAGGGCGACGTCGAAGCCCTGCACCTTGCCGTCGATCTCCGACTGGAAGGGCGGGTAGGGCAGGTGGGTGCAGGTGGTGAGCTGCCCCGCCTTGACGAGCTCGACCCCGCCGGCGGCGGTCTTGGACCCGCTGCCTCCGTCGTCGCTGGAGGTGCAGGCGGTCAGGAGGACCAGCCCGGCCGTCGCGGTGGTGGCGGCCAGCATGCGGGTCCGGCGGCCGAGGAGCGTCTTCACGGGGGGCCTCCTGTCAGGGAACTGTGAGTTCCGATTATAAGGAGGGGTTTGACCGCCTCAAACCAACCCGATGGCGACGGGGCCCGGCGGCCTGAGAACCGGCGGCCGGGCGGCGCTACGGACGGTTTACGCTCGACTGCGTCGTACCCCCGCAGCCGCACAGCGAAGAGAGCACCGCCGTGACCCACCTCCTCCTCGACCTGCCCCCGCTGAGCGCCGCGCGCTTCGCCTCGATCGAGGACCGGGTGGCCCGGCTGCTGGGCACCCGGCAGGACGTCGTGATCATGCAGGGTGAGGCGCTGCTGCCGCTGGAGGGCGCGATCCGCGCGACCGCCGGTCCGGGCACGACCGCGCTGAACGTGATCACGGGCCCGTACGGGCAGACCTTCGGCGACTGGCTGCGGGACTGCGGTGCCACCGTGATCGATCTGGCGGTGCCCTTCCACACGGCGGTGACGGCCGGGCAGGTCCGGGACGCCTTCGCGGAGCACCCGGAGATCGACTTCGTGTCGCTGGTGCACGCGGAGGCGGCCACCGGGAACACCAACCCGGTCGCGGAGATCGGCGAGGTCGTGCGGGCGCACGGGGCGCTGTTCTACCTGGACGCGGTGGCGTCGGTCGGCGCGGAGCCGGTGCTGCCGGACGCGTGGGGCGTGGACCTGTGCGTGATCGGGGCGCAGAAGGCGATGGGCGGCCCGGCCGGGGTGTCGGCGGTGTCGGTGAGCGAGCGGGCGTGGGCGCGCATGGCCGCCAACCCGCGGGCGCCGCGGCGCTCCTACCTGTCCCTGCTGGACTGGAAGGAGCGCTGGATCGACGGGGGCCGCAGGGCGCTGCTGCACGCGCCGGCCCAGCTGGAGATGCTGGCGCTGGAGGCGTGCGTGGAGCGCATCGAGGCGGCGGGCCCGGACACCGTGATGGCCCGGCACGCGGCGGCCGCGGCGGCCACCCGCGCGGGCGCGTCGGCGCTGGGCGGCGGCCTGGAGCCGTACGTCCACGACGCGGCCGAGGCGGCGCCGGTCGCCACCACGCTGCGGGCGCCGTCCGGCACGGTGGCCGCGGAGCTGGTGGGGCGCGCCCTGGCCGCCGACCCGGGGCTCGTGCTGGCGGCCGGCGGCGGCGCGCTGGCCAAGGAGATGATCCGGGTCAACCACTACGGGCCCGAGGCGAGCCCGGGCGCGGTGCGGGCGAGCCTGGCGGCCCTGGGCGGCGCGCTGGCGGACGCCGGGCTGACGGTGGACGTGGCGGCGGCGCTGGGCGCGGCGGAGCGGGCCTGGCGCGAAGTCCTGCGGGAGCGTATCGGCGAAGTGACCGGGGCGTGAATTCAGCGGGATTATCACAATCCCTCGCACATATTCTCCTGCGACATTCTTTCGCTTATTCCGCGATTATCTTCCGGGGTAGCTTCCCGTCTTCTTCTGCCCGCTTTTCCGGACCCTAAACGCCACGATTCCGAGAGCGGGAACCGGTGCGTTCCGGACATGGTCATGAGAGTTACACAGGTGTGACCGGTTCCACACCACGCCCGTTTCGCGCCCTATATCCCGTGCAAATGCGGGCATACCGCCGAGTGCTCGCGCGGACCCACCCGTACGCGCGATAACACAGATCAAGCCGGTACGTAACCCCGTCAGGCGATGCAATTTCGAATTTACCTGGGTAAGTTCAATTCGCATGACTGCCGCACAAGCAGACCTGCAAATCGACCGCCCCACCGTGGCGGACGGAGCCGTGCTGTGGCGGATAGCCAAGGACTCGAAGGTCCTCGACCTGAACTCGTCGTACAGCTATCTGCTGTGGTGCCGCGACTTCGCCGCCACCTCGGCCGTCGCCCGCGACGAGCACGGAGAGCCGATCGGCTTCGTCAGCGGATACCTGCGGCCGGACAGCCCGCGCACCCTGCTCGTCTGGCAGGTCGCGGTCGACGAGACGTACCGCGGCCGCGGCCTCGCCGCCGCCCTGCTCGACGGACTGGTCGCCCGGACCGCCGCCGAGCACGGGGTGACCGCCGTGGAGACCACCATCACTCCGGGCAACATCGCGTCGGAGCGCCTGTTCACCGCGTTCGCCGAGCGCCACGGCGCCCGGCTGGAGCGCGAGGTGCTGTTCGACGCCGGCCAGTTCCCCGACGGGTCGCACGACCCCGAGGTGCTGTACCGCATCGGGCCGCTCGCGCACTGACCGCCCGGCCGGCCCGCCGCCCCCTGATCTTCCGACTCCCTCTGACCTCCCACGCCACCGAGGAGCGATTCGCCGTGACCATCACCCAGCCCGACCTCAGCGTCTTCGAGACCCTCGAGTCCGAGGTGCGCAGCTACTGCCGCGGCTGGCCCACCGTCTTCGACCGCGCGCACGGCAGCCGCATGTATGACGAGGACGGCCACGAGTACCTCGACTTCTTCGCCGGAGCCGGCTCACTCAACTACGGGCACAACAACCCCGTCCTGAAACGCGCCCTGATCGACTACCTGGAGCGCGACGGCGTCACCCACGGCCTCGACATGTCGACCACGGCCAAGCGCGCGTTCCTGGAGTCCTTCCAGAACTGGATCCTGCGCCCGCGCGACCTGCCGTACAAGGTGATGTTCCCGGGCCCGACGGGCACCAACGCCGTGGAGTCCGCGCTGAAGCTGGCGCGGAAGGTGAAGGGGCGCGAGGCGATCGTGTCGTTCACCAACGCCTTCCACGGCATGTCGCTGGGCTCGCTCGCCGTCACCGGCAACGCCTTCAAGCGGGCCGGCGCGGGCGTCCCGCTGGTGCACGGCACGCCGATGCCGTTCGACAACTACTTCGACGGCCAGGTCCCGGACTTCCTGTGGTTCGAGCGGATCCTGGAGGACCAGGGCTCCGGCTTGAACAAGCCCGCCGCCGTGATCGTCGAGACCGTCCAGGGCGAGGGCGGCATCAACGTCGCCCGGCCCGAGTGGCTACGCGCCCTGGCCGAGCTGTGCGCACGCCAGGACATGCTGCTCATCGTCGACGACATCCAGATGGGCTGCGGCCGCACCGGTGCCTTCTTCTCCTTCGAGGAGGCCGGCATCACGCCCGACATCGTCACCGTGTCCAAGTCGATCAGCGGTTACGGACTGCCGATGGCGCTGACCCTGTTCAAGCCCGAGCTGGACGTCTGGGAGCCGGGCGAGCACAACGGCACCTTCCGCGGCAACAACCCCGCCTTCGTCACGGCCACCGCGGCCCTGGAGGCGTACTGGGCCGACGGGTCGGCGATGGAGAAGCAGACCCGTGCGCGCGGCGAGCAGGTCGAGCAGGCGCTGATCGCCATCACCGAGGAGAACCTCGCCGACGTCAAGGAGTACCGCGGCCGCGGCCTGGTGTGGGGCCTGGAGTTCCGCGACAAGGAGCGCGCGGGACGGATCGCCGCGCGCGCCTTCGAACTGGGGCTGCTGATCGAGACGTCCGGACCCGAGAGCGAGGTCGTCAAGCTGCTCCCGTCCCTGACCATCACCCCGGACGAGCTGGACGAGGGGCTCACCACCCTCGCCCGAGCCGTCCGCGAAACCGCCTGAACCACGCACCCGAGCCGAGGAGGCATCGCAGCACCGTGATTGTCCGTTCCTTCAAGGAGATCGAAGGCACCGACCGGCACGTGAAGTCCGCGTCCGGCACCTGGGAGAGCAAGCGCATCGTCCTCGCCAAGGAGAAGGTCGGCTTCTCCGTCCACGAGACGATCCTCTACGCGGGTACGGAGACCGACATGTGGTACGCGAACCACATCGAGGCCGTCGTCTGCACCAAGGGCGACGCCGAGCTGACCGACCGCGAGACCGGGAAGACGTACCGCATCACGCCCGGCACCATGTACCTCCTGGACGGCCACGAGCGGCACACGCTCAAGGTCAAGGAGGACTTCCACTGCATCTGTGTCTTCAACCCGCCCGTGACCGGACGGGAGGACCACGACGAGAACGGCGTCTACCCGCTGCTCACCGAGGAGGTGTGAGTCACCGTGACCACGACCGCGCACATCACCGACCTCTACCCGACCCGCGGCGCCACCGAGGTGGCGACCCCCCGGCAGGACCCGGTCGTCTGGGGCTCCCCGGACACGCCCGGTCCCGTCCCGGCCGCTGATCTCCAGGCCCTGGAGCGCGACGGCTTCCTCGCCGTCGACCAGCTCATCGGGCCGGACGAGGTCGCCGTCTACCAGCGCGAGCTGGAGCGGCTCACCACCGACCCGGCGATCCGCGCGGACGAACGCTCCATCGTGGAGCCGCAGTCCAAGGAGATCCGGTCCGTCTTCGAGGTGCACCGGATCAGCGAGGTCTTCGCGAACCTGGTGCGCGACGAGCGGGTGGTCGGGCGCGCCCGGCAGATCCTCGGCTCGGACGTCTACGTCCACCAGTCGCGGATCAACGTCAAGCCGGGCTTCGGCGCCAGCGGCTTCTACTGGCACTCGGACTTCGAGACCTGGCACGCCGAGGACGGCCTGCCGAACATGCGCACCATCTCGGTCTCGATCGCGCTCACCGAGAACTACGACACCAACGGCGGTCTGATGATCATGCCGGGGTCGCACAAGACGTTCCTCGGGTGCGCGGGGGCCACGCCGAAGGACAACTACAAGAAGTCCCTGCAGATGCAGGACGCGGGGACCCCGTCCGACGAGGCGCTGACGAAGATGGCGTCGGAGTACGGCATCAAGCTGTTCACCGGCAGGGCCGGCTCGGCGACCTGGTTCGACTGCAACGCCATGCACGGCTCCGGCGACAACATCACGCCGTTCCCGCGCAGCAACGTGTTCATCGTGTTCAACAGCGTCGAGAACACGGCGGTCGAGCCCTTCGCGGCGCCGATCCGGCGGCCGGAGTTCATCGGCGCGCGGGACTTCACCCCGGTGAAGTAGCCGCGTGACACGGACCGCGGGCCGGGCCTCCTCGTGTGGGACAGGGAGGCACCGGCCCGCTGCCGTGCCGTCAGCCGGACAGGGCGTCGAGCAGCCGGTCCACGTCGGCGGCCGTGTTGTAGAGGTGAAAGGACGCCCGCAGACTGCCCGCGCGGTTCGACACCTGGATGCCCGCCTCGGCCAGCTCCGGCTGGAGGCGGCCCAGTCCGGGCACGGACACGATCGGTGAGCCGGGCGCGGGCAGGGGCGTGCGGCCCAGCTCCGCGAGCCCCGCGCGGAAGCGGTCGGCGAGGGCCAGGTCGTGGGCGCGGACGGCGTCCACGCCGATCTCCTCGACGAGTCCGAGCGAGGCGCGCAGCCCCGCGTAGCTGAACAGCGCCGGGCTGGAGTCGAACCGCCGGGCGGAGTGGGCGAGTTCGGCGACGGGGCCGTAGCAGCTGTCCCACGGGTTCTCCCCCGCGACCCAGCCCGCCTGCACCGGCGTCAGGTCGCCGAAGTCCTCCGGCACGACGAGGAAGGCCGCGCCGTGCGGGCCGAGCAGCCACTTGAAGGTGATGGTGACGCTGTAGTCGTGGTCGCCGGCCGTGACCGGCAGCCAGCCGGCCGCCTGGGAGAAGTCGACGTAGGTGCGCGCGCCGTGGGCCCGGGCCGCCTCGCGCAGCGCGGCGAGGTCGGCGATCCGTCCGTCGGCGGACTGCGCGGCGCTGACCGCGACCAGCGCGGTGCCGGGGCGGACGGAGTCGGCGAGGCGTTCCAGCGGCACCGCCCGCACCTTGAGGTCGCCGCGGGCGTGGAAGGGCTGGAGTACGGAGGTGAAGTCGTCCTCCGCGGTGAGGACTTCGGCTCCGGGCGGCAGCGAGGCCGCGACCAGTGAGGTGAACAGGGCGACGGTCGCGCCGGCCGCGACCCGCTCGGCCGGGACACCGGCCAGCCGGGCGTAGGCGGCGCGGCAGGCCTCGACGTCGGCGAAGAGCGGGTCGAGCGAGCGGCCCTCGGCGCGCAGCCGTGCGGCGTCCTGGAGCGCGGCCACGGTCCGGGCCGGCAGCAGGGCATTGCTGGCGGTGTTCAGGAAGGTGTTCTCCGGGGCGAACTCGGCACGGACGAGGTTCTCGAAGTTCTCCATGGGACCACTCTGGAGGCCCGGGATCCCCCCGTCCATTGCCGCGTTCTGCGCGGTATCGCCAAGGAACGCTTATGCATACGTCCTGACCTGGGCGTCTACCGCTGGGGCACCGCGCAGCCGTCCGGGCCGCAGGCCTCGGCACCGTCGTCGATCAGCTGGAGCGCCGGGCGCTCGCCCCAGGCCTGGGTGAGTGCCTGTGCGAAGACCTCGGCGGGCTGGGCGCCGGAGACGCCGTACTTGCGGTCCAGCACGAAGAACGGCACTCCGCTCGCGCCGAGCCGGGCGGCCTCGCGCTCGTCGGCGCGGACCCCGTCGGCGTACGCCTCCGGGTCGGCGAGGACCGCGCGCACGGCGTCCTCGTCGAGACCGGCGGCGGTGGCGAGTCCGACGAGCCGTTCGTCGTCGCCGAAGACGGACCGCTCCTCGGCGAAGTTCGCCCGGTACAGCAGGTCGAGCAGCTCCGCCTCGCGGCCCTGCTCGCGGGCGTGGTGCAGCAGGCGGTGCATGTCGAAGGTGCTGCCGTGGTCGCGGCCCCGGGTGCGGTAGGGCAGGCCCTCGGCGGCGGCCTGGGCGCCCAGGTTGTCCTCACCGGCCTCGGCCTGGGCCTCGCTCATGCCGTACTTCTTGGTGAGCATCGTGATCACGGGCTGGATGTCGTCCTTGGCGCGGCCGGGGTCCAGCTCGAAGGAGCGGTGCACCACCTCGACCTGCTCGCGGTGCGGGAAGGCGGCCAGCGCCTTGTCGAACCGGGCCTTTCCGACATAGCACCAGGGGCAGGCGATGTCGCTCCAGATCTCGACGCGCATGAGTCGGCTCTCTCCAGGGTCGTACGGGTGCGGAGACTCCCTCCGGCGACTGCGTGAACGTTCAAGCAGCCGCTTTCATTCCTCGCCCTCAGCTGCCGTCCCGCAGGTCGCGCGGCCACTGCGGCCGGTAGGCGAGGTGGTCGTACGTCACCACGCAGCCCTCCCCCATCGGCGACTGGGTCATGAAGCCGATCAGGGCGGCCCCGGTCTCCTTCTCGTCGCCGAGGGTGAAGAGGCGGACGAAGGTCCAGCGCTCGCCGTCGCGGGAGGCGTGGAAGGCGAAGGCACGCCCGGTGCGGCTGACCCGGAGCCAGACGGAGGTGCCGTCGACGGTGAAGGAGTTGGCGTCGTCGGAGTGGCCCCGGGTGACCACCGTGCAGACGGTGGGCACGTCCGGGGAGTACTCCAGGCAGAGCTTGGCCCAGGCCCGCTCGCCGGCGTGGACGTAGAGCACCCCGGCGTCGAAGGACGCGGCGAACCCGACGGTGACCCGGGCGATCAGCTGGAAGTCGCCCTCGGGGGCGCCCAGCAGGCGGGGCGCGTCGGAGGCGGGGTCCAGGGCCTCACCGGTGGGCGGCACGAAACGGTCCTGCCGGGCGCCCGCCCAGCCGGTCAGCACCCCGTCCTCGTAGGACCAGTGCCCGTCGGGGCCGTAGGTGCGCAGGGCGAAGGGCAGTTCGGGAAGCTCCATGTCCATCGCCCGAGTATCCCAGGGCGGGTGCGCCCGCCCTGAGGGTGCTGGTGCACTCCCAGGGCGGGCGCACCCGCCTCCGCACGACGTCCCTAGCGCTCCAGCACGCCGTTGAAGCGTCGCGGCAGCCCCAGCGGGTTGTCGTCGCGCAGCTCCTCGGGCAACAGCGCCTCGGGGGTCCCCTGGTAGGCGACCGGCCGCAGCCAGCGCTCGATGGCCGTGCCGCCCACCGACGTGGAGGTCGAGGTGGTCGCCGGGTAGGGCCCGCCGTGGTGCTGCGCGGGGGCGACCGCGACGCCCGTCGGCCAGCCGTTCACCAGCACCCGCCCGGCCAGCGGCGTCAGCTCCCGCACGATCTCCGCGCCGCGCCCCTCACCGGCCGCCTCCCCGGCGGACAGCTGCACCGTCGCGGTGAGGTTGCCGGGCAGCCGCGACAGCACCGCCCGCACCTCGTCGTCGTCCTCGTAACGGGCCACCACGGTGACCGGCCCGAAGCACTCCTCGAGGAGCAGGTCGTGCTCGCCCTCCTGGGCCAGCCGGCTCGCCGGGACGGTGAGGAAGCCCGCGCTGACGGTGTGCTCGCCGCCCGAGCCCGGGGTGACCGGGGACTCCACGTCGGGCAGCTGGGCGCGCTCGGCGACCCCGGCGACGAAGTTGTCGCGCATGCGGTGGTCGAGCAGGACGCCCGCGTCGGTGTCGCTGACGGCCTCGGTCAGGGACTTCAGCAGCCGGTCGCCGGCCTCGCCGGCCGGAGCCAGGACCAGGCCGGGCTTCACGCAGAACTGGCCGACGCCCAGGGTCATGGAACCGGCGAGCCCGGCGCCGATCGCCTCGCCGCGCTCGGCGGCGGCGGCCTCGGTGACGACGACCGGGTTCAGGGAACCCAGCTCACCGTGGAAGGGGATCGGGACGGGCCGGGCGGCGGCCGCGTCGAAGAGGGCGCGGCCCCCGCGGACCGATCCGGTGAAGCCGGCCGCCGCGACCAGCGGGTGCTTGATGAGTTCGACGCCGGCCTCGAAGCCGTGCACCAGACCGAGCACGCCGTCGGGGATGTCGTGCCGGGCGGCGGCCCGGCGCAGCACCTTGGCGACCAGCTCGGACAGGCCGGGGTGGTCCGGGTGGGACTTGACGACGACCGGGCAGCCGGCCGCGAGCGCGCTCGCGGTGTCGCCGCCGGGCACGGAGAAGGCGAAGGGGAAGTTGGACGCCGAGTAGACGGCGACGACGCCCAGCGGCACCTTGTAGCGGCGCAGGTCGGGGACGGGCGGCGTCGCGGTGTCGTCGGGGTGGTTGATGACGACGTCGAGGAAGGCGCCCTCGTCGACGATGCCGGCGAAGGCCCGAAGCTGGTAGCAGGTGCGGGCGAGCTCGCCGGTCAGCCGGACCGGGCCGAGCGCGGTCTCCGCGTCGGCGGCCTCGACGAGCTGGTCCCTGGCCGCCTCGAGCTCGTCGGCGGCCGTGCGCAGGAAGGCGGCACGGACGGTGCGGTCCACCAGCGCGCCGCGCGCGTCGTGCGCGGCGCGTACGGCGGCGTCCACCTCCTGGGCTGTGGCCTCCACCGCAACCTGTTCACGCTGCTTCCCGGTTCGGGGGTCGACACTCCAGACTGGTGCTGCTGCCACCGCGGGTCCCTCCACTTGATTGCCGCAACGAATGCCGCAGTATGTGCGTCACCCACCAGGGGCGTTCGATATACTGAACGCCGTCTCTGTGGATGAATGTGCTACGGAGACTATTTCCCGGCGAACGAAGGGGTCAAGGGCGATGTCGGCTGGCGAGACGGGCGGCGGGGCACAGGTCAAGTCCGCGGTACGGACCGTTGAACTGCTCGAATACTTCGCCGGGCGCCCCGGCATGCACTCCCTGGCGGCGGTCCAGGAGGCCGTCGGCTACCCCAAGTCGAGCCTCTACATGCTGCTGCGCACCCTGGTGGACCTCGGCTGGGTGGAGACGGACGCGACGGGCACGCGGTACGGCATCGGCGTCCGGGCGCTGCTGGTCGGCACCTCCTACATCGACGGCGACGAGGTGGTCGCGGCGGCCCGCCCGACCCTGGACCGGCTCTCCGACGACACGACGGAGACCATCCACCTCGCCCGCCTCGACGGCACCAACGTGGTCTACCTGGCCACCCGCCAGTCGCAGCACTACCTGCGCCCGTTCACCCGGGTCGGCCGGCGGCTGCCCGCGCACTCGACGTCGCTCGGCAAGGCGCTGCTGAGCACCTACTCCGACGAGCAGGTGCGCAAGATGCTCCCGGAGACGCTGCCCGCGCTGACCGAGAACACCATCACCGACCGGGAGAAGCTCATCGAGGAGCTGCACCTGGTGCGCGAGCAGGGCTTCGCCGTGGACCGCGAGGAGAACACGCTGGGCCTGCGCTGCTTCGGCGTGGCGATCCCGTACCGCACCCCCGCGCGGGACGCGATCAGCTGCTCGGTTCCGGTGGCGCGGCTCACGCCCGCGCACGAGCAGCTGGTCAAGGACGCCCTGTTCGACGCGCGCGACCGGCTGACCCTGGCCACCCGTAGGCTCTGAGCCATGGACGTCTCCCTGCGGCCCGTGCACGACAGCGACCTCCCGGTCTTCTACCGGCAGCTCAACGACCCGGACGCGCTGCGCATGGCGGCCTTCACCCCCGAGGACCCGGCCGACCGGGACGCCTTCGACGCCCACTGGGCGCGCATCCGCACCTCGCCGGGGGTCGTGGTGCGCACGGTCCTGGGCGACGGCGACGTGGTGGGCCACGCCTCGGTGTACGGGGAGCCGGGCGAGCGCGAGGTGACGTACTGGATCGACCGCGCCCACTGGGGCAAGGGCGTCGCCACGGCAGCGCTGAGCGGACTGCTGGCGGAGGTGACCGAGCGCCCGCTGTACGCGCGCGCGGCGGCGGACAACGCCGGGTCGCTGCGGGTGCTGCGGCGGTGCGGTTTCGAGGTCCGGGCGCGGGCCACGGGGTACGCGCCCGCGCGGGGCGCGGAGATCGAGGAGTTCGTGCTCGTCCTGGAAGGCTGACCCGCTCCTCCCCCGCGCGGCGGAGGCGGATCGTCGCCGCGCAGGAGGTGCCGGCGGGCGCCCGCGCGGAAGGCTGGGGGCATGTCGCAGACACTCGCCCCGGCCGTCGCCACCGCCGGCCCCGCCCTTCCCCGTTCCCGCAGGCTGCTGCGCGCCGCCGCCGTCGTGGCCTGCCTGCCGTACCTCACGCTCAAGACCCTCTGGGTGGCCGGCAGCCGGGTCGGCATGCCGGAGGGCAGCCCGCTGCTGGACCACGGCACCGCGCTGGTCGTCGCGAACGTCGTCACGGTCGCGATGGACGGCGCCGTGATCGTGCTGGCGCTGCTGCTGACCCGGCCGTGGGGGCGCGCGGTGCCCGCGTGGCTGCTCGTGGCGCCGATGTGGATCGCGGCCGGGCTGCTGGCCCCGGTCATGGCCGGCTATCCGCTCCAGCTGCTGGTGCGCGCGTTCGGCGGGAGCGCCGCGGGCACCTCCGGCGGCGGGGGCGAACCCTTCCTGCACGACTGGGTGTTCGCCGTCGTCTACGGCGGCTTCATCCTCCAGGGCCTGGCGCTGGGCGCGCTGTTCTGTCTGTACGCCCGGGACCGCTGGGGTCATCTGTGGCGCGGCCGCCTGGCGGACCTGCCCGCCGGTCCGGCGGAGCGGGCGCAGCGGGCGGCGGCGGTGGCGGCCGCGGTGCTGGTGCTGTTCCCGCTGACCCTGCGGGCCCTGTGGGCCGGGGGTGGCACGACCGGGCTGAGCGCGGGCGTCGTCGCGGAGCGGGGCAGCGACTTCCACGTCCTGGAGTCCCTGTACGTCGTCTACCTCCTGGCCGCGGTCACCGGCGGGCTCCTGCTGGCCTTCCGCCGGGTCCCGGCGCTGCCGGTGCGGGTGCCGCTCGTCCTGGCCGGGATCGGCTCGGGGGCGGTGGCCTGCTGGGGCGGCTGGATGGCGGCCGCCGCCGTGGTCACGCAGGGGGATGCCGCACACCGCCCGACGGGGCTGATGCTCCTGGCCTACGCTGGCCAGATGACCGTCGGCCTGCTCGTCGCCCTCGTCGCCGCCCGTTTCCTCGCGGCACGGTCCGCCGGGGCCGTGCGGCACCCGGCGCCGTGAGGGCCTTCGCCCGGCCGCTGTTCGGCCGGCGGGCGCGGCTGCGCTGGATCCACCTGATCCTGGGCGGCGCGCTCGCCATGCCGTACGTCCTGGTCGGCGCGGTCGTCGTCGGTCCGGTGGCCGGCTCCTCCGACGTCTTCTCGTCGTTCCCGCTGCAACTGTCGTCGTTCGCCGTGGGGTTGCCGCTGGCCGCCGTCACCTCGCTGTTCCCGCTGACCCGGCCGCTGGAGAGCGCCGCCGTGCGCTGGCTGTGCGGGGTGCCGGCGGACCGGCTCGCCGACGGGCCCGCCCGCGGCCGGGCCGCCAAGGGCCGTACGGCGCTGTGGTTCACGCTGCACCTGGCGTTCGGCGGGATCCTCGCGGGGATGTCGCTGGCGGTGCCGCCGTTCGCGGTCGTGCTGCTCGTGATGCCGCTCGCCGGCGGGGTGTTCCACGAACGGCTCGGATTCCCCGAGGTGTTCGACCAGCCGTGGGCGATGGCGCTCGCGCCCCTCGCGGGCGTGGCGTCACTGCTGGCGCTGGCCTGCTGCGCGGCGGCGGCCGGGGCGCTGCTGGCCCGCTGGGCGCCCGCGCTGCTCGGTCCCACCCCCGAGGACCGGCTCGCCGCCGCCGAGGCGCGCGCCGCCGATCTCGCCGTGCGCAACCGCCTGGCGCGGGAGCTGCACGACTGCGTCGGGCACGCGCTGAGCGCGGTGACCCTTCAGGCGGGCGCGGCCCGCCGGGTCCTGGACGCCGACCCGGGGTTCGTCCGCGAGGCCCTCGCCGCGATCGAGGAGACCACCCGGCGCACGGTGGGCGAACTCGACGCCGTCCTCGGTCTGCTGCGGGACGGCGACGCGCCCGGTACGGCGCCGGCGCCCACGCTCGCCACCGACCTCGACGGTCTGCTGCACCGCACCCGGACGGCCGGGATGACGGTGACGGCCGCGGTCGGGGCACCGCTGGAGGCACTGCCGCCGGTGCTCTCCCGCGAGGCCTACCGCATCGTGCAGGAGGGACTGAGCAACGCGCTCAAGCACGCCGGTGAGGGGGCCGGGGTGAGCGTGCGCGTCGCGCTGGACGACGACGGCCTGGACCTCACCGTGGAGAACCCCCTTCCGCCCGCTCCCGCCACGCGTCCCGGCGGCGGCCACGGGCTGCCCGGCATCGAGTCCCGCGCCCGCGTCCTGGGCGGCACGGCCTCCGCGGGCCCGGCCGGGGACACCTGGCGCCTGCACGTACGCCTCCCGACCCGCGCGACGCCCTGATCCGGCCCGCCCCCCACCTGAAGGACGTTTCATGACCGGCCCCGCCCCGATCCGTGTCGTGCTCGCCGACGACGAGCGCATGGTGCGCACCGCCCTGCGGGCCATCCTGTCCGCGGAGGCGGATCTGGAGGTGGTCGGCGAGGCGGCCACGGGCGCGGAGGCGGTCGCCGTGGTGCGGAAGCTGCGGCCCGACGTCGTACTGATGGACGTCCGGATGCCGCAGATCGACGGCATCCGCGCGACCGAGCAGATCCTCGCCGGGCTGGACGCGCCGCCCCGGATCGTGGTCGTCACCACCTTCGAGAACGACTCCTACGTGTACGACGCCCTGCGGGTGGGGGCCGCCGGGTTCCTGCTGAAGCGGTCGGACGCCGACGCGCTCGTCGGGGCGGTGCGGATGGTGGCGCGCAGCGACACCCTGCTGTTCCCGGCGGCGGTCCGCGCGCTCGCCGCCGAGCACGCGCGCGCGTGCGCCGCGCCCGCGGCGTGGGTGGCGCGGCTGACCGGGCGCGAGAGCGAGGTGCTGCGGCTGATGGCGGCCGGGCTGACCAACGCGGAGATCGCCCGGCGGATGGAGGTCGGCGCCGCGACGGTGAAGACGCACGTGGCCTCGGTGCTGGCCAAGACGGGCGCCCGGGACCGCACGCAGGCCGTCATCGCGGCCTACGAGTCGGGCTTCCTGCGCGGCGCGTGAGCGGCGCCCCGCCCGCCACCCCCTGGGTCCGCTTCATGAACGCCCGATGAGAAACCGGGTCGGAAGGGAACATTCACCCCGTCCCGTTCGTCTGTCCGAACGCGATGAACAAGACGATCAGGCGTGCCTCGGTCTTCACGCTGCTGCTGGTGTTCGCCCTGCTGGTCAGGGCGACCTGGGTGCAGTTCCACGAGGGCCGGGCACTGGCGGACGACCAGCACAACCGGCGCAACGCGATCAGGACGTACGCGGAGCCGCTGGGCGACATCGTCGTGGCGGGTGAGTCGATCACCGGCTCGGCGCGGACGAAGGGGGGCGACCTCGCGTACAAGCGCACGTACGAGAACGGCCCGCTGTACGCGGCGGTGACGGGCTACGCCTCGCAGGCGTACGCGCCGACGCAGCTGGAGGGCATCTACGCGGACCTGCTCAACGGCACGGACCCGCGGCTGCGGACGGTCATGGACACCGTGACCGACGGGCGGGCGGACCCGGGCGACGTGGTGACCACCATCGACCCGGCGGTGCAGAAGGCGGCGTACGAGGCGCTCGGCGACAAGAAGGGCGCGGCCGTCGCGATCGACCCGGGGACGGGCCGGATCCTGGCGGCGGTGTCGACGCCGTCGTACGACCCGGCGTCGCTGACCGACGCCAACACCGCGGGCGAGGCATGGGAGCGGCTCACCGAGGACCCGGACAAGCCGCTCGTCAACCGGGCGCTGCGTCAGCCGCTGCCGCCGGGCTCGACGTTCAAGCTGGTGGTCGCGGCGGCCGCGCTGGAGGACGGGCTGTACGCGTCGGTGGACGAGCCGACCGACAGCCCCGACCCGTACACGCTGCCGGGCACCGTCACGGAGCTGACCAACGAGAACCCCGGCGCGCCCTGTGAGAACGCCTCGATCCGTGTCGGGCTTCAGTACTCCTGCAACAACGTCTTCGCGAAGCTGGCCGTTCAGCTGGGGCAGGACAAGGTGCGGGCGATGGCCGAGAGGTTCGGCTTCAACGACGAGACGCAGGACGTGCCGGTGCGCGCCTACACCAGCGTGTACCCGTCGGACATGGAGCCCTCGCAGACCGCGCTGACCGGGATCGGCCAGTTCGACGTGACGGCGACGCCGTTGCAGATCGCCATGGTGTCGGCGGCCCTGGCGAACGACGGCGAGATGGTGTCACCGCACATGGTCAGCCGCGTCACCGACAGCGGCGGCGATGTGCTGGAGGACTACGACGAGGAGGCCGGGACGGAGCGGATCGTCAGTTCCTCGACCGCCGCGCAGCTGCGGTCGGCGATGGAGACGGTCGTCGAGGAGGGCACGGGGTCGAACGCGCGGATCGACGGTGTCACCGTGGGCGGCAAGACGGGCACCGCGCAGCACGGCGAGAACAACAGCAGGACGCCGTACGCCTGGTTCACCTCCTACGGCACGTCCGGCTCCAGCGGTGAGCAGGTCGCCGTGGCGGTCCTGGTGGAGCAGTCCGACGCGGCCCGCTCGGAGGTCAGCGGCAACGGTCTGGCGGCCCCGGTCGCCAAGGCGGTGATGGAGGCGGCGCTCGAGGAGTGAACCTCCCCGGCCGCAGCGCCGTCTGTACGGACGGGCCCGCTCCCTCCCCCCGGGGGCGGGCCCGTCCGCGCGCGGTGACCGCCGTCCCGGGGTGAGGAATTCAGGCCAAGGATGGGGGCCGCCGGGAGGCACGCGGTGAGGCCGCCGCGTGCCTCCCGGCCGAGCGCGGCCGAGCGCCGCCGCGCCTTCGAGGACGTGGAGGAACCGGTCGGGGCTGTTCACCGCGGGTGGCCGGGTCACGGGCCGGCCGTCCGTCCTCCGCGCCCCGGACCGGGCAACTGCCCCTAGGCGCCCGGCCGGACAGTGCGCGGGTCCCAGGCCGGATCGTGCCCGTGGTGAACCTCCATCGGGCGGGGTCCGTGTTACGCATTCCCATGCCGACCGGCCAGACACCGTTCGACCCTCCGTACGAACCCGTGAATGATCACTGCTACGCTCCGGAACTCGCGCCGGTCGACTCCGGACATTCACATGTCATCTACATGACACACACCGTCATCGGTGCCCCGTCGGGCGCCCGACGCCGCTGCGAGGGGAGGTCGCCCGTGGGCACCGTCGTCGACGATGCCGCCTCCGTGGAGTTCCAGGCGTTCTTCGAGCGCCACTACGCCGAACTGGCCCGGCTGGCCCACCTGCTGACGGGTGAGCCGGACACCGCCGACGATCTGGCGGCGGACGCGCTGCTGGCCCTGTGGCACCGCTGGGACCGGGTGCGCGCCGCCGACCATCCGGCGGCGTACGCCCGGGGAGTGGTGGCCAACCTGGCCCGCACCCGGATCCGCAGCGCGGTGCGCGAGCGGCGGCGGATCGCGCTGTTCTGGTCGCCGCGCGAGGAGCGGACCGAGAACCCCGACGTGCCGGGCGTGGTGGACGTGCAGGAGGCGCTGCGCCGGCTGCCGTTCCGCAAACGGGCGTGCGTGGTGCTGCGGCACGCCTTCGACCTGTCGGAGAAGGACACCGCGCTGGCCCTCGGCATCTCGGTGGGTACGGTGAAGAGCCAGACCTCGAAGGGGATGACCGAACTGCAGCGGCTGCTGGGCACGCGGGAGGTGCCGCGCCGGGTGCACGCCGCGGTGGCGGCCACCGCCCGCGGGGACGAGGGCGCCGGCGTGCGCGCACGCGCCGACGAGGCCACGGGAAGGGACCGATGACGATGCGGCGGGACGTGCACGAGGAGTTGCGCGCCCGGCTGCACGACGCGGCCGGGGCGCACGAGCCCGACCGGGAGCGCATCCTGGCCCGGGTGGAGCGCGGCATGGCCGGCCCCTCCCGTCCGGATCACCGGGCCACCCGCCCGCCGGTGTTCGGCTGGGTGCGGGTGGCGAGCGCGACGGCGGCGGTGGCCGGGGTGCTGGCGGTGGGCGGTTACGCGGTGGCGTCCGCGGTGAAGGACGACGCGCCTCCCCCGCAGCGGCAGGTGGTCGTCTCACCGGCCCCCACGCCGTCCCCGGCGGCGACGAGCCGCGCGCCCGAGCCGCCGGCGAACCCCTCGCCCGACGCCCCGGACGAGCCCCGGGACAGCGCCACGCCGCCCGCCGGGACGCCGGGTCCGTCCGGCGGAGCCTCCCGGCCACCGGCCGGTGTGGCGGACGGGCCGCTGTGGTCGGACGGCTCGGTGGACCCGCACAGCAACGAGTTCTGGGCGCAGAGCAACGTCACGCTGAAGACGGACGTCCCCCTGACGTCGCTCACCGTGGAACTGCGGGTCGCGCAGACCGGCGGGGTGCGCTCCGCGGGCGCCTGGCGTTCGCTGCCCGAGGGGGACTTCGCGCTCACGGTCGAGGAGCGGGACGGCTTCCTCGTCTACACCTGGACGCTCGTGGAGGGCCGTACGGTCCCGGCGGGCGAGTGGATGTTCGCGGGGCAGTACGACCACGAGCGCGGCGGCCGGGACGCGGGGGACGACACCTACGCGGCGACGGCCGGCACCGGGTCCGGACGGCTCGCGGTGGGCGGGGATTTCGCGGCACAGGGCGACAAGGACGCGGCGGACGACGGGGAGTCGTGAAAAAAGATCGCCGACGCGGCAACCCTTCTCGCGGCGGCGGCGACCAGAAGACGCACAGACCCCCTCCACGCAAGGACATCGCGCATGACTGCACGACCCGAACAGCCCGTCTCCCACCGCCGCCGGACCACCAGGCGGCGGGCCGTGATCGCCGGGTTCTCCGCGCTCGGCATCACGGGGGCGGCGATCGTCACCACGACGATGCTGTCTCCCGCGGGCGCCGCCTCGACGTGGCCCTCGGACACCGGCAGCAAGCCGGTCTCGAAGACCGTCCCGGTCTCCGGCGTCTACGACGGCGGCATGAAGAAGTTCTACGGCACCGGCGCCCTGGGCGGCGACGGCCAGGACGAGGGCCAGGACCCGGTCTTCGAGCTGGCCGACGGCGCCACGCTGAAGAACGTGATCATCGGCACCCCGGCCGCGGACGGCGTGCACTGCAAGGGCAGCTGCACGCTGGAGAACGTGTGGTGGCTGGACGTCGGCGAGGACGCCGCCAGTTTCAAGGGCAAGTCCTCGTCGGCCCAGTACAAGGTGATCGGCGGCGGCGCGAAGAAGGCCGACGACAAGGTGCTGCAGTTCAACGGCGCCGGCACGCTGACCGTCAGCGGCTTCCGGGTCGAGGACTTCGGCAAGCTGGTGCGCTCCTGCGGCAACTGCAAGACGCAGTACAAGCGCACGATCGTGCTGAAGGACATCGACGTCGTCGCGCCCGGCAAGTCGCTGGTCGGCATCAACACCAACTACGGCGACACCGCCACGCTGTCGGGCATCCGCATCCAGGGCGACAGCAAGAAGAAGATCAAGACGTGCACCCGCTACCAGGGCAACAACACGGGCAAGGAGCCGAAGGACCTCGGCTCCGGTCCCGACGGCACGTACTGCAAGTTCTCGGCCTCGGACATCACCTACAAGTGATCCCGCCGAGCCCGTGACCGACCCCGGGCCGCCGCCTTCGACGTCCGGCGGCCCGGTCCCGGTACCGCCCGAGCCCCCCTCGGGCGGCCGGACCCCGGCTCTCCGGACCCCCATCCGGACGGCCGCCAGGACGCCCCCGCCGGCCACGCCCGGCGGGGGCGTCCCTCGTTGTCCGAGTCTCCGAACAGCGAAAACACCCGAAAACTTTCGGTGCCCCGGGTCCCGCCGGCATCGGTTGACGCCCCGCACCGCACTGGTGACACTCCGAGAACCCGTCAACCAACAGAATCCCTCAGACTGCGACAGGAAGTGTCATGCGCCGCCACACCGCACGCCGCGCGCTTCTCGTCCCCCTCCTCGCCCTCCTCCTCGCCCTGCTCGCCGCCCCGCCGGGCACCGCACACTCCGGAGCACCACCCGTGAAGCAGCCCCCGTACGCCGGTTACCTCTTCGCCTACTTCACCGGCGAGGGCACCGCCGACGGCGAGCAGATCCGCTACGCCCTCAGCCGCGGCAACGACGCCCTGCACTGGCGCGAACTGAACGGCGGCAAGCCGGTGCTGACCTCGACCACCGGTGAGAAGGGGCTGCGCGACCCGTTCGTGATCCGCTCGCCCGGCGGCGACCGGTTCTACATGATCGCCACCGATCTGCGGATGTACCGCAACAGCAGCGGCAGCTGGGACGAGGTCCAGCGGCACGGCAGCAGGTCGATCATGGTGTGGGAGTCCACCGACCTGGTCCACTGGACCGACCAGCGGCTGGTGCAGGTCTCCCCCGGCAACGCGGGCAACACCTGGGCGCCGGAGGCCTACTGGGACGACGAGCTCGACGCCTACGTCGTCTTCTGGGCGTCCAAGCTGTACGCCGACGACGACCCGGACCACACCGGCTCGACGTACAACCGGATGCTGTACGCGACCACGAAGGACTTCCGCACCTTCAGCGAGCCGAAGGTCTGGAACGACCCGGGCTACTCCGTCATCGACTCGACCGTCGTCGAGCACGAGGGCACGTACTACCGCTACACCAAGGACGAACGCGACCCGTCCTCCGGCTCCCCGTGCTCGAAGTTCATCACCGGCGAGAAGTCCACGTCGCTGACCGACACCTCGTACGACTTCGTCTCCGACTGCATCGGCAGCGGCGCGATGAGCCGGGGCGAGGGGCCGACGGTGTTCAAGTCGAACACCGAGGAGAAGTGGTACCTGTTCATCGACGAGTACGGCGGCCGGGGCTACCTCCCCTTCGAGACCACCGACCTCGCCTCGGGCCGGTGGACCCCGTCCACCGGCTACCAGCTGCCGGCGAGCCCGCGGCACGGCACCGTCATCCCGGTGACGCGGGCGGAGTACGACCGGCTGCTGGCCGCGTACCCGGAGAGCCCCGCGTCGGTCGTGGACGCCACGGCCCCCGGCCAGAAGGGGTACGCCGTCGTCAGCGAGGAGACCGGCAAGGTCGTCCTGCCGATGGAGCCGGACGCCGACCTGCGGCACCTCGCGCCCAGGCTGTGGGTGGGCGAGGGCGCGACGGTCAGCCCGCGGCCCGGTGTCCGCCGCGACTTCCGCGCGCCGCGGACGTACACGGTGACGGCCGCCGACGGCACCCGGCGCACCTGGACCGTCGAGGCGGTGCCCACCCGCAGCCCCGTCCTGCCCGGCCTGTACGCGGACCCCGACGTGCGGTACCTGGACGGCCGGTACTGGATCTACCCGACCACGGACGGCTTCCCCGGCTGGGGCGGCACCCGGTTCAAGGCGTTCTCGTCGAAGGACCTGGTCCACTGGACGGATCACGGGGTGATCCTGGACCTCGGGCCGGACGTGTCCTGGGCCGACAGGAACGCCTGGGCGCCCGCGATCGCGGAACGCGACGGGACGTACTACTTCTACTTCTGCGCCGAGCAGCAGATCGGCGTCGCGGTGGCCGACTCCCCGGCCGGCCCGTTCACGGACGCGCTCGGCAAGCCGCTGATCGGGAAGACGCAGTTCAGCGGCCAGATGATCGACCCGGCCGTGTTCACCGACGACGACGGGCAGTCGTACCTGTACTGGGGCAACGGGCACGGCTATGTGGTCCCGCTGAACGACGACATGGTGTCCTTCGACGCCTCCCGGGTGAAGGACATCACCCCGGGCGACTTCCGCGAGGGCTCCTTCGTGGTGAAGCGCGACGGCACCTACTACTTCATGTGGTCCGAGGACGACACCCGCAGCGAGGACTACCACGTCGCCTACGCGACCGGGCCGTCCCCGCTCGGCCCCTGGACCGAGCGGGGCACGATCCTGTCCAAGCGCCCCGAGTACGGCATCCTCGGCACCGGCCACCACTCCGTGGTCAACACCCCCGGCACCGACGACTGGTACATCGTCTACCACCGGTTCGCGCTGAACGGCCCCGGGAGGTCCGGCGGGGACGGCACGCACCGGGAGACCACCGTCGACCGCCTGGAGTTCGCGGCCGACGGCGGCATCGAGCCGGTGGTGCCGACCCTGGAGTCGGTCCGGCCGGTGCGGCGCTGAACCGCGCCCGGCTCACAGCACGGCGTCGAGCCAGCCGTACACCTCGTCCTGCATCACGGCGTTGAAGACGTGGCCGTACTCCGGCCACGTCCTCAGCCGCAGCCGCTCCCCGGCGCCGCGCGAGCGCCAGACGGCGCGCAGCTTCTCGTGGGCCACCCGCACCCCGTCGGCGGTGAACAGGGTGTCCTGCCCGCCGTGGAGGAACAGCATCGGCCGGGGCGCGGCGATGCTCGCCACGTCGGGGATGTCGAGGTGCCGGGAGAGCCCCGGGTGGAGCATGTGGAACGCCGACTGCCCGCGCAGCGTGTTGTTGCCGGGGACCATCATCTCCTTCAGGCCCGTCATCCAGCACACGCTCGCCGCCGCCGCGATGTCGTCGCTGAGGGCGGCGGCCTGCCAGGCGCGGTAGCCGCCCATGGAGAACCCGACGGCGGCGACGCGGCGTGCGTCCACCCGGTCCAGGCCGGCCAGGAAGGCCGCGGCCCGCTGGTCCTCGCGCGCCATCAGCCCGGCGGGCGAGGACCCCAGGTGGTAGAGGTTGCTCGCCAGCGCCTGCTGCTGCTCGTAGACGAGGGGGCCGCGGTCGCCCCAGCCGAGCGCGTCCAGGCACAGCACCACATGGCCGCGCCGGGCGAGTTCGTCGCCGACGAACCGTCCGTCGAAGTACCGGTCCGCCCAGCCCCGCGCGGAGGCGAGCCGGGTGTCGTCGTCCCAGGGCCGGACCAGTTTCTCCTTGCCGATGTCGAACCTGGATCCGTGGTCGTGCAGCAGGAGCACCGCGGGGAAGGGCCCCGGGCCGTCCGGGGTGAGCAGGGAGCCGCGCACCCTCTCGTACCGGGTGAGGGAGACGGTCACCGACTCCCGCGTGTAGCCGTCGCCCCGGCCGCCCGCCGTGAACTCGGGCGCGTACGGGGTGTCCTCCTGCCGGTCGGTCAGCAGTAGTTCCTCGACCTTGGCGCGGGCCGCCCGCCGCCATGCGCGGAAGTCCCGCACGGGTGAGGTGCCCCAGGCGAGCGGGAACCGCAGGTCGTCCTTGAGGGCGGGGTGGAAGCCCGGCAGGTTGCCGCCGACGGGTTCGGCCGCCCGCGCGCTCCCGCCGCCCGCGGCGAGGGCAGCGGCGGTGGCCCCGGTCACGAACGCCCGCCGTCCGGGGCGCGCCGCGCCGCTACGCACCGGGCCGCCAGTCGCCGAGGTAGGCCCGCGGGGTGTGGGAGGCGGCCTCGGCGCGGGTGAGCTGGGGCCGGTTCCCGGGGACGGTGATCACGGCGCCTGGGCCGGTGTTGCGGTACTCGGCGAAGCGCTGGTCCTGCCAGGGGTGGGCGTCCCGCATGTTCGCGTAGGGCGCGACCGCGTCGATGCCCGCGCCGAGGTGGGTCTCGCGCACGGTGAGCATGGGGCGGGCGGTGGTGTCGGAGCTGGGCACCCAGGGGCGGGCCAGCTTGTAGTAGCCGTCGGGGGCCTCGCTGGAGATCCTGCTCCGGGTGACCAGGTAGCCGCGCGGGTTGGCCCCGGCGGTGGACGGCGCGAAGACGAAGCCGTACGGCGCGGCCGTGAGGTCGGGGCGGACCAGGGTGCGGAAGTGGCAGTGCGTGAAGACGGCGGTGGCCCGGCCGAAGACGAAGTCGACGTCGCCCTCGACGTAGCAGTGGGAGAAGTACTGGCGGGCGAAGGCGTCCAGGGAGAGCGAGTCGGCGTACAGGGTGTCCTGGTGGCCGAGGAACCGGCAGTGGGTGAAGGCGCTGCGGTCGCCCTGCACCTTGAGGGCGACGGCCTGGGTGCCGCTGGTGCCGGGGAGGTCGGTGCGCAGCCAGTCGTTGGCGAAGGTGATCCAGCGGGCGGTGAAGCCGTCGGGGCGCAGGGTGGTGGTGGCCGAGCCGGAGGTGCCGTGGGTGCCGGAGCCGTCGGGCTTGGGGGTGCCGGCCGCGTTGTCGTAGACGATCACCACGTCGCGGGGGTCCTCGGAGGCGCCGATCCAGGTCATGCCGGTGCGGTCGGCGTCGACCGAGACGGTCTCGCGGTAGGTGCCCGGGGCGATGACGAGGGTGCGTCCGGTGCCGGTGGCGGCGGTCACGGCGGCCTGGACGGAGGGGAAGTCACCGGCGCCGCCGGGGTGGACGTAGACGGTGCGGGGGGTGAGGCGGGCGGACGGTGAGCCGTACCGGCCGAACGGGCCGCGGGGCCGGTGGCCCGCCCGGGCGGGGGCGGCGGACAGGGCGAGCGCGGTGCCGGCCGTGGCGCCGGCGAGCAGGAAGGTCCTTCTGGACGGGGACGGTGCCATACGGGTGCTCCTTGACGACGGATACGGCCCGGGGCGGTCCGCACCCCGGGGTGGGGGTGGGTGCGGACCGCCCCGGCCGGTGTTCGGGGAGTGCCGGCGGACGCGGACGCCGCTCGGCGGCGTCAGCGGACGCGGCCGGCGCCCGCGCCGTGCGCGACCAGGGCCGGGACCGCCCGGGCCGGGTGGACCGCGGTGCGCAGGGTGGGGGTCCAGCCGGCGCCGGAGCGGAGGGTCTCGGCCGGGATCTCCGCGTTGTGCACGGCGATGAGGTCGACGGAGCGGCCGTTGACCCGGTTGTGCGCGGCGGTGAGCGGCGAGTCGTTCCACCGCTTGAGGACCTTCGCGGGGCTGACTCCCTCGGGGAGGGTGAAGGCGTTGTGCTCGGCGACGAGCTGGGACTCCTTGCCGATGCCGAAGCTGTAGGAGTAGCCGGCGTCCGCCACGAAGTGGTTGTTGTAGACGTCGACCTGTCCGAAGCGGACGCGCGGCGCGCGCTCGACCAGGTGCGAGAACAGGTTGTGGTGGAAGGTCGCCTTGAGCTTGCCCCGGTCGCCGACGGCGGTGGACTCGCCGTCGCTGTTGCCGATCAGGATCGTCTTGTCGTGCTCGGTGAAGACGTTCCAGGAGGCGGTGACGTAGTTCGCGCCGCGGACGATGTCCAGTTCGCCGTCGTGCTGCTGGTACAGCATGCCGAAGTGGGTGGGGGCCTCGCTGTCGGGGTGCTCGCCGTCGGTGAAGGTGTTGTGGTCCAGCCAGACGTGCGTGGAGCCGTACACCACGGCGGTGTCGTACTCGGAGTTCCAGTTGCCCTTGCTGCCGTCGGTCGGGTCCCACTGCGGGAAGCAGTCGACCGGGCTCTGCAGGGTGAGGTTGCGGACGATGACGTTGTCCACGCCGCGGATCTGGAGGCTGGCGCCCTTGAGGCCGGCGTCGCGTCCCACGCCGATGATGGTGGTGTTGGCGGGGACGTCCGCCTTGATGGCGGTGTCCTGCCGGGCGGCGGAGGCCCTGCGCAGGCCCTCCGGGCTGTCGTCGGGCTCGGCGCTCAGGTCCCGCTCCAGGCCCCAGGTCTGCGGCGCGTACTTCTCCAGGTAGGCGTCGAAGTCGTAGCCGGGCGCGGCGAAGGCCTCGCAGCCCTCGGAGACCGCGTCGATGGTCCCCTTCACCTTGATGATCTTCGGTGCGCTGCCTCCGCGGGCCAGCGCGGCCTTGAACCCGGCCCAGGTGGTCACGGTGTACACGTGCTCGGCGCCGGCGTGCGCGCCGCCCGTGGTGCCGGTGCCGTGGGAGGCCCAGCCGTCACCGGCGGTCAGCGTCTGCCGGGCGGGATCGTGGTGGTGGTGCGACGGGGAGTGCGCCTGGGCGCCGGTGCCGGTCAGGGCCAGCACGAGGGCGGTGCAGCCGGCCAGCGAGGCGGCTCTCGCCCTGGCATGCCCATGCCATTTCGATCGGTTCATGGTGCGGCTCTCCTTCGTGGTCGGGGGTGTTACGCGGCGGCCTCCGGCCAGGTGATCCACGACTCGGGGATCTCCTCCTCCAGCCGCCGCACGTCGCGCGGGGCGAGCACCCGGGTGCGCAGCAGCTCCCGGGCGACCAGCCGCGCCACGGCGATCGCGCCCGGCGGGTTGAAGTGCGTGTTGTCCTGCTCGGTCGCCGTCCAGTTGAAGTACGTCTTGGTCCCCTCGGCCCCGAGCCGCTGCCACAGCGCCAGCGACAGGGCCTGGACGTCGAGCAGCGCGACCTGCTCCTCCTGCGCCAGCGCCCGCATCGCGGCCGGATACTCGCCGTGGCTCGGCACGGCACGGCCCTCCGCGTCGAACCTCCGCCGCTCCACGGCCGTGGCCAGCACGGGCCGCGCCCCACGGGCCCGGGCGCCGTCGACGTACCGGCGCAGGTACTCCTGGTACGTCGACCAGGGCTCGGTGTGGCGGGTGGGGTCGGCGGTCTTCTCGTCGTTGTGCGCGAACTGCACGAGGAGGAGGTCACCGGGCCGGACGACGGAGAGGATCGCCTCCAGCCGCCCCTCGTCGGCGAAGCTCTTGGAACTGCGCCCGTTGACGGCGTGGTTGGCGACCGTGAGATGCCGGTGCAGCAGGAAGGGCAGCGCCATGCCCCACCCGGTCTCGGGCGCGGCGTCGGCGTACTTCTGCGCGGCGGTGGAATCACCGGCGATGTAGAGGGTGCGGTGACGGTGGCCGCCGGCATGGGCGGTACCGGTCGCGGCGAGCGCCGCGGGAAGGGAAGCGACAGCGGCGGCGGTGACCTGTCTTCGGCTGAGCGACACGCCGGTGGCCCTTTCTCCTGGGGGAACGGACGGATGCCCGGGGGTTCGGTGCTGTGCCGGGGACGGCCCGCGGCCCGGGAACCACGGGCCGCCCCACGGCGGAGCCGTACCGGTCAGCCCAGCTGCTCCTGCCACTCCGTCTGGGCCTCGTTCAGCTGCTCGGCCATCGTGTCCAGGAACTCCTTGGCGCTCATGTCGCCCAGCAGCACCTTCTGGAAGTTCGGCTCGTTGTCCGCCTTGGAGATCGTGTTCCAGTCCGGCAGGTAGTACGGCAGCTGCACGATGCTGGTGGAGCCGTCGCTCAGCGCCTCGGCCGCCAGCTTCGTCGGCTCGGCCTCGGCGATCCAGTCGGCCTTCGCGGCGTCCAGGTGCGCGGGCACTTGTCCGGCCGACTCGTTGAACTTCGAGCTGGACGCGGCCGACGTGGCGAACTCGATGAACTTCCAGGCGGCCTCCTTGTTCTTCGAGCTCTTGAACAGGCCGACGCCGTCGACCGGGTTGGAGACCTGGACGCGCTTCCCGCCGGGCCCGGTGGGCTGCGGGATGCCCCGGAACTTGTCGCCGCCGAGCGCCTTCACGTGGTCCTGGTAGGAGCCCAGGTTGTGGTTGAGCATGCCGATCTGGCCGGAGTCCCACTGCGCGACCATCTTGGTGAAGTCGTTGTTCAGGTCGGCGGCGGGCGTGGCCTTCTTGAACAGGGCCGCGTACTTCTCCAGCGCCTCGACGTTCTTGGGGTCGTTGACCGTGGTCTTCTTGCCGGTCGAGTCCCAGAACGAGGTGATGCCCGACTGGCCGTACATCGCGTCCAGGGCCTGGGCGATGGAGCCGGCGCCACCGCGGATGGTGTAGCCGAACTCGTTCTTGCCCTTGTCCGTCAGCTTCTCCGCGGCCTCGTAGAAGCGGTCCCAGGTGGTCGGCTCCTCGAGGCCCGCCTTCTCGAACAGGTCGGTGCGGTAGTAGAGGACGCCGTTGTTGGCCGAGGTCGGGATCGAGTACAGCTTGTCGTCGCCGCCGCCGGCGGCCCGCAGCGACTCGATCATGTCCTTGTTGAGCTTGCCGTTCAGGGAGGACTTGGCCAGGCGGAAGTCCAGCGATTCCAGCGCGCCCTGGGCGGCGAAGCCCGCGAGCATGGACGCGCTGATGCCGCCGACGTCCGGCAGTCCGCCGCCCTGGATGGCGGTGTCGACCTTGGACTGGTACTCGGTGGAGGCGATGCCGACGTACTGGACGTCGATGTCGGGGTTCGCCTTCTCGAAGTCGGCGATGACCTCCTTCCAGATGTCGGTACGGACACCGCCGTTGTTGTCCCAGAAGATGATCTTGCCGGTGCCGCTGCCCTCGGCGCCGTCGTCGCCGCCCGCGCCGCTGCCGTCGTCGCCGCAGGCGGTGGCGGTCAGGGCGAGCACGGCCCCCAGGGCGACGGCGGCCGACGTCCGGCGCCTGCCTGTGCTGCTTCTGCGAATGCTGATCTTCATTGGTCGGCTCTCTTCTTCCGGATGCAACGGACTGTGCGGTTGTGGGGCTCTGTCACGGCCGTCCGGCGACGGTCAGCCGTGCGCCGGGGCGCTGATCCTGAACTGGGTGAACGTGGCGGCACCGGCGTGTCCCTGACCGGTGGGCGCCAGGGCGACCAGGCCGAGCAGCGCCCCGACCCAGCGCCACGGCGTGGCGGCGAAGACCTGACCGGTGGGGCGGAAGCCGTCGCCGGTGTCGTAGGAGAAGCGGCAGCGCGCACCGGCGCCGATGTCGATGCGCAGCCGGGCCCGGCCCTCGGGGGCGGGCCGCGCGTGATCGGCGTCCCGTTCCCCCTCGGCGACGGTCTCGGCGAACCGGTGCACCAGGTGCACCGCGCCGTCCGCGCCCCGCTGGAGCCCGATCCAGCGGTACGCGTCCCCGAGCACCGCGAGCCCGGCGCGCGCCCCGGGTTCCTCGCTGTCGAGCCGCAGTTCCACCTCGACGGTGCAGGGCGTGCCGGGCAGCCGCTGGGTGAGCACGTTCGGCAGCCGGCGCAGGTCGTCCGCGTCGGCGGAGCGCACACAGGTCAGCCGCAGCCCGTCGGCGGAGTGCTGGGTGGCCCAGCCCTCCCGCGGGTTGGCCGTCCACTGCCACTGCCGGCCGTGGCGTCCGCCGGGGAAGTCGTCGTCGGTGGCGGGCGCGGCGGGCGGCTGCGCGGGCAGGTCGGGGCGGCGGTGGACGGTCACGGGGGCGCCGTCGGCCCCGAGCACCGGCCAGCCTCCCCCGTCCCCGGCTTCGCTCGGCCGGGAGGTGCCCCCACCGCTCCAGCCCATCGGCTGGAGGTGGACCACCCTGCCGTACGCCCCGCGCTGCTGGAAGTGCAGGAACCAGTCCTCACCGGACGGGGTGCGCACCCAGGCGCCCTGGTGGGGGCCGTTGACGTCGGTGTCCTTCTGTTCGAGGACGACCCTCTCCTCGTACGGTCCGAAGAACGCGCGGGAGCGGAAGGCGCCCTGCCAGCCGGTCTCCACGCCCCCGGCGGGGGCGAGGATCCAGAACCAGCCGTCGTGCCGGTAGAGCTTGGGGCCCTCCAGGGTGAACCAGCCCGGGATGCGGTCGGCGTCGACGATCACCTTGCCCTCGTCGAGGAGTTCGGTGCCGTGCGGGTGCATCCGGTGGCCGGTGAGGCGGTTCTTGACGCCGCTGCGGGACTTGGCCCAGGCGTGCACGAGATACGCCTCGCCGGTCTCCTCGTCCCACAGCGGGCACGGGTCGATCAGGCCCTTGCCGGCCTTCACCAGCAGCGGCCGTGTCCAGGGCCCGCGGATCTCGGGGGCGTTGACCTGGAAGATGCCCTGGTCGGGGTCGCCCCAGAAGATCCAGAACCGGTCGTCGTGGTGGCGCAGGGACGGGGCCCAGACGCCGCAGTCGTGGCGGGGCACGGCGAACTCGGCCTCGGGTTCGAGGCGGTCCAGGGCGTGCCCGACGAGGGTCCAGTTGACGAGGTCGCGGGAGTGCAGCAGGGGCAGTCCGGGGACCCGGCCGAAGCTGGAGGCGGTCAGGTAGAAGTCGTCGCCCACACGGATGACGTCGGGGTCGGACCAGTCGGCGTTCAGGACCGGATTGCGGTAGGTGGACTCCGTCCGCCCGGCGGTCACGCGCTCACCGCCTTGCGGACCAGGGCGGCGGCCTCGTCCCGGCCGAGGCGGCCGTCGGCGACGACGGTGACGACGCGGCGGACCACGGTCTCGCCCGGCGGCACCGGCAGCCGCGCCCCGTGGGCCAGGGAGGAGCCGACGCCCGGGTACTCGGCGGTGCGCACGAACCAGGGGTCGCGCCGGGTCGGTGCGGTGACCCCGGCGAAGACCAGGGTCCAGGTGGATCCGGCGAGCGCCAGCCAGTCGGCGGGGCGGCCGTGGACCGCGCCCTCCCCCTCGGCGTCGGCGGTGAAGACGTCCGGGGCCGTGTCCTCCTTGCGGGCCCGCCAGAAGAAGCCGCCGTAGGCCGCGCCGGGGCGGCCGTTGGTGGCCGGGCTGCCCAGGGAGAGCGGGGCGGAGGTGATGTTGGTAAGGGAGAAGGTGAGGTCCAGCGCCCAGGCGGTGCCGGTGAGTTCGGTGGCCGCCACCGTGCGGCGCTCGCGCAGCAGTTCGCCGGGCGCGGCCACCCAGCGCAGCTCCTCCACGAACCCGTCGGGGTCGCGCAGTTGGTAGGCGGTGTGCCGCTGGGAGCCGTGGTTGTCCAGCTCGGTGGGGCCCCGGTCGCGGACGTAGGTGCGTCCGCCCCAGAAGTTGAACCCCTCGACGTCGGGAACGGCGACACCGACGCCGAGGTGGTGTGCGTGGTCGGCGGGGCTCAGCTCGGTGACCGCCGTGCCGGCCAGGGTGGTGACGGGGTGCAGGTACGGCCGCGGGGAGAGCCGGGCCGGCAGTTCGGGCCGGGTGACGTACCGGCCGACGGGCCGGCCCGCGACGCGCAGGACCACGGAGTCGTTGCCGGTCATCGGGTGCTCACCTCTTTCGGCAGGTGGTGCGCGGGCGGCGCCCAGGGGGCGCCCAGCTCGGAGTAGAGGGACAGGGTGTCGGCGGCGGCCGCGACGAGGCCGTCGATGCCGGGCACGACCCGGCGGTTCTCACCGGGGACGCGGTGCCAGGCGCCGTCCGGCAGCGGGGCCGGGTCGGGGGCCTGCCGGATCGCCTCGACCACCTTCATGAAGGCGCCGGTCCCGTCCGGCGTGACCAGGAGGGGGGTGCCGTCGGTGAGGTGGGCGACGAGGTTCGCCAGCAGGTCGGTGCGCTCGAACCGCGTCTCCTCGGGGCCGTGCTCGGTGCGCTGGAGCAGCACGCGGTCCTGCTTGTACCAGAAGGTGATCCGGCCCCGGGTGCCGTGCACCACGACGTACGGCTCGTCGGCCCGCTCGGCGCACAGCGTCACGGCGACGGTCACCGGCCCGCCCCGCGCGGTGGTGACCCGTACGCAGGAGGTGTCGTCGGACTCGATGTCGTTGGCGCGCAGCAGTTCGGTCTCGATGCGGGTGACGTCCTCGGCGCGGGTGCTGCCGGCGAGCGCGAGGGCGGTGGCGACGGCGTGGGCGAGCGGGTTGGTCAGCACCCCGTCGATCACGTCGACGCCGTTCAGGCGCCGCCGGCCCGCCCAGGGCGCCCGCCGGAAGTACGTCTCGGGCCGCACCCAGGCGCCGGCCCCGCCGATCCCCCGCACCTCGCCGACGGCGCCCTCGGCGATCAGGTCCCGGATCGCGGGCACGGCGTGCGAGCCCAGCGACTGGAAGCCGATCTGGCAGGCGACACCGGCGGCGGCCACCCCGTCGGCCATCCGGCGGAACTCGGCGTACGAGGGCGCGGGCGGCTTCTCCAGCAGCAGGTGCACGCCCCGCCCGGCGGCCGTGAGGGCCAGGTCGGTGTGGGTGGGGATGGGGGTGCAGACCACCGCGATCCGGGCGCCGGTGGAGTCCAGCAGCGCGCCGAAGTCGGAGGACTGCTCGGGGAGTTCCCCGCCGAACTCGTCCTCGGTGAGCGGGGTGAGTTCGCAGATCCCCACCAGCCGTACGACGCCGAGGTCCTGGAGTCTGCGGATGTTCGCCACGTGCCAGCGGCCGTGGCCGCGGGCGCCGGCGAGGACGACGGGGACGGGGGCGCCGGGCGCGGTCCGGGGTTCCGTCATCCCTTCACCGCCCCCGCGCTGAAGCCGGTGATCAGCCACTTCTGGATGAAGGCGAAGACGATCACGACGGGGACGGCCGCGATGATGCCGCCCGCCGCGAGCGCGCCGAGGTCGACGCTGTCCGCGCTCATCAGGGTGTTGAGGCCGACCGGGATGGTCTGCTTCTCCTGGTTGTTGAGGAACATCAGGGCGAACAGGAAGTGGTTCCAGGAGTGGACGAAGGCGAAGGAGCCGACGGCGATCAGACCGGGCCGCAGCAGCGGCAGGACGACGATCCTGAAGGACGTCATCCGGTTGCAGCCGTCGACCCAGGCGGCCTCCTCCAGGGAGTACGGCACGTTCTTGATGAAGTTGCTGATCAGGATCATCGACAGCGGCAGCTGGAACACCGTCTCGGCGATGATGACGCTGCCGAGGGAGTTGATCATCTGCAGTTCGGCGAAGATCTCGAACAGCGGGACCAGCAGCAGCGCGCCGGGCACGAACTGGGAGCAGAGCAGGCCCAGCATGAACGCCCGCTTGATCTTGAAGTCGAACCGGGCGAGGGCGTAGCCGCCGGCCAGCGCGACCAGGGTGGTCGTGATCAGCGTGGCGACGCCGACCAGGACGCTGTTGTAGAAGAAGGTGCCGAAGCTGCGGTCCGTCCACACCTTCTCGAAGTGGACGAAGGTCATCGGCCAGGGCACCAGCGAGGTCGAGCCGGCCGGGCGCAGCGCGAAGAGCAGGATCCAGTAGAAGGGGATGAGGGTGAAGACCAGGTAGATGCCGAGGGGCAGGTAGATCTGCCAGCGGGGCGCCTCGTCCCAGGCCCGGCGGCGCTTGGCCGGGCGGGGCGGTTCGGGGGCGGTGGGCGCGGGGGCGGGGGCGGCCTGTGCGGCCTCTTTGGTGATCACTTGCTTTCGCCTCCGAACTTGCTCAGCCGCAGGTAGACCATCGAGCAGAAGAGCAGGATCACGAACGCGACCGTGGTCAGGGCCGACGCGTAGCCGAAGTTGTGGGCGTCGACCGAGGTGTTGGCGATGTAGAGCGGCAGCGTCGTGGTCTCGCCCGCGGGTCCGCCGCCGGTCAGCGTGTAGAGCAGGTCGACGTTGTTGAACTCCCACACCGCGCGCAGCAGCGTGGACAGGATGATGGCGTCCTTCAGGTGCGGCAGCGTGATGTGCCAGAACTGCTTGATGCGGCTGGCCCCGTCGACCTCGGCGGCCTCGTAGAGGTCCTTCGAGACGGACTGGAGGTCGGCGAGGATGAGGATCGCGAAGAAGGGCACGCCGCGCCACAGGTCGGCGACGACCACCGCCGGGAAGACCGTGGAGGTGTCCGACAGCCAGCTGACGCCGTAGTCGCCGATGCCCATGTCCGCGAGGTAACGGGTGATGCCGGTCTGGGAGTTGTAGAGCAGCACCCAGATCGCGGAGGTCAGGACGCCGGAGACGGCCCACGGTGAGAAGACCAGGGCGCGGCCCAGGGCCCGCCCGGCGAAGGTCTGGTTGACGATGAGGGCGAGCGCCAGGCCGAACAGCAGTTGCAGGCCGACCTCGACGAACACCCACTTGGCGCTGAAGACCAGTGTGTCCCAGAACAGCGGGTCGTCGGTGAAGATGCGGGTGAAGTTGTCGAAGCCCGCGTAGCCGTTCCGCCACGGCTTGGTGGGGTTGTAGTTCTGCAGGCTGTAGTAGAAGACGCTGATGACCGGGTACGCGATGAAACCCAGCATGAGCAGGGCGGCCGGCGCGATCAGCAGGTAGGGGAGCCTGCGGGGCGTGGCGGAGGCACGGCGCCGCCGGGGTGGCCTGGGCGGTTTCGCCACGGCTGCGGCATGGGCCATGACTGTTCTCCGTTTCTCGGTACGTCGTGCTGTGTGGTGCGTGAGCGGGGGGAAGCGCTTTCTGCGTGGGTGTGCGGAAGCCGGGACCCGACGGCCGGTCAGCCGGCGTACGGGTCCTGGACGGTGCCCGGGCGGGCGAGGAACTCGAAGTCGCAGCCGGTGTCGGCCTGGGTGATCTGCTCGTTGTAGAGCGCGCCGTAGCCGCGTTCGTAGCGGACCGGCGGCGGTGTCCAGCGCGCCCTGCGGCGCTCCAGCTCCTCGTCGTCCACGTCGAGCCGCAGGGTGCGGTTCTCGACGTCGAGGGTGATGGTGTCCCCGGTGCGCACCAGCGCCAGCGGCCCGCCGACGTACGACTCGGGGGCGACGTGCAGGACGCAGGCGCCGTAACTGGTGCCGCTCATCCGGGCGTCGGAGATCCGCACCATGTCCCGCACCCCCTGCTTGAGCAGGTGGTCGGGCAGCGGCAGCATCCCGTACTCGGGCATGCCCGGGCCGCCCTTGGGGCCGGCGTTGCGCAGCACGAGCACGCTGTCGGCGGTGATGTTCAGCGCCGGGTCGTTGATGGTCCGCTGCATCTGCCGGTAGTCGTCGAAGACCACGGCGGGACCGGTGTGCTTGAGCAGGTGGGGTTCGGCGGCGATGTGCTTGATGACGGCGCCGTCCGGGCAGAGGTTGCCGCGCAGCACGGCCACCCCGCCCTCGTCCGCGACCGGGTTGTCGCGGGGCCGGATGACGTCGTCGTCGTGCACCTGGGCGCCGGCGAGCTGCTCGCGCAGCGTGTCGTGGCAGACGGTGGGCCGGTCCAGGTGGAGCAGGTCGGGGATCCGGGAGAGGAACCCGGGCAGACCGCCGGCGAAGTGGAAGTCCTCCATCAGGTACTTCTGTCCGCCGGGCCGGACGTTGGCCAGCACCGGGACGGTGCGGGCGATGCGGTCGAAGTCGTCGAGGGTGAGCCGGACGCCGGCGCGTCCGGCCATGGCGATCAGGTGGATCACGGCGTTGGTGGAGCCGCCGAGTCCGAGGACGGTCGTCACCGCGTCCTCGAACGCGTCCGCGGTGAGGATGTCGCTCAGCTTCCGGTCCTTGTGGACCAGGTCGACGATCGTCATGCCCGCCCGCGCGGCCATCCGGTCGTGCCCGGAGTCGACGGCCGGGATGCTGGACGCGCCCGGCACCGTGACGCCGAGCGCCTCGGCGGCCGCGGTCAGCGTGGAGGCCGTGCCCATGGTCATGCAGTGGCCGGGCGAACGGGCCAGGCCGTTCTCCAGCTCCTGCATCTCGCAGTCGCCGATGAGGCCGGCCCGCTTGTCGTCCCAGTACTTCCACATGTCGGTGCCGGAACCGAGGACCTCGTTGCGCCAGTGCCCGGGGAGCATCGGCCCGGCGGGCACGAACACGGCCGGCAGGTCGGCGCTGGCCGCGCCCATCAGCAGCGCGGGCGTGGACTTGTCGCAGCCGCCCATCAGGACGGCGCCGTCGACCGGGTAGGAGCGCAGCAGTTCCTCGGTCTCCATGGCGAGGAGGTTGCGGTAGAGCATGGGGGTCGGCTTCTGGAAGGTCTCGCTGAGGGTGGAGACCGGGAACTCCAGGGGGAAGCCGCCCGCCTGCCAGACGCCCCGCTTGACGGCCTGCGCGCGGTCGCGCAGGTGGACGTGGCAGGGGTTGATGTCGGACCAGGTGTTGAGGATCGCGACGACGGGCTTGCCCAGGTGCTCCTCGGGCAGGTAGCCGAGCTGGCGGGTGCGGGCGCGGTGGCTGAAGGAGCGCAGGCCGTCGGTGCCGTACCACTGGTGGCTGCGGAGCTGCTCGGGGGACTTCATATCGACCACCCCGCGGCGATGGCGGCGACCTCGGCGCGCTCGCTCTCGGGCAGCGGTCTGCTCGGCGGGCGGACCTCGCGGCGGCACAGGCCGAGGGAGGCGAGGGCCTCCTTGACGACGGTGACGTTGTTGGCGGAGCCGTTGGCGGCGCGCAGTTCCTCGAAGCGGCGGATCTGCTCCCACACCTTCATGGCGGTCGGGTAGTCGCCGGAGCGCAGCGCCTCGATCATGTTCAGCGAGACCGACGGGGCGACGTTGACCAGTCCGGAGGTGAAGCCGGTGGCGCCGGCCGAGAAGTAGGAGGGGGCGTACGGCTCGGCGAGTCCCGCGACCCACACGAACCGTTCGAGTCCCGCGTCCCGGGCGAACGCGGCGAACTTCGACGCGTCCGGCACGGCGTACTTCACGCCGATCACGTTGGGGCACGCGTCGGCGAGTTCGGCGAGGCGGGCGCCGGTCAGCTGCGCGTTGCGGATGTAGGGGACGACGCCCAGCTCGGGCACCGCCTCGGCGATCGCGCGGTGGTAGTCGACCCAGCCGCTCTGCGAGACGTAGGGGTGGACGGGCTGGTGCACCATCACCATCTGGGCGCCGAGTTCACGGGCGTGGCGCGCGGAGGCGACGGCGGTGGGCACGTCGTGGCCCACACCCACCAGGATCGCCGAGCGTCCGCCGGCCTCCTCGACGGTCAGCTCGGTGACCAGACGGCGCTCGTCGGGCGTCAGGGCGTAGAACTCACCGGTGTTGCCGTTCGGCGTGAGGGTCGTGATGCCACCGTCGAGGAGACGACGCAGCAGGGCCCGGTAGGTGCCGGGGTCGACCGTGCCGTCCTCGGCGAACGGGGTCACCGGGATCGCCACCACGTCGGCCAGGGCCGCCCGCTGGGTCTCGAACGTCGTTGTCATGCCTGACCGTCCTCTTTCTGGGCTTCCGGGGCGTCCCCGGCCTCCGGGGTGTCGAACCCCGCTTCGGGGAACGCCCGCCGCACGAACGACGCGATGTGCGAGTGCAGGGCGCGCGCCGCGCCGTCCGCGTCGCCGTCGAGGGCGAGCCGCAGGATCTCCCGGTGCTCGCTCGCCTCCCGCTCCCAGGAGGGGTCGGCGGCCCAGGCGACGGCCGAGACGAGGGCGGCCTGGTCGCGGACCTCGTCGAGCATCCGGCCGAGCAGCGGGTTGCCGCACGGCACGTACAGGGCGCGGTGGAACGCGCGGTTGGCCAGGGAGCGTTCGGCGGTGTCGGTGGCCCCGTCGGCACGGGTCAGCGCGTCGCGCGCGGCGTCCAGGGAGGCGCCGCGGCGGACGGCGCGCTTGAGCGCCTCGGGTTCGAGGAGCAGCCGCACGTCGTAGACCTCGCGCGCCATGTCCGCGTCGACCATGCGCACCGTGACGCCCTTGTACTGGCTCATCACGACCAGACCGGTGCCGGCCAGGGTCTTGAGCGCCTCGCGCACCGGGGTCTTGGAGACCCCGAACTGTGCGGCGAGGTCGGTCTCGACCAGGGCCTGGCCCGGTGTGAACCGGCCGGTGAGTATGCGGCGTTTGATCTCCTCCAGCACGTACTGCGTGCGGGAGGGGATCGGCGTGGGCACAGAGGTCATGCGCGCCTCTCGGATGTCGCGGAGCTGATCTCGCGTATCGCGTCTCATATATGACGTACGAAGTACGACGCGATGACCGTAGGAGTGGCCCGGGGTTTCGTCAATGCTTCCGACAGGAGAAGTTGTCGTTGCTTCCCACGGGGCGGAAGCGACCCTGCGCGACCGCGACGGCACGGAGGGCACGCTTCCGTGCGCCGGACGTCCGCGTTCGCGGATGCGATGCCGGTCGGTGCCGTCCGGGAGGGGTGGACGTGAAGGGGCGCGGTGGCAGCGGTGGTTGGCGTGGCGGTGCGCGCCCCCGCGATGGTGTGCCTTCGCGACGTGGTGAACGCGGTGGGTCCTGGCGGTCCTGCGCGGTCGGTGCCCGGTCCGCCCCCGAAAGACCGCGCCCCGCCCGTCCGCGTCGGGCGCGGGCGGGCGGGGAGCGGTGGGTGTGCGGGGTGCGGGGTGGGGGCGGTGGGCGCTCGGGGGGTGATGGAGGGCACCGCCCCGGGGCGGGTCGGACGGGGTGCGTCAGACGGGGCGCGTCCAGTGGGGGTCGCGGCCGCTCAGCCCGACCGTGCGGTCCAGGAGCGGGGCGTCGGACGGGACGGGGACGACGGGGCCGAAGATGTCGCCCCGGTCGGCCTCCTCGGCCGCCGCGGCGAGGAAGTCGTGCGTCGCGCGCAGGGCGGCGGGGTCGGGGGTGTAGTCCTGGCCGGTCGCGCGGGCCAGGTCCCAGCCGTGGGTCACCAGTTCGTCGATGACGACGGCACCGGCGACCTCGCCCGGGAGGTCCACGCCCCCGGCCCTGGTCATACCGGTCCAGGCGGCCGGGTCCCGCCACACCTCGGCCAGTTCGTCGAGCGCCTTGGGCAGGTCCTCGCGCCAGCCGGGGCCGATGTCCGGCACGGCGGCGTCCGGGCGGGTGTCGGTGGTGACGCCGAGGTCCTTGCGCCCCGCGTCGCGGAAGGCGACGGCCAGCCCGATGAGGTGACCCAGCAGGTGGTGCACCGCGTAGTCCGGGCAGGGCGTGCCGTCGGCCAGCTGCTCGTCCGTGACGCCTTCCGCGAGGCGGGCCACGATCCGCGCCTGCGGTCCGAGGTCGAGGGGGGTGTCGGTCATCGGGTGCCTTCCGTCGTCGTGTCCCGGTGAGGTGCGCACCGGGCTGTCCCACGGGAAGTGAGACCGATGCGGGCCGCGGAACTCATCGCTCGCCCGTCCCCGGTCCTGGGCACTTTCCCGATCCGCGCGGGCGGTCCTTAGACCCACGATGGCCAGGCATGACGACCGAGCAGACCAAGAAGACCGACAGGGCCGGCCGGCCGGTGGCACGCGTGGTGCGGGACCGCGACGCCGCACTCTGTCTCGCCGGGGTGGTGATCTCGGGCTTCGGCACCTCCGCGCTGTGGCTCGCCTCCGGAGTGTGGGTGAAGGACCTCACCGGCTCGGACGGCCTGGCGGCCCTGTGCATGCTGGCGATGTGGGCGCCCACCCTGGCCGGCCCGCTGCTGGGCACGCTCGCCGACCGGACCCGCCGCAAGCCGCTGCTGATCGGCGCGAGCCTGCTCATGGCGGCGCTCCTGCTGACGCTGTGCGCCGTGGACCCGCCGCACGTGCTGTGGCTGCTGTACGCGGTGCTGTGCGTGTACGGCGCGGCGGGCGTCGTCCACGACGCGGCCGAGTCCGCGCTGATCGCGACCGCCGTGGACCGCTCGCTGCTCGGCGACTTCAACGGGCTGCGGATGACCGCCAACGAGGGCGTGAAGCTGCTGGCCCCGCTGGCGGGAGCGGGCCTGTACGCCGCGTACGGCGGGCCCGGCGTGGCCCTCCTGGACGCGCTCACCTTCCTGCTCGCCGCCGTCGTCTACGCGTTCCTGCGCGTCCCGGCGGACCGTCCCGTGCCGCCGGCGGGCAGCCGCCGGGCGCGGACGGTCGAGGGCGCCCGCTTCCTGTGGTCGCATCCGGGGCTGCGCCCGCTGGTGCGGGCGGGCGGCGCCACGATGCTGTGCGCGGGGCTGAGCGGCGCGCTCGTCCACGCGGTGGTCGACGACCTCGGCCACTCCCCCGCGTACGCCGGTGTGCTCTACGCCGTGCAGGGCGCCGGGTCGGTGACCGTCGGGGTGCTCGCCGGCCCGGCCCTGCGCCGTGTCGGCGCACGGCGCTTCGCGGCGTACGGCATCGCCCTCCTGGCCGCCGCGGTGGCGCTGCGCGCGGTGCCGTCGGACCCGCTGGCGTGGGCGTGCAGCGCGGCCATCGGGGCGGGCCTGCCGGCGGTGCTGATCGCCACGCTGACCGCCGTGCAGCGGGCGACCCCGGGTCCGCTGCTGGGCCGGGTCACCGCCACCGCCAACACCCTGGTGTTCGCCCCGAACGTGCTGGGCCTGGCGGCGGGCGCGGCCCTGGTCGAACTCGTCGGCCACCGGCTGCCGCTGGCCGCCCTCGGATGCGCCCTGGCCGCGACGGCGGCAACCCTGCGGCACGCCGACCCGGCACACCCCGAGCCCGCCGCGTCCGGCACCCCGTCCGACGGCAGCCCGACGTGACACGGCCCCCGGCACGCCCCTGGAGCCGCCATGCCCCGGCGCCCGCCCCGGCCGGAGCCCACCGGGCCCCAGGCGCCCCCGGAGCCGCCCGCCCCGGCACGCGCCCCCTCACCTCACAGCCCGGCGAGGGCCCCCCGCACCGCCTCCAGGTCCTCGTCCGACGCCAGCCCGGCGTGGTAGAGGCGCAGTTCGGTGGCGCCCAGGCGGAGGGCCTCGGACGCGTCGGCCGCGAGGGTGGCGGGGCTGCCGCCCATGCCGGAGACCACGGTGAAGTTGGCGGCGAGGACGGCGCCCTCGCGGTGCTGCGCGGCGAACGGCGTCAGCAGGCCGGCCCCTCCGGTGCAGGGCACGACCACGCCGTCGGCGACGGAGAGGATGTGCGCGGGGTCGACACCCGCGTTGGCGCCGCAGTGGTGGGAGACCGGATCGGCGTGCAGCAGCACCTGGAACCCCTCGGGCGCGGCCCGTCGTACGGCGGTGACCGCCGCCTCCTGCAGCGTGCGGGCGGTCAGGTCGCGCCAGGCGCGCGTGGCGTGCGCCGGCGCCTCGCCGAGCAGCTTCTCGACCCCCGCCCAGCCGCCGTCGGAGGGGGCGCCGCGCCACACCGGTTCCAGCGCGGCCCGTACGGCGGCGGCCAGTTCACCGGCGTCCAGGCCCTGGGCGGCGTAGCCGTCGCGGCAGGCCGGGCAGAAGCACAGGGACATCAGGTACTGCCCGGCGTCCCCGAGCCCGACCCCGGCGGTCTTGTCGTGGGCGTGCAGATGGGCCAGCCCGTACCAGCCGAGGGACTCCAGTTCGGTGCCGCTCGCCCCGGGACGCACCGCCGCCTCGGCGGCCAGCGAGGTCAGGTAGGCGCGGGTGGCGGGCTGCGCGATGCACGGCGCCCACGGGTAGCGGTCGCCGTAGGCGTTGACCACCGAGGTGTCCGGATGCTCGGCGCCCAGGCGGGAGTTGTGCGCGAGCACCACCCAGGTGTGCACGTCGAGACCGGCGTCCGCGAGCGCGGCGGCGGCCTCGCCGAAGGCGTCGCCCGGCGCCCAGTCGCCGGCCGCGTACGGGCGCAGGGTGCGCCCGGACCAGCGGTCGTCCACCGGGTAGAGCACGGCCGCGTGTTCGGCGGTGACGACGCGGTGGCGCGGATGGCGGGGGGTCAGGGCGCGCGTGGAGTGGTAGGCGGAGGCGAGCGTGACCTGCGCCGTGCCGAGCGCGGCGATCCGCGCGGGCGCCTCCGGGTCCCCGTTGACGTCCCAGGGGTAGACGAATGCCGACGCCTTCACCGGTCCTCCTCCAGCAGTGCCTGTCCCCGCTCGATCAGCCGGGCGAGTTGCTCGACATGATCCCCGGACGGTTCGTGCAGCGGCGGCCGCACCTCCCCCACGTCGAGGCCGCGCATCCGTACGGCGGCCTTGACCAGGGAGACGGCGTAGCCGGGGCCCTGGGCGCGCAGGTTGGCGAACGGCCGGTAGAAGCCGTCGATCAGCCGGTTCGCGGTGGCGTCGTCGCCGGTGCGGAAGGCGGTGTGGCAGGCGAGGGCGATCTCGGGGGCGAAGCAGAACGCCGCGGAGGAGTAGAGGGGGACGCCGATGCCGCGGTAGGCGAGCTGGGTCAGCTCGGCGGTGGGCAGTCCGTTGAAGTAGAGGAAGTCCCCGGGTACCTCGGTGCGCACGGCGCTGACGGTCCGCTGCATCAGGTCGAGGTCGCCGTGGCCGTCCTTGAAGCCGATGATGCCGTCGGTGCGGGCCAGTTCGACGACGGTCCGCGGGGTGAGGACGGCGTTGTCCCGCTGGTAGACGATCACCGGCAGGGAGGTGGCGGCGGCGAGTTCCCGGTAGTGCCGCAGCAGTCCCTCCTGCGCCGCCCGGACCAGGTACGGCGGCATGGCGAGCAGTCCGTCGGCCCCGGCGCGCTCGGCCAGCCGGGCGTAGCGCACGGCGAGCGCCGTGCCGTAGCCGGCGCCGGCGACGACCGGGACGCGTCCCTCGGCGGCCTCCACGGCGGCCCGTACGCAGGTCTCGAACTCCTCGGGCGTCAGCGCGTGGAACTCACCGGTGCCGCAGCAGGCGAAGACGGCGGCGGCTCCGGCCTCCACCCCGCGCCGCACGTGCAGCCGGTAGGTGTCGGGGTCGACGGCGCCGTCGGGCCCGTAGGCGGTGACCGGGAAGAACAACGGCCCGCTGGGGACACCGAGTCGGGCGGCGAGAGGGGCTGGCGTCACAAGCTCTCCCAGGTCCATATTCATGATTCACGTCCATATTCCTGAACATGTACACGCTAAGACGCCCCGGGGACCACGGTCAAGCACCGCAACCCACCACACACCAGCGGATTCTCGCGTTCCGCGGGAAGTCGCGGCACACTTGACGGGTCACACCCCACCTCCTTAGCGTGTCCACGAATATGAATGCCGTGCGCCCATGTACACGCACGCCCATATGTACGGCCGCCCGGCCGGCGATGCAAGGAGACCCGAGGATGCCCGCTCCCCGCACCGTTCTGCTCACCGGCGCCGCCGGAGGACTCGGCACCCTGATGCGGGGCCTGCTCCCGGACCACGGCTACGCGCTGCGCCTGCTCGACCTGCGCCCGATCGACGGCGAGCCGGACGCGGTCGTCGCCGACCTCGCCGACCGCGAGGCCGTGCGCGAGGCGGTCCGCGGCGTCGACGCGATCATCCACCTCGCGGGCATCTCCCTGGAAGCCTCCTTCGACAAGATCCTCAAGGCCAACATCGAGGGCACGTACAACCTGTACGAGGCCGCCCGCGAGGAGGGCGTCCGGCGCATCGTCTTCGCCTCCTCCAACCACGCCGTCGGCTACACCCCGCGCCCGCGGGGCGACGACCCGCTGATCCCGGTCGACACCCCGCGCCGCCCGGACACCTTCTACGGCCTGTCCAAGTGCTTCGGCGAGGACCTGGCCCAGCTCTACTGGGACAAGCACGGCATCGAGACCGTCTCCGTGCGCATCGGCTCCTGCTTCCCCGAACCGACGAGCGTGCGCATGCTCTCGGTGTGGATGAGCCCCGCCGACGGCGCCCGCCTCTTCCACGCGGCCCTGACCGCCGAGGACGTCGGCCACACCGTGGTCCACGGCTCCTCCGCCAACACCCGCCTGTGGTGGGACCTCACCTCCGCGCGGGCGCTCGGCTACGCACCGCAGGACGACTCCGAGGTGTTCGCCGAGAAGCTGATCGCCGAGCAGGGCGAACTGGACCCGGACAACCCGGCGCACGCCCGCCTGGGCGGCCACTTCGTCACCGACCCGCCCATCTGGCCGTACTGAGCACCCACCGGACGCCCCCACGGCGTCCACCTCACGCGCCCCCACCGCACACGACTTCCCCACGCCTCCGCGCGCCCGGTCGGCGTGAAATGGACGGTCGCACCGGCGTGCGGGCATCGAACGGACCCGTTCGACACCCCAAACGGGCAGACCCACTGCCCGCTTCGCCGCGCCCACCCGCCCTTTTCCTGGTCCGGGCCAGGCACGGCCCGGGTCGAACGGGCACAACCGGGCAGGACCGGGTTCCCAACAGGCCTGGTCAGCACCGAGCACCCGCTGTAGAACTTCCTGCATGGGCCCCACCGGGCCCGAACGGGCAGTGAGATCAGGAAGCAGGTGTCCGTCCATGAGCAACAGGACGGCCGAAGAGCGCCAGCGGGAGATCGTGCGGGTGGCGCGCGCCACCGGTTCGGTCGACGTCACGGCGCTCGCCGTCGAACTGGGCGTGGCCAAGGAGACCGTACGACGGGATCTGCGCGCACTGGAGGACCACGGTCTGGTGCGCCGCACCCACGGCGGCGCCTACCCCGTGGAGAGCGCCGGCTTCGAGACGACCCTCGCCTTCCGTGCCACCAGCCACGTGCCCGAGAAGCGCAGGGTCGCCACCGCCGCGGCCGAGCTGCTCGGGGACGCGGAGACGGTCTTCGTCGACGAGGGCTTCACCCCCCAGCTCATCGCCGAGGCCCTGCCCACCGACCGGCCGCTCACCGTGGTCACCGCGTCCCTCCCGGTCGCGGGCGCGCTCGCGGAGAGCGGCACCGCGTCCGTCCTGCTGCTCGGCGGCCGGGTCCGTTCCGGGACCCTCGCCACCGTCGACCACTGGACGACGAAGATGCTCTCCGGTTTCGTCATCGACCTGGCGTTCATCGGCGCCAACGGCATCTCCCGCGAACACGGTCTGACCACGCCCGACCCGGCGGTCAGCGAGGTCAAGGCACAGGCGGTCCGGGCCGCCCGCCGGGTGGTGTTCGCCGGCGTCCACACCAAGTTCGGGGCGGTCAGCTTCTGCCGGTTCGCCGAGGTCGGCGCGCTGGAGGCGATCGTCACGAGCACCCTGCTGCCGGCCGCCGAGGCCCACCGCTACTCCCTGCTCGGACCCCAGGTCATCCGGGTCTGAGCCGCATTCAGCAGGTCGGTACATCACCACATGATTCACATCCCTCCGGGGCGGAGCCATGCCCGGTTACGCCCCGCAATCCCCCTATACGTCCAGGAGCGATCCATGCGAACCCAGAGCCGACGGAGGCCGCCGCGAGCCACACTCGCCGCGGTCGCCGCAGGGACGCTGCTCGCCCCGCTGCTCTCCGGCTGCTGGGTCGGAGCGGGCGGGGCAGGATCCGGCGGTGACTCCGTCAACGTCCTGATGGTCAACAACCCGCAGATGGTCGAACTGCAGAAGCTGACCGCCGAGCACTTCACCAAGGACACCGGTATCAAGGTGAACTTCACCGTGCTGCCGGAGAACGACGTCCGCGACAAGATCAGCCAGGACTTCGCCAACCAGGCCGGCCAGTACGACGTGGCCACGCTGTCCAACTACGAGATCCCCATCTACGCCCGCAACGGCTGGCTCAAGGAGATGGACCCCTACGTCGCCAAGGACAAGGCGTACGACGAGCAGGACGTCCTCAAGCCGATGCGCCAGTCCCTCACCGGCGACGACGGCAAGCTCTACGGCCAGCCCTTCTACGGCGAGTCCTCCTTCCTGATGTACCGCAAGGACATCTTCGAGAAGGAGGGCCTGACCATGCCCGAGAAGCCCACCTGGCAGCAGGTGGCCGGCCTCGCCGCCGAACTCGACGGCGCCGAACCGGGCATGAAGGGCATCTGCCTGCGCGGCCTGCCCGGCTGGGGCGAGGTGATGGCCCCGCTCACCACCGTGGTCAATACCTTCGGCGGCACCTGGTTCGACAAGGACTGGAAGGCCCGCCTCGACTCCCCCGAGTTCGAGAAGGCGACGAAGTTCTATGTCGACCTGGTCCGTGAGCACGGTGAGTCCGGCGCCGCCCAGGCCGGCTTCGCCGAGTGCCTGAACAACATGACCCAGGGCAAGGTCGCCATGTGGTACGACGCCACCTCCGCGGCCGGTTCCCTGGAGGCCGCCAAGTCCCCCGTCCAGGGCAAGGTCGGCTACGCCCCCGCGCCCGTGGAGAAGACCGAGTCGTCCGGCTGGCTCTACACCTGGGCCTGGGGCATCCAGAACGCCTCCCGCAACCCCGACAACGCCTGGAAGTTCGTCTCCTGGGCGTCCAGCAAGGAGTACGAGCAGCTGGTCGGCGAGGAGTTCGGCTGGTCCAACATCCCGGCCGGCAAGCGCGCCTCCACCTACTCCAACCCCGATTACCGCGCGGAGGCCGCCGCCTTCCAGGAGATGACCAAGGAGGCCATCGAGAAGGCCCGGCCCGACGACCCCGGCGTCCAGCCCCGCCCGGCGCCCGGCATCCAGTTCGTCGGCATCCCCGAGTTCACCGACCTCGGCACCAAGGTCTCCCAGGAGATCAGCGCGGCCATCGCCGGACGCCAGTCCGTCGAATCGGCCCTGAAGAAGTCCCAGCAGCTCGCAGAAGAGATCTCCGAGGAGTACGAGGGACGATGACCGCCACGACAACGGCCCCCGTGGCCGCACCGGAGACCCGCTCCACCCCCCGCCCGCCCTCCGCCCGGCTGCGCGCCTGGGCCACCCGGGCGCCCCTGCTGCCCGCCCTGATCTTCATGATCGCGGTCACCCAGCTGCCCTTCGTGGCGACCCTGGTGATCTCCTTCTTCGACTGGAACTCCCTGTATCCCGACGCCCGGCACTTCGCCGGCTTCGAGAACTACCAGGAGGTCCTCACCGACGCGGCGCTGCGCAAGTCCGTCTGGACGACGATCCTGCTGACCGTCGCGGTGGTGCTCGCCAGCCTCGTCCTCGGACTGCTCCTCGCCCTGCTGCTGGACCGCAGGTTCCGCGGCCGTGGCATCGTCCGCACCCTGCTCATCGCCCCCTTCCTGGTGGTCCCGGTGGCGGCGGCCCTGCTGTGGAAGCACGTCCTCTACAACCCGGAGTACGGCCTCCTCAACGGCCTGCTGCACTACGTCGGCGGCCCCCAGCCCGACTGGATCAGCAACACCCCGCTGCTCGCCGTCGAGGCCTCGCTGGTGTGGCAGTGGACCCCGTTCATGATGCTGATCCTGCTCGCCGGACTGCAGAGCCGGGACCAGCAGCAGCTGGAGGCGGCCCGGGTCGACGGCGCGAGCGACTGGCAGATCTTCGTCCACCTGACCCTGCCCCACCTGCGCCGCTACCTCGAACTGGGCGCCCTGCTCGGCTCGATCTACATCGTGCAGAACTTCGACGCGGTCTTCACGATCACGTCCGGCGGTCTGGGCACCGCCAACCTGCCCTACACCGTCTACCAGACCTTCTACCAGGCCCACGAGAACGGCCTCGCCTCGGCGGCCGGCGTCCTGGTCGTCATCGGCTCGATCATCATCGCGACCTTCGCCCTGCGCGTGGTGTCGTCCCTGTTCCGCGAGGAGGTGTCCCGCGCATGAGCAGCATCGCCGTACGCACCCGCGGCCGGTTCCGCAACGGAGCGGGTCTTGGTCTGGTCGCCTGGCTGGCCGGAATCGTGTTCTTCCTGCCCATCGCCTGGATGGCCCTGACGTCCTTCCACTCCGAGGCGGACGCGGCCACCAACCCGCCGTCCTTCACCGCCGCCCTCACCCTCGACGGCTACCGCGAGTTCTTCGGCGCGGGCGGCGGTGCGAGCCCCTGGCCGGCCCTGATCAACTCCGCCGTGGCGTCCGTCGCCTCGACGCTGCTGGTCCTGCTGCTGGCCCTCCCGGCGGCCTACGCGCTGTCCATCCGCCCGGTGAAGAAGTGGACGGACGTCCTCTTCTTCTTCCTCTCCACCAAGATGCTGCCCGTCGTGGCCGGTCTGCTGCCGATCTACCTGTTCGCCAAGAACACGGACATGCTCGACAACATCTGGCTGCTGGTCCTCCTCTACACCTCCATGAACCTGCCGATCGCGGTGTGGATGATGCAGTCCTTCCTCGCCGAGGTCCCGGTCGCGATCATCGAGGCCGCGCGGGTGGACGGCGCGAAGCTGCCGACGATCCTGGCCCGGGTGGTCGCGCCCATCGCGCTCCCCGGCATCGCGGCGACCTCCCTCATCTGCTTCATCTTCAGCTGGAACGAACTGCTGTTCGCCAGGGTCCTGACGGGCGTGGTGGCCGAGACCGCCCCCGTCTTCCTGACCGGCTTCATCACCAGCCAGGGCCTGTTCCTGGCCAAGGTGTGCGCCGCGTCGCTCGTCATCTCCCTGCCGGTGCTCGCCGCGGGGTTCGCCGCCCAGGACAAACTCGTCCAGGGCCTGTCGTTGGGAGCCGTGAAATGAAGGCCGCCGTCATCGAGTCCGTGGGGAAGGCCGTCGTCACCGAGGTCCCCGACCCGACGCCCGGGCCGCGTGACGTCGTCGTCGAGGTCGCGGCCTGCGGTCTGTGCGGCACCGATCTGCACATCCTCCAGGGCGAGTTCGCCCCGAAGCTCCCGATCGTGCCGGGGCACGAGTTCGCCGGCGAGGTGGTCGCCGTCGGTGCCCAGGTCACGGAGGTCGCGGTCGGCGACCAGGTCGCGGTGGACCCCTCCCTCTACTGCTACGAGTGCCGCTACTGCCGCAACGGCCACAACAACCTCTGCGAACGCTGGGCGGCGATCGGTGTCACCACGGCCGGCGGCGCGGCCCAGTACGCGATGGCCCCGGTGGCGAACTGCGTCAAGCTCCCCGAGCACGTCCGCACCCAGGACGCGGCGCTGATCGAGCCCCTCTCCTGCGCGGTGCGCGGCTACGACGTGCTCCAGTCCCGCCTCGGCGCCCATGTGCTGATCTACGGCTCCGGAACCATGGGGCTGATGATGCTGGAGCTGGCCAAGCGCACCGGCGCGGCCAGCGTGGACATGGTGGACCTCAACCCGACGCGTCTGGAGACCGCCCGAAAGCTGGGCGTCTCGGCGTCGGCCGCCACCCCGGACGAGCTGGACCGCCCCCAGGGCTGGGACCTCGTCATCGACGCGACCGGCAACGCGGCGGCGATCCAGGACGGTCTGGACCGGGTGGCCAAGGCGGGCACCTTCCTCCAGTTCGGTGTCGCCGACTACGCGACGCGCGTGACGATCGACCCGTACCGGATCTACAACCAGGAGATCACCATCACGGGTTCGATGGCCGTGCTGCACAGCTTCGAGCGGGCGGCGGAGCTGTTCGCGAACGGCGTGCTCGACCCGGACGTCTTCATCAGCGACCGCATCCCGCTGGACCGCTACCCGCAGGCGCTGGAGCAGTTCGCCGCGGGCGTGGGCAGGAAGATCGTGGTGGTGCCGTAGGGTTCCCCGCCCGCGCCGCCCTTCCCTCCCGGAGGGCGGCGCCCGCCCCGTCGGACGCCGGACGGACTGGTCCCCCGCCAGCCCGTCCGGCGTCCGCGTACGAGGCCGCGGGCCGACCGCGGTCCGGGGCACCGCCCCCGGGACGGGACGGGAAGGGGCGGCCGGGGCGACGTCCCGGCCCGATCGGACCAGGTAAGGGAACGGTAAAACGCCCCCGCTCGTTCACCCGGCATGACAGCTATGACCCCCGGCTCGAACATCCCCCTCCCCACCGCCCGCGTGACGGTGGACGTCGCCGCCCCGGTGCGGCTCGACGTTTCGGGCCTGCTGCTCACCGCCGACGGCAAGGTGCGCTCCGACGACGACTTCATCTTCTACAACCAGCCCGCCGGCCCCGGCGTGACCCACCGCTCCGGCGGCGGCACCGCCCCGGACGCCATCACGGTCGACACCGCGGCCCTGCCGCCCGGCATCGAGAAGATCGTCGTCACCGCCAGCCCGGACGCCGCGGGCCAGACCTTCCAGGGCATCGAACCGACCGCCACCCTCCGCAGCGCGGACGACAACGCCGTCCTCGCCACCTTCACACCCCCGCGGCTCGGCAGCGAGACCGCGCTGGTGATCATCGAGATCTACCTGCGCAACGGCGCCTGGAAGGCCCGCGCCGTCGGCCAGGGATACGCCAACGGCCTGGCCGGCATCGCCACCGACTTCGGTGTCACGGTCGAGGAGCCCGCCGCCCCGGCCCAGCCGGCCGCCCCGCAGGCACCCCCCATGCCCGCCACCGCCCCCGCCGCGCCCCCGGCCGCCCCGCCCGCCGCCGCCCCCGGCACCGGGAAGATCAACCTCGACAAGGGCCGGGTCAGCCTCCAGAAGAACCAGACCGTCTCCCTGATGAAGGGCGGCCGCCCGCTGCTCTCCCAGGTCAAGATGGGCCTCGGCTGGGAGCCCGCCTACCGCGGCAAGGACATCGACCTCGACGCCTCCGTCATCGCCTACGGCCCGCAGCGCAACCACATCGACAGCTGCTACTTCGGCAAGCTCCAGATCGTGAACGGCGCGATCCGCCACTCCGGCGACAACCTCACCGGCGAGGGCGGCGGCGACGACGAGGTGATCACCGTGGACCTCGGCCGTCTCCCCCAGGAGGTCAGCGGCCTGGTCTTCACGGTCAACTCCTTCACCGGGCAGAAGTTCACCGAGGTGGCCAAGGCGTACTGCCGCCTGCTGGACGCCACCACCGGCGAGGAACTGGTCCGCTTCGACCTCACGAGCGCCGAGCCGCAGACGGGCGTGATGATGGCGAAGCTGATCCGCCAGTACTCCGGCGAGTGGGAGATGACCGCGATGGGCGACTTCGTGAAGTCCCGCACCGTCCGCGGGATGGTGAAGCCGGCCGCCCAGGCCCTCTGAGCACCCCCGCGGGACCGAAGGGCGCCCCCACGACCGAGGGGGCGCCCGGCCTACGCCCGCAGCCCCGTCATCAGCAGCTCCAGGTAGCGGCGGACGTGCGCGCCCTCCCCGCCCGCCAGCTCCGAGGCCGTCGCCACGCCGTGGGCCAGCCGCAGCACGTCGACCGGCTCGACGTCCGCCCGCACCGCGCCCGCCTCCACGGCCGCCCCGACCAGCCGGGCCACGGCCCGCAGCAGCGGATCGCAGCAGTCGGTGGCGTCGCCCGCGGGCGTGCCGCCCCCGACCGCCGTGCCGAGCAGCACCCGCAGCCCGCGGAGCTGGATCATCCCGGCGCCCAGCTCGTTCAGCCACTCCACCAGCGCCTCACCGGGCGGCAGCCGCTCGCCCAGCTCGGCGGCGCGCGCCGCGATCGACTCGATCCGGTCGACGTAGGCGGCCTCCAGCAGCGCCCGGCGGGTCGGGAAGTGCCGGTAGAGCGTGCCGGAGCCGACACCGGCCCGCTTGGCGATGTCGTCGAGCGAGGCGCCCTCGCCGTACGTGGCGAAGGCCTCCACCGCCACCTTCAGCAACCGCTCGTGATTGCGCCGAGCGTCCGCGCGCATGGGCCTGACCTGGGCCATCAGTCACTCCTCGCCCCCGGGGACCCTCCCCGTAGCCTATCGAGGGCGGGCGGGGAGGTTCCCGGGCCGGGAGGTCAGCCGCGCTTCTGCCGCTTCCAGGGCCCGGTGATGGCGAGCATGATGCCCGGTTCCTGGATGTTGGCGTAGAGGGTCCTGCCGTCGGGCGAGAAGGTGACGCCGGTGAACTCGCTGAACTCGGGCTCCTCCTCGGTGCCGATGTTCAGTTCGTTGCGGGCGATCGGGTAGGTGCGTCCGCTGTCGGTGGCGCCGAACAGGTGCTGCACGCCCTCGCCGTCCTCGGCGATGATCAGCCCGCCGTACGGGGAGACGGTGATGTTGTCGGGGCCGTCGAAGGCGCCGTCCTCGGCCGGGTTCCGGTTGACGCCGAGCAGCACCTTCAGGGTGAGGGTGCGGCGCTTGGGGTCGTAGAACCAGACCTGTCCGTCGTGCTGGACGGGGCTCTCGTCACGGGCGTACGAGGCGACGATGTACGCCCCGCCGTCGCCCCACCACATGCCCTCCAGCTTGCGGGCGCGGGTGACCTCGCCCTCGCCGAACTGCTCGCGGACCGCGACCTCGCGGGCGTCCCGGTCGGGCACGTCGACCCAGTCGACGCCGTACACGGTGCCGGTCCTCGTGGCGCGGGACAGGTCGTCGACGTACCGGCCGCCGGAGTCGTAGCACTTGGGCGCCTGGAGGACGCCGGCGTCGTCGGCGAGGTTGCGCAGCGTGCCGGGGCCGTAGCGGAAGCCCTCCGGCGGGGTCCAGCGGTAGAAGAGGCCGTTGGGCTCGTCGGCGTCCTCGGTGAGGTAGGCGTGGCCGCGCTTGGTGTCGATGACGACGGCCTCGTGGTCGTAGCGGCCGAAGAACTTCAACGGCTTGGGGTCGCGGTTGGCGCGCCGGTCGGCGGGGTCGACCTCGAAGACGTAGCCGTGGTCCTTGGTCATGCCGTTCTCGCCGGCCCGGTCGGAGTTCTCCTCGCAGGTGAGCCAGGTGCCCCAGGGGGTGCTGCCGCCGGCGCAGTTGTTGGCGGTGCCGGCGATGCCGACCCACTCGGCGACGCCGCCGTCGGGGCGGACTTCGACGACGGTGCAGCCGCCGGGTGCGGCCGGGTCGTAGACGAGGCCCTCGACGAGCGGCACCGGGAACTCGACCTCGTCGCGGGGGCCGTCCATCTCGTGGTTGTTGACCAGGAGGGTGGTGCCGCGCGGGCCGGGGAAGGCGGCCGTGCCGTCGTGCTCGGCGGGCGTGAACTCGCCCGACTCCAGGCGGGTCCTGCCGGTGTGGGTGAGGACGCGGTAGGTGAATCCCGCGGGCAGGGCGAGGAGCCCGGCCGGGTCCGGGACGAGCGGCCCGTAGCCGACGCCCCCGTGCCGGTCCGCCGTGTCCTCGGCGTGCTCGTCCGCGGTCTCGGTGTCGGCGGACGCGAGGGCGTTGGGCGCGGAGGCGAGGGCGCCGACACTGCCCGCCAGCGCGACGCCGGCACCGGCGATCGCGGACGTTCTGGCGAAGTCCCTGCGGGTGAGCGACATGCTGTCTCCTGTGACGGTGGATAGGCCGTGGAGGGTGGCGGACCCCGTTCGCCCGCCACGCTCCCGCCCGTCCCTGAACACCGGTTGAACGCCGAGGGGCCCACCGGTTCTCGCTTCCGTGAACCGCGCGCTTCCCCGCGGCCGCCGCGCGAGGTCGGGTCAGCTGCCGTGCGGGGACTGCGACCGCGCCTTGAACGCCGCCTTCCGCGCCTCCTTGGCGATCTTCTTGTCCGGGTGGAGGCGTCCCATGGCCTCCAGCACGTCCGCCGTGGCCGGGTGGTCCACCCGCCAGGCGGCGGCGAAGAAGCCGCTGTGCCGGCCGGCCAGTCCCTCCACCAGGGAGCGCAGTTCCTCGGAGTTGCCCTCGGCCGCGAGCTGGGCGGCCACCGTGTCGATGGTCAGCCAGAAGATCATCGCCTGGGACGGCGGCGGCACGTCCGCCGCCCCGTGCTCGGCCAGCCACACCCGGGCCAGGCCGCCGAGTTCGGCGTCGTCGAGCACCTCGCGCAGCGCGGGCTCCGCCGAGGCGCCGACCAGCGACAGCGCCTGCTGGCAGCGCAGCCTGCGCAGCGGCGCGCCCTCGTCGGCGCCCCGGGCCGCGGCCAGCAACTCCCGCGCAGCGGCGAGCGGTTCGCGCCGGGACAGCCAGTGCTCGGTCTCCGCGTGGGCCGCCGCCGACGGGAAGACGGCCGTGCCGTCGAGCAGCGCGTCCGCGCCCTTGTCCGCGAGGTCGCCGACGACCGGGGCCTGGAAGCCGGCCTCCAGCAGCCGGGCGCGCAGTCCGTACAGTCCGAGCGGGGTCAGCCGCACCATGCCGTACCGGGCGACGTCGGTGTCGTCCAGCGGCGCCGCGGGCTCCTCGTCGCCGTCGGCCATCAGCGCCTCGTCGACCGGCCGGTACTCCACGAGCCCGATCGGCTCCAGCATCCGGAACCGGTCGTCCAGCCGCATCATCGCGTCGGACACCTGCTCGAGGACGTCGTCGGTGGGCTCCGCCATGTCACCGGGCACGATCACGGAGGCGGCCAGGGCGGGCAGCGGCACCATGGCGGCGCCGGGCCCCTCCTCGCCGACGGTCAGCAGGTACAGGTTGCCCAGCACCGCGTCGAGGAACTCCGCCTCGGCCTCCGGCTGCCAGTCCAGCGCGCCGAGGTCGAGTTCGCCGGAGCCGTCCCCCTCGGCGATGGCGTCGACCAGCCCGCCGAGGTCGGGGACGCTCGCGTCGGCGAGCACCGTCTCCAGGGCGGTGAGCCACACCCCGAGCACGTCCTGCGGCGAGCCCCCGGTGAGCAGTGCCGGGCCGGCGCCCGCGGCGACCGTCCCCTCCTCCTCGTCGACCACCTCGACGAGCCCGGTGTCCACGGCGACCCGCCAGGCCTCGGAGGCGTCGGCCGCGGCGTCCTCGCCGGTCAGCCCGAGCTCCGCGGCGGCGGCCGGAATCTGCTCCTCGACGAGGCTGCCGCCGGCGTCCACCCGGGTGCCGGGGCCGGCCCAGCGGGCGAGCCGGGCGGCCCGGGACAGCAGCGGGGTGGACAGGGCGTCGCGCGCCAGCTCCGCTTCGGGGTGCAGCCGCGCCGGGGGCATGATGGAGCTGTCTGACATCGGCTGTTTCTCCTAGGGCGCCTCTTACGACTCAGCCGCTCAGCCTAGACGGATTTCCACCCATGCCGCCCGCTTCATCTCCCCTTCAGCGGCCGTACATGGCCGAAACCTTGACAAGTGGCGTGACCAGGCTGGAGATTGACGCGCGTAGACCGGGAGTGACGCACGCTCCACCCTCCTCCCGGCGCAGATCACGTCCCCGGAGGGAAATCCGTTGCCGAGCAAGTCGTCCGCGCGTCTCGCCGCGCTCACCGTCGCCGCCGTGTGCTCCGCGGCGTCCACCGTCGTCCTCACGTCGCCCGCGCACGCGGAGACCGTGCGCATCCATGACCTCCAGGGCGACACCCGCATCTCGCCGTACGCCGGCGAGCAGGTCACCGACGTGACCGGGATCGTCACCGGCATCCGCACCTACGGCTCGTCCCGCGGCTTCTGGATCCAGGACCCCGCCCCGGACGCCGACCCCGCCACCAGCGAGGGCGTCTTCGTCTTCACCGGCTCCACGCCGAAGGGGGTGGCGGTCGGCGACGCCGTCACGGTGTCCGGCACGGTCTCGGAGTACGTCCCCGGCGGCACGTCCTCCGGCAACCAGTCCCTGACGGAGATCACGCGTCCGACCTTCACGGTCGTCTCCGGCGGCAACGAGGTCCCGGCCGCGGTCACGATCGACGAGCGGTCCGTCCCGGACGCCTACACGGCGTCGCCGAACGGCTCGGTCAACGCGCTCCCGCTGCGCCCCGCCGAGTACGCCCTGGACCACTACGAGTCCCTGGAGGGCATGAACGTCCGGGTCTCCGACACCCGGGTGGTGGGCGCCACCGACCCGTACACGGAACTCTGGGTCACGGTGAAGCCCGACGAGCACCGCAACCACCGCGGCGGCACGGTCTACGGCTCCTACGACGCCCAGAACACCGGCCGGCTCCAGATCCAGTCGCTGGGCAGGGCGGCCGACTTCCCGGACGCGAACGTCGGCGACACCCTCGCCGGCACCACCTCGGGCCCGCTGGACTACAACCAGTACGGCGGCTACACCCTCGTGGCCGCCGAACTCGGCACGCTCCAGGACGGCGGCCTGCGGCGGGAGACCACCCGCGAGCAGCGCGCCGGCGAACTGGCGGTCGCCACCTACAACGTCGAGAACCTCGACCCCTCCGACGACACCTTCGCCGCGCACGCCGCCGCGATCGTGAACAACCTGCAGTCGCCCGACATCGTGTCCCTGGAGGAGATCCAGGACAACAACGGCGCCACCGACGACGGCACGGTGGCGGCCGACCGGACGATGGCCGCGCTCATCGACGCCATCGAGACGGCGGGCGGCCCGCGCTACGACTGGCGCTCGGTCGACCCGGCCGACAAGGCCGACGGCGGCCAGCCCGGCGGCAACATCCGCCAGGTCTTCCTCTTCAACCCGGACCGCGTCTCCTTCACCGACCGGGCCGGCGGTGACGCCACCACCCCGGTCGACGTCACCAAGGTCCGCGGCAAGGCGGCCCTGACGCTCTCGCCGGGCCGCGTCGACCCGGCGTCCGCGGCCTTCGACAACAGCCGCAAGCCGCTGGCCGGGGAGTTCGTCTTCCGCGGGCGCACGGTGATCGTGATCGCCAACCACTTCGCGTCCAAGGGCGGCGACCAGGGCCTGACCTCGCAGTACCAGCCGCCGTCCCGCGGCTCGGAGGAGCAGCGCCACCTCCAGGCGCGGGCCGTCCACGACTTCACCGCGAAGATCCTCAAGGCGCAGAAGAACGCGGACGTCGTGGTCCTCGGCGACATCAACGACTTCGAGTTCTCCACCACGACCGACCTCCTCGAGGGCGACGGCACCCTCTGGTCGGCCATCAAGTCCCTTCCGAAGTCCGAGCGTTACTCGTACGTCTACCAGGGCAACAGCCAGGCCCTGGACCAGATCCTGATCAGCCCGTCAATCCGCCGCTCGCACGCGTTCAGCTACGACAGCGTGCACCTCAACGCCGAGTTCCACGACCAGATCAGCGACCACGACCCGCAGGTCCTGCGGTTCCGTCCGTAGTCCCGCCCGGGGCCGGCCGAACCCTTCGGCCGGCCCCGCCGGGCACGAGCCCGAGCGCGTGCACGTACCGCCGGACGGTGCTGCTCCGCAGCCCGGGCCACTCCTGCACCCGGCGCCACGCGGCGCTCCCCGACCCGATTCCCGGTCCGGGCGCGGCCAGGGCGTCCCGGTGCGCCCGGGCGCTCTCCCACTCCGCGTAGTTGAGCACCCGGTCCCCGTCGGTCCCGAGGTGGAAGTGGGCGGAGATGCCGCCCGCGGGCGGCTCGGCCTCACCCTCCAGCGCCTCGAAGACGGCGTCGGTCCAGCTCCGCAGCCGTCCGGCGTCGGAGCCCTCGAACTCGACGTCGACGATCACCACGCACCCGGGCACCGGGCTGCCGTCCCGCACCCCGCTGCGGTAGTGCCGGTACCGGTGCAGCGCCACCCGCTCGATCCCCGGCACGGCGGTGTCGATCTCGTCCACCCGCTCCTGCCGGTGCGTCTTCACGAACGACTCGTACGCCCCCTCACTCGCCCACTGCGAGTAGTGCAGCAGCGTGTCCCCGTCCTCGCCCGCGTAGACGTGGTAGCCGAGCAGATCACGGGCCGGCCAGGGCCGCCGCTCCCAGGTCCGTCCGATGGCCTCGACGGCCTGCCGCTGCCGTTCGGGCGTGCCCACCCGCCAGGTGCTGAACAGGGACGCCCCGATCCGCGGGTCGGCGAGGTCGGGCTGCCGGGTCGTACGCATGGCTTCCTCCGTCGGTGGGTGACGACCCCACCCTCCGACCTCAACCGGACTTGAGGTCAAGCGCCGACCGCACGGGAAGCGAAGGGGCCGGCCGGGCGCACCTCCGCCCGACCGGCCCCACCGCGCCCCGCCCACCGGCTGTGGGCACCCGGATCCGCTCAGCCGCGGTGCCGCCGCCGCGTCATCACGCCCATGGCGACGATCACCGCCACCGCCGCGGCGGCCAGGAGGATCGGCTTGCGCTGCCGGGCCCCGACCTCACCGGCGTGCGCGGCGCTGCTCCGCAGCTGCACGGTCATCGCCCCGGCCCGGTCCCGCAGGTCGTCGGCCCGGGCCCGCGCCCGCCCCTTGACGTCCATCTTGCCCGCCAGTTCCTCGACGGTGTCGCCGAGTTCGTGCCGCGTCCGCTCGATCTGCCGCCGCAGCTCGTCCGGCCCCTTGGCCCCCCGCGCCGCCGCCGCGCTCTCCGCGCTCGCGTCGACATGGGACCCCGCGCGCCTCATATCGTGCGTCATCGGTGCGCCCTTCCCTTGATCTCCTCCACATCGGCCTTCACGCTGCCCAGCGTCCGTTCGGGCTTGGGCGGTGTGGCCCGGCGCAACTGCCCGCGACCGGCGAGGGCCAGCAGGCCCGCGAGGGCGAACAGCACCCCGGTGATGATCAGCGCCGCCGCCCACAGGGGCAGCACCAGATCGAGCGCGACGACACCCGTCGCGGCCAGCGCGAGCAGTCCCGCGTAGGCGAACGCACCCGCCGCGCCCAGCATCCCTCCGCCGCGGCCGGCCCGGCGGCCCTTCTCCGCCAGTTCCTCCTTGGCGAGGGCGACTTCCTGCCGGGCGAGCCGTGAGATCTGTTCGGTGGCCTGCCCGACGAGCTCGCCCACGCTGTGCTCGTCGCGAACCCGCCGATGATCGATGGTTCCGGTCACGACGTTGCCTCCTCTCGGTCGGGCTCTCCGGGTACCCCCCACCCATCCCCCCTATCCATGAAGCAACGCTTACCCGTACCGGACAGAACATTTAAGTGGAACTTCACTACCGAGCGGCCGAGACTACCCCCATGACGCCACCCTTCGGCCGCACCCTGTGCGCGATGATCACCCCGTTCACCCCCGCCGGCGCCCTCGACCTCGACGGTGCCCAGGAACTGGCCGCCCACCTGGTCGGGCGCGGCTGCGACGGCCTGGTCCTCTCCGGCACCACGGGCGAGTCCCCCACCACCACGGACGCGGAGAAGGCCGCCCTCATCGCGGCGGTGCGCCAGGCGGTCGGCACCCGCGCCACGATCGTCGCCGGCATCGGCACCCCCGACACCCTGCACACCACCCGACTGGCCCGCGAGGCCGAGCGGGCCGGCGCCGACGGCCTGCTGGTGGTCGCCCCGTACTACAGCCGTCCCCCGCAGGACGCGGTCGAGGCGCACTTCCGCCGGATCGCGGACGCCACGGGCCTCCCGCTGGTCCTCTACGACATCCCGGCCCGCACCGGCGTCCGTATCGAGGCCGACACCCTGCTCCGCCTCGCCGAGCACCCCCGGATCGTGGCGGTGAAGGACTGCTCCTACGACTTCCTGGCCGCCCAGAAGGTCCTCGCCCGCACCGGCCTCGCCTACTACGCGGGCTGCGACGAGCACAACCTCGCCCTCTACGCCGTCGGCGGCGCCGGATGCGTCAGCACGGTCGCCAATGTCGCCCCCGACCACGTCCGCGCGGTCCTGGACGCCTTCGACGCGGGCCTGACGGCCCGCGCGGCGCACCTCCAGCAGCGGCTCACGCCCCTCATCGAGGCGATGATGGCGAACGGCCTGCCCGGCACCGTCACGGCCAAGGCCCTCCTCGCCACCCTGTCCCTCCCCGCGGGCCCGGTCCGCCCGCCCCTGGCGCCCGCCGACCGCGCGACGACGGACGGGCTCAGGTCGGTCCACGACGCGCTGGTGGCCACCTGACCCGGCGCACGGCACGCGCCGCGAAGACGTACGGCGCGCGCCGGGGGGGAGACACGGCGCGCACCACGCAAAGAAGCGGGCCGGAACCGCATCACGCGTGACGACGCGTGCGGTCCGGCCCGCCGGAGCGAGACCCTTCAGTCCCAGACGTATCCGTCCCCGAGGAGCAGGAAGTGCTCCAGCACGTCCTCCGCGGGGTCGTCGATCTGCCCCGTGTTGGCGTTGAGCAGTCCGAACCGGTGGCCGTTGTGGGAGTTGGTGTTGGTCTCGTCCGCGTGGGCGGAACCCGCCAGCGTCCCGCACAGCATCACCACGGCCACCACCCCCATCACTCCGACCGCGTAGCGCAGCACGCCCCACACCCACTCGTTCGTCATCGCCCGTCCCCATTCCTTTATGTCAGTCGTCCCGGCGTCTGATCGGACTCTGTGTCCACCCGTTCATCTGCCAAAACGACCCCGGGGTCACGGGGAGTAACCCGTACGTGCATACGGGTGTGACAATCAGGTCAGTTGTGGCTGTGCAGGACCTCGTTCAGGCCGCCCCAGACCGCGTTGTTCGGCCGGGCCTCGACCGTGCCGGTGACGGAGTTGCGGCGGAAGAGGATGTGGGAGGCGCCGGACAGCTCACGGGCCTTGACGATCTGGCCGTCGGGCATCGTGACGCGCGTCCCCGCGGTGACGTACAGACCCGCCTCGACCACGCACTCGTCGCCCAGGGCGATGCCGACGCCCGCCTCGGCGCCGATCAGGCAGCGCTCGCCGACGCTGATGCGCACGTCGCCGCCGCCGGACAGGGTGCCCATGGTGGAGGCGCCGCCGCCGATGTCCGAGCCGTCGCCGATGACCACACCGGCGGAGATGCGGCCCTCGACCATCGAGGTGCCGAGCGTGCCGGCGTTGAAGTTGACGAAGCCCTCGTGCATGACGGTGGTGCCCTCGGCGAGGTGCGCGCCGAGCCGCACCCGGTCGGCGTCGGCGATACGCACGCCCTTCGGGGCGACGTAGTCCGTCATGCGGGGGAACTTGTCCACGGAGGTCACGGACAGGTGCAGGCCCTCGGCGCGGGCGTTGAGCCGCACCTTCTCGAGGTCGTCCACGGCGACCGGGCCGAGCGAGGTCCAGGCGACGTTGGCGAGGAAGGCGAAGATGCCGTCGAGGTTCTGGCCGTGCGGCCGGACCAGGCGGTGCGAGAGCAGGTGCAGGCGCAGGTAGACGTCGTGCGCGTCGATCGGCTTCTCGTCCAGCGAGGAGATGACCGTGCGGACCGCGACGACCTCGACACCCCGGCGGGCGTCCGGACCGACCGCGGCGGTGGCGCCGCCGCCCAGCAGTTCCGCGGCCCGCTCGGCGGAGAGCCGCTCGGTGCCGGACGGGCCGGGGTCCGCGGCCAGCGCGGGGGCGGGGAACCAGGTGTCGAGGACGGTGCCGTCGGCGGCGATGGTGGCGAGGCCGGCGGCCACTGCGCCGGTGGTGCTGTGAGCAGTCGTGTCGGTCATAAGGGCAACCTAACCGCCCGGTGGCCACGGACGCGAACCGGTCGGGGCGGCGTCTCAGGGGGCGGTCCGCCGGCGCGCCGCGCCCCCGCCGTTCAGTGCGCCCCGCCCAGGTTCAGCACCACCACGCCGACGATGATCAGCCCGATGCCGGCGGCCTTGGCGAGGGTGAGCCCCTCGCCGAGGAACATCGTCCCGATCGCCGCGATGACGGCCGTCCCCGCCCCGGACCAGATGGCGTACGCCGTGCCGACCGACAGGGACTTCAGGGTCTGCGCGAGGAGCGCGAAGGCGACGAGGTACCCGACGACGGTGACCAGCGAGGGCCACAGGCGGGTGAAGCCCTCGCTGTACTTCATGGCGGTGGTCCCGACGACTTCGGCTGCGATGGCTCCGGCGAGCAGTGCGTACCCCATGCCGGTGATCGTAACGAGGGCCCCCGGGACGCGAAGCGGCCCCCGGCGGAGCGCCGGGGGCCGCTTCGAGGTCCGTGAACGGGGACGCTCAGACGTTGAAGCCCAGCGCCCGGAGCTGTTCCCGGCCGTCGTCGGTGATCTTGTCGGGGCCCCACGGCGGCATCCAGACCCAGTTGATCCGCAACTCGCTGACCAGACCGTCCGTGGCGGACTTGGCCTGGTCCTCGATGACGTCGGTCAGCGGACAGGCCGCCGACGTCAGGGTCATGTCGATCGTCGCCACATTGGAGTCGTCGATGTGGATGCCGTAGATGAGGCCGAGGTTGACGACATCGATGCCCAGTTCGGGGTCGACGACGTCCATCAGGGCCTCGCGGAGCTCCTCCTCCGAGGCCGGCTTCATCTCCAGGGTCTCGCTCATGCCGTTGTCCTTTCGGCGTCGGCGCCCAGCGCCTGGGCCGTCGCGTCCTTCCACGCCATCCAGCTGAGGAGGGCGCACTTGACCCGGGCCGGGTACTTGGAGACGCCGGCGAACGCGACCGCGTCCTCCAGCACCTCCTCCATCGCGTCGTCGGGCTCGATCTTCCCCTTGGACTGCATCAGCTCCAGGAACGTCGCCTGGATCCTCTGCGCCTCGGCGACGTCCTTGCCCACCAGCAGTTCGTTCAGCACGGAGGCGGAAGCCTGGCTGATGGAGCAGCCCTGGCCCTCGTAGCTGACGTCGCGGATGGTCGTGCCGTCGTACTTCACGCGCAGCGTGATCTCGTCACCGCACGTCGGGTTGACGTGGTGCACCTCGGCGTCGCCATCCCTGAGACCCCGCCCGTGCGGGTTCTTGTAGTGGTCCAGGATGACGTCCTGGTACATGGAGTCCAGCTTCACGCCTCAGCCCCTCATCCGAAGAAGTTCCGTACGTGCTCCAGGCCGTCGACCAGTGCGTCGATCTCGGCCGGCGTGGAGTACAGATAGAACGACGCTCGCGTGGTCGCAGGAATTCCGTACCTGAGGCAGACCGGCCGCGCGCAGTGGTGGCCGACCCGGACGGCGATGCCCTGTTCGTCCAGGACCTGGCCCACGTCGTGCGGGTGGATGTCACCCAGGGTGAACGAGATCGCGGCGCCGCGCTCCTCGGCCGTGGCCGGGCCGATGATGCGCAGGTCCGGGACCTCGGTCAGGCGCTTGACCGCGTACTCGGTGATGGCGTGCTCATGGGCGAGGATCTTGTCCATGCCGATGGCCGACAGGTAGTCGATCGCCGCGCCGAGACCGACCGCCTGGGCGACCGGCGGGGTGCCCGCCTCGAACTTGTGCGGGGCCGGCGCGTACGTCGACGAGCTCATCGACACGGTCTCGATCATCTCGCCGCCGCCGAGGAACGGAGGAAGGTCCTCCAGGAGTTCCTGGCGGCCCCACAGGACGCCGATGCCGGTCGGGCCGCACATCTTGTGGCCGGTGAAGGCCACGAAGTCGGCCTGGAGGGCCTGGACGTCCAGCGGCATGTGCGGGGCGGCCTGGGAGGCGTCGATGCAGACGAGCGCACCGACCTCCTGGGCGCGGCGCACTATCGCCTCGACCGGGTTGACCGTGCCCAGGATGTTGGACACCAGCACGAAGGAGACGATCTTCGTCTTCTCGGTGATGATCTCGTCGATGTTGGAGAGGTCGAGACGGCCGTCGTCCGTCAGGCCGAACCACTTCAGCTTCGCGCCCGTGCGCTGCGCGAGCAGCTGCCACGGCACGATGTTGGAGTGGTGCTCCATCTCCGTGATGACGATCTCGGTCTCGTGGTCCACCCGGTAGGGCTCGTCGGCCCAGCCGAGCATGTTGGCCACGAGGTTGAGCGACTCGGAGGCGTTCTTGGTGAAGATCACCTCGTTGCGGCTGGGCGCGTTGACGAACTCCGCGACCTTGTCGCGCGCGCCCTCGTACAGTGCCGTGGCCTCCTCGGCGAGGACGTGCACGCCACGGTGGACGTTGGCGTTGTAGCGCTCGTAGTACTCGCTCAGCGCGTCCAGCACCTGGCGCGGCTTCTGGGAGGTCGCCGCGTTGTCCAGGTACACGAGCTTGTGCCCGTCGTGGACCTGGCGGTCGAGGATCGGGAAGTCCTTGCGGATCGCCTCGGTGTCGAGGAGGCCCGGCAGCTGTGTCACGCGGATGCGCCACCCTTCGTGTAGGCCTCGTAGCCCTCGGCCTCCAGCTTGTCGGCGAGCTCGGGGCCGCCGGACTCGGCGATCCGTCCGGCCGCGAAGACGTGGACGTGGTCGGGCTTGATGTAGCGGAGGATGCGCGTGTAGTGCGTGATCAGCAGGGTGCCGACCTCACCGGACTCGCGGACGCGGTTGACGCCCTCGGAGACGACGCGCAGGGCGTCGACGTCCAGGCCGGAGTCGGTCTCGTCGAGGATCGCGACCTTCGGCTTGAGCAGTTCGAGCTGGAGGATCTCGTGGCGCTTCTTCTCACCGCCGGAGAAGCCCTCGTTCACGTTGCGCTCGGCGAAGGCGGGGTCCATGTTGAGGCGCTCCATGGCCTCGCGGACCTCCTTCACCCAGGTGCGCAGCTTGGGGGCCTCGCCGCGGATGGCGGTGGCGGAGGTGCGCAGGAAGTTGGAGACGGAGACACCGGGGACCTCGACCGGGTACTGCATGGCGAGGAACAGGCCGGCGCGGGCGCGCTCGTCGACGGACATCTCCAGGACGTCCTCGCCGTCGAGGGTGACGGTGCCGCCGGTGATCGTGTACTTGGGGTGACCGGCCAGCGAGTAGGCGAGGGTCGACTTGCCGGAGCCGTTCGGGCCCATGATGGCGTGCGTCTCGCCCTGCTTCACGGTGAGGTCGACGCCCTTGAGGATCTCCTTCGTGGCGTTGTCGGCCTCGACGGTGACGTGCAGGTCTCGGATTTCAAGCGTTGCCATGGGTGCCTCAGGACTCCTGGGTGAGGGAGACGAGCACGTCGTCCCCTTCGATCTTTACGGGGTATACGGGGACGGGGCGCGTCGCCGGAAGGGCGTCGGGCTTGCCGGAACGGAGGTCGAAACGCGAGCCGTGCAGCCAGCACTCGATGTGGCAGTCGTCCACCTCGCCCTCCGAGAGGGAGACGTTCGCGTGCGAGCAGATGTCGTTGATCGCGAACACCTCGCCCTCGGTCTGCACGATGGAGACCGGCGTGCCGTCGAGGTCCACCCGCTTCGGGGTGTCCTCCTCCAGCTCGCTCAGCCCGCAGGCGCGTCGGAAGGTCATGAGACCGCCGCCTCCAGCTCCTCCTCGATCTTGGCCAGCAGGCGCTCCTCGATGTCCGGGACGCCGATCTGCTGGACGAGTTCGGCGAAGAAGCCGCGGACCACCAGGCGGCGGGCGTCCTGCTCCGGGATGCCGCGGGCCATCAGGTAGAAGAGCTGCTCGTCGTCGAAGCGTCCGGTCGCGGAGGCGTGTCCGGCGCCGACGATCTCGCCGGTCTCGATCTCCAGGTTGGGCACGGAGTCGACGCGGGCGCCGTCGGTGAGGACCAGGTTGCGGTTCATCTCGTAGGTGTCGGTGCCCTCGGCCTTGGCCTCGATGAGCACGTCACCGATCCACACGGCGTGCGCGGCGTCGCCCTGGAGCGCGCCCTTGTAGGCGACGTTGGACTTGCAGTGCGGCACGTTGTGGTCGACCAGGAGGCGGTGCTCCTGGTGCTGGCCGGCGTCGGTGAAGTACAGGCCGTACAGCTCGGCCTCGCCGCCGGGACCGGCGTACGTCACGCGCGGGTGCAGCCGGACGACGTCGCCGCCGAAGGTGACGACGACCGACTTGAAGGTGGCGTCCCGGCCGACCAGCGCGTCGTGCTGGGCGACGTGCACGGCCTTGTCGTCCCAGTCCTGGACGCAGACGACGGTCAGCTTGGCGCCGTCGCCGAGGACGTACTCGACGTTGGCGGCGAGCACCGCGTCACCGGTGTGGTCGATGACCACGAGGGCCTCGGCGAAGGCGCCGAGCTCGATCACCTGGTGGCCGTAGGCGGTGCCGCCCTCGCCGTGCACCGCGATGCGGACCGGCTCGGTGAGGACGGTCTCCTTCGGCACGGTCACGACCGAGGCCCGCTCGAAGGCGGAGTACGCCTGGGCGGCGACGCGGTCCACCGGCGTACCGGCGCGGCCGAGCCGCGCGTCGTCGCGGCCGACGGTCTCGACGACGACACCCTCGGGCGCCTCGACGGTGACCTTGACGCCCTCGCCGTTGGCGGTGGCGGTGCCGTCGTGCAGACCGCGCAGCCGCTCCAGCGGGGTGAACCGCCACTCCTCCTCGCGGCCGTGGGGGACGGGGAAGTCCGCCACGTCGAAGGACGGGGGCGCGCTCATGCGGGTGGCGACGGTCGACTCGGCGGCCACCGCGATCGAGCCGGCGGTGGTGGAGCCCACCGGTGGGGGTCCCCCCGCTCGAGTGGAACCGAGAGCGGGGGAGTTCTGAGCCTCAGCCATGGCTGTCGTAGTGCTCGCTTTCCTTTGCGTAAGGGGCTTGACGGAACGGCGCTGGTGCTTAGCCGACCGCGCCTTCCATCTGGAGCTCGATCAGCCGGTTGAGCTCGAGCGCGTACTCCATCGGCAGTTCCTTGGCGATCGGCTCGACGAAGCCGCGCACGATCATCGCCATCGCCTCGAACTCGCTCAGACCGCGGCTCATCAGGTAGAAGAGCTGGTCCTCGGAGACCTTGGAGACGGTCGCCTCGTGGCCCATGGACACGTCGTCCTCACGGACGTCCACGTAGGGGTAGGTGTCCGAGCGGGAGATGGTGTCGACGAGCAGGGCGTCGCAGAGCACGTTGGACTTGGAGCCCGGGGCGCCCTCTCCGATCTCGATCAGACCGCGGTAGGAGGTACGGCCGCCGCCGCGCGCCACCGACTTGGAGACGATGTTGGACGAGGTGTTCGGGGCCATGTGGACCATCTTGGCGCCCGCGTCCTGGTGCTGCCCCTCGCCGGCGAAGGCGATGGACAGGGTCTCGCCCTTGGCGTGCTCGCCCATCAGGTAGACGGCCGGGTACTTCATCGTCACCTTGGAGCCGATGTTGCCGTCGACCCACTCCATGGTCGCGCCCTCGTAGGCCACGGCGCGCTTGGTGACCAGGTTGTAGACGTTGTTCGACCAGTTCTGGATGGTCGTGTAGCGGCAGCGGGCGTTCTTCTTGACGATGATCTCGACGACCGCGGAGTGCAGCGAGTCCGACTTGTAGATCGGGGCGGTGCAGCCCTCGACGTAGTGCACGTAGGCACCCTCGTCGACGATGATCAGGGTCCGCTCGAACTGGCCCATGTTCTCGGTGTTGATCCGGAAGTAGGCCTGGAGCGGGATCTCGACGTGCACGCCCGGCGGGACGTAGATGAAGGAGCCGCCGGACCACACGGCGCTGTTCAGCGAAGCGAACTTGTTGTCACCGACGGGGATGACGGTCCCGAAGTACTCCTTGAAGAGCTCCGGGTGCTCCTTGAGCGCGGTGTCGGTGTCCAGGAAGATGACGCCCTGCTCCTCCAGGTCCTCGCGGATCTGGTGGTAGACGACCTCCGACTCGTACTGGGCGGCGACACCGGCGACGAGGCGCTGCTTCTCCGCCTCGGGGATGCCCAGCTTGTCGTAGGTGTTCTTGATGTCCTCGGGCAGGTCCTCCCAGGACTCCGCCTGCTTCTCCGTGGAGCGCACGAAGTACTTGATGTTGTCGAAGTCGATGCCGGAGAGGTCGGAGCCCCAGTTCGGCATGGGCTTCTTCTCGAACAGGCGCAGGCCCTTGAGGCGGAGCTTGGTCATCCACTCCGGCTCGTCCTTCTTGGCGGAGATGTCCCGGACGACGTCCTCGTTCAGGCCGCGGCGCGCCGCCGCACCGGCCTCGTCACGGTCGGCCCAGCCGTATTCGTACTTGCCCAGACCCTCCAGCTCGGGGTGGGCAGTCTCCGTGGGGAGAGTCATGCGGGGTTCCTCCCGGACGTGCTTGCAGATGCGTTGTGGGAAATCTTGGGGATGAACGTCGTGCAGACGCCGTCGCCGTGCGCGATCGTCGCCAGCCGCTGTACGTGCGTACCGAGAAGCTCGGCGAAAAATTCCGTCTCGGCCTCGCACAGCTGCGGGAACTGTTCGGCGGCGTGGGCGACCGGGCAGTGGTGCTGGCAGAGCTGTTCGCCGACCGGTGCGCTGCGCGCGGTTGCAGCGTACCCGTCCGCGCTCAGGGCCTTGGCCAGGGCTTCCGTCCGCTCGTCGGGGGCGGCGGCCTCGACCGCCTCGCGGTAGGCCTCCGCGTGGGCGGCGATCCTGGCGCGGGCGAACGCGGCGATCGCGTCGCTGCCGCCCTCCCGCTCACCGATCCAGCGCAGGGCGTCCACGGCGAGCTGGTCGTACGACTGGTCGAAGGCGTCGCGTCCGCAGTCCGTCAGGGCGAACACCTTGGCCGGGCGCCCGCGCGTGCGCGCGCCGTAGACGCGCCGCTCGCGCGCCTCCACCACGTTGTCCGCGGCCAGCGCGTCCAGGTGCCGGCGGACGGCCGCCTGGGTGAGCCCGAGGCGCTCGGCCAGCTCGGCGACGGTCGAGGGGCCGTGGTCCAGGATGGAACGGGCGACCCGGTTGCGGGTGGACCGCTCTCCGGTCGCCAGCTCCTCGCTGGGAGGCTCCGTTGATCGTGCGCCGTTTTTCACAACGCCATTGTTGCGTAATTCATCCGAGCCGGGCAAGCCGCGCCCGATCGACCCGAAGGTGCGCTGCATCACTTAGGTAGACCTAATCTGACCTGCGGAAACGATCTTTGATCGATCAATCCGGTGGCGTCGGACGACGGCGTGCGGGACACTGCCGGACCATGCCCACACCCCCTCCGACCGGCCCTCTTGTCACCCTCGGCAGTCTCACCGCGCAGCTGCGCGCCCGCGGCGTCCGGCCGGGTGAGACCCTTCTCGCGCATTCCTCGCTCAGCTCCTTGGGCTGGGTCAACGGCGGGCCGGTCACGGTCGTCCGGGCGCTGCTCGACGCGCTGGGCCCGGACGGCACCCTGGTGGTCCCCACCCAGACCGGCGGCCTCTCCGACCCGGCCGTGTGGCAGGCACCGCCGGTGCCCGAGGAGTGGTGGGAGACCATCCGGGCCACCATGCCCGCCTACGACCCGCTGACCACGCCCTCGCACGGGGTCGGCGTGATCCCGGAGACCGTGCGGACCTGGCCGGGCGCACGGCGCAGCGCGCACCCGCAGACGTCGTTCGCCGCGGTGGGCCCCCGCGCGGCGGAGATCGTCGACGGGCACGCGGCCGACTGCCGGCTCGGCGAGCGGAGTCCGCTGGCGAAGCTGGAGCGCACCGGCGCGCGGGTGCTGCTGCTCGGCGCCGGGTACGACAGCTGCACCAGCTTCCACCTCGCCGAGTACCGCGTCCCCTCCCCGCGCGTCGCGGTGGGCCGCCCCGGTCCGGGCGGCTGGGAGACGGTGACGGAGGTGTCGATCACCTCGGAGCGCTTCGACGAGCTGGGGTACGACTTCGAACGGGACCGTCCCGTCGTACGCGGCAGGGTCGGGGCGGCCGAGGCGCGGCTGTTCCCGGTGGCGGAGGCGGTGGCCTACGCCGAGCGGTGGCTGGCGGTGCACCGGCCCCGCGAGGAGGAGTTCCGGCACCCCAGGATCTGACCCCCGGCTCGTCTCCCTAGACTCGTGACCCATGCGAAGCGAGCCCGTGGTCCAGGTCCAGGCCCTGGTGAAGCGGTACGGAAAGAAGACCGCGGTGGACGGCCTCGACCTGGTGGCCCGGCAGGGCGTGACCGCCGTGCTCGGCCCCAACGGGGCGGGCAAGACGACCACGGTCGAGACCTGCGAGGGGTACCGGCGGCCGGACTCCGGCACCGTGCGCGTCCTGGGCCTCGACCCGGTGCGCCAGTCCGCGGCGCTGCGGCCCCGCGTCGGGGTGATGCTCCAGTCCGGCGGCGTCTACTCGGGCGCCCGCGCGGACGAGATGCTGCGGCACGTGGCGAAGCTGCACGCGCACCCGCTGGACGTGGACGCGCTGATCGAGCGGCTCGGACTCGGCTCCTGCGGCCGCACCGCCTACCGGCGGCTCTCCGGCGGCCAGCAGCAGCGGCTCGCGCTGGCGATGGCCGTGGTCGGACGTCCCGAGCTGGTGTTCCTGGACGAGCCGACCGCCGGCCTCGACCCGCAGGCCCGCCGCGCCACCTGGGACCTGGTGCGGGACCTGCGCGCCGACGGCGTCTCCGTCATCCTCACCACCCACTACATGGACGAGGCCGAGCAACTGGCCGACGACGTGGCGATCATCGACGCCGGCCGGGTCATCGCCCAGGGCTCCCCCGAGGAGCTGTGCCGGGGCGGCGCCGAGAACACGCTCCGCTTCTCGGGGCGGCCGGGTCTGGACGTGGCCGCCCTGCTCAAGGCCCTGCCCGCCGACTCCTCGGCCACCGAGGTGGCCCCGGGCTCGTACCGGGTCACCGGCAAGGTCGACCCCCAGCTGCTCGCCACCGTCACCTCCTGGTGCGCGCAGCACGGGGTGATGCCGGACCGGATCTCGGTCGAGCGGCACACCCTCGAAGACGTCTTCCTGGAGCTCACCGGCAAGGAGCTGCGCGCGTGACGGCCACCGGCACCCACTCCCCCCGGCCGGGGGCCGCTCCCCTGGCCCGCATGATCGGCGCGCAGGCGGCGCTCGAGACGAAGATGCTGCTGCGCAACGGCGAGCAGCTGCTGCTGACCGTGGTCATCCCCACGCTGCTGCTGGTGCTCTTCAGCACCGTGGACGTCGTGGACACCGGCGACGGCGAGGCGGTCGACTTCCTCGCCCCCGGCGTCCTCGCGCTCGCGGTGATGTCGACGGCGTTCACCGGGCAGGCCATCGCGACCGGCTTCGAGCGCCGCTACGGCGTGCTGAAGCGGCTGGCCGCCTCACCGCTGCCGCGCTGGGGACTGATGACCGCGAAGACGCTGTCGGTGCTGGTCACCGAGGTCCTCCAGGTCGCCCTCGTCACGGTGATCGCGCTCGCGCTCGGCTGGTCCCCGCGGGGCAACCCCTTCGCGGTGTTCCTGCTGCTGCTCCTCGGCACCGCCGCCTTCTCCGGGCTCGGTCTGCTGATGGCGGGCACCCTGAAGGCCGAGGCGACGCTCGCCGCCGCCAACCTGGTGTTCCTGCTGCTGCTCGTGGGCGGCGGGGTGGTGGTCCCGCTGGAGGAGTTCCCGGACGCGGCCCGTGACGTGCTCGGCCTGCTGCCGATCTCCGCGCTGTCGGAGGGGCTGCGGGACGTCCTGAAGGACGGGGCCGGGATGCCGTGGGGCTGCCTCGGGATCCTCGCCGTCTGGGCGGTCGCCGGGCTCGCGGCGGCCGGAAAGTTCTTCCGCTGGGAGTAGGGCGTCATGGCCGGGACGGACCCTCGTGAAAGCGTGCACAAGCGGACGCCTACGATGGGACGCGTGCCAAACGTGACCCGCTCGGACGCCGCAGCCGCCGTGCGCAACCCGCTCGCCTTCATCGCCGCACGCTGGACGCCGGATCCCCGGACCGTCCGGCGGGCCGCCCTCGCCGCCCTCGTCATGGCGGTGGTCATCGTGGTCACCGGAGGTGCCGTGCGGCTGACCGGCTCCGGCCTCGGCTGCCCGACCTGGCCCAAGTGCACCGACGACTCACTGACCACGACCAGAGAGATGGGCCTGCACGGCATCATCGAGTTCGGCAACCGCCTGCTGACCTACGTGCTGTGCGCCGCCGTCGGCTGGGCGATCATCGCGGCGCGTTCGCAGAAGCCGTACCGGCGCGGGCTGACCCGGCTGGGCTGGACGCAGTTCTGGATCGTGATGGGCAACGCCGTCCTGGGCGGCATCGTGGTCCTCGTCGGCCTCAACCCGTACACGGTCGCCGCGCACTTCCTGCTCTCCTCCGCGCTGATCGCGGTCGCCGCGGTGATGTGGCAGCGCACCCGGGAGGGCGACGCCGAGCCCCGGCCGCTGGTCGGCAAGGCCGTGCAGCAGCTGGTGTGGTGCATGGTGGCCGTCTCCGTGCTGCTGATCGCGGCCGGCACGGTGGTCACCGGCGCGGGCCCGCACGCGGGTGACTCCAGCGAGGTCCCGCGGATGCCGCTGGACTGGGAGACGGTCAGCAAGCTGCACGCCGTCCTCGCCTGGATCGTGGTGACGCTGACGTTCGCCCTGTGGTTCGTGCTGAAGGCGGTCGACGCCCCCGGCGGGCCGCTGGCCCGCACCCGTGAGCTGTTCCTGATCCTGCTCGCCCAGGGCGCCATCGGTTACGTCCAGTACTTCACCGACCTGCCCGAGGTCCTGGTGGGCCTGCACATGTTCGGCTCGTGCGTGATGTGGATCTGGGTCCTGCGGGTCCTGCTGTCGCTGCGCGAACGCGCCGGGACGACGGCTCCCGAGGCGGCCGTACCGGCCGCTCAGGAGCCCGCCACGAGCGCGTCGATGGCCGGCCCCAGGTAGTCACGGGTCAGCCGGGCCCGCCGCTCGGTCCACTCCGCGGCAGGCGGCGCGGGATCGCCGTAGCGCCGCCTGCCGATGTCCGCGACGACCTCGGCGGGGGCGCCCAGCCCGGGCAGGACGTCCAGGGCCTCCCGCTTGGTGATCAGGCGGCCCTCGCGCAGGGTGACGGTGGCGCGGGCGAAGGTCAGCAGGCCCAGGTCCACCCACACGTCCTGGGTCCAGTGGGCGGCCCGGTCCACCGCGCGCCGCCAGAAGTCGCGCTGGTCGCGCACCACGAACGCGGCCAGTTCACCGTCCGGCACCGGGGGCAGTACGTCCGCGGGCGGCGCCCCGCGCAGGACCCGGCCGAAGCGGTGCAGCTCGGCCCGGGTGACCGGGGTGACCGGGCGCCGGAACAGCTTCTCGTGCGCCCAGGTGAGGTGGCGCCGTTCGGCGTCCGCCGCGGTGGACGGCGTCAGATAGGTGCAGTGCAGCCGGTCGGCGAGCGGTCCGGCCCGCAGCCGGTTGTGCAGCAGGGCGATCCGCCACACCGTCCGGGCGCCGATCGGGTGGTCCAGGACCGCGATCAGGTCCAGGTCGCTGCGGCCCTCCTGGTAGTCGCCGCCGGCCAGTGAGCCGTGCGCCCACACGGCGACGGGCGACAGTGGTGCCAGGCCGGTGAGGAAGCGGTCGAGCAGCGCGTCGGTCGGCATCCGCCCAGTCTTCCTCCCTCACGCCAGTCCGTACACCCTGCCCGCGTTCCCCGACGCGATCATGCCGGCCACCCGCTGGGCGTCCTCGAGCGACCACGCCCCCTCGGCCACCCAGGTGCCGAGCACCCGGCCGAGGGCCTCGCGGAACAGTCCGGCGCCGACCACGTGCAGCTCGGGCAGGCCCCGGGCGCCGCTGGAGAAGAGGATCTTGCCGAAGGGGGCGAGTTCCAGGATCTCCGCGAGGACGGTCGCCGCGCGGGCGCCGGTGCGCACCAGGGCGGCGCCCGAGTCGGCGTAGACGTGCGGGAAGACGCCGGCCAGATGGGCCGCGTGGCGGTGGTACGGGTAGCCGTGCAGCAGCACGAGGTCGGTGCCGAGTCCGGCGGTGGCCCGGACGAAGTCGGTCAGCAGCACCGGGTCGGTGCGGTCGATGCGGGCGCCCGGCGCGCCCAGCCCCGCGTGGAGCTGGAGGGGCCGGCCCGAGGCGACCGCGATCCACAGCAGATGCCGCAGCAGCACCGGGTCGCTCAGCTCGTCCCCGGCCCGGCGTGCGGCCAGCCAGCGCCCGGCCGCGCCGCGCACCTCCCCCGGCCCGGGCGGCTCGGGGGCGAGCGCCAGCCCGTGCCGCAGGCCGGCCACGGAGGTGAAGGCGACGGCGTGCGCGGCGGCCGCGTGCACGGACTCGGCGAGGTTGGCGAGGAGGGACTCGACGGTGCCGGAGGTGTCGGCGACCTGTTCGGCCAGCTGTTCCAGGCGGACGATCTCATGGGCCTCGGCGTTCCCGGCCCTGCCCAGCTCGCCGGGGCCGGTGAGGTCGCCGGGCAGCCCGGTGTCGACCAGGTAGGCGGTGATGCCGCTGCCCCGCAGCAGCCGGCGCCCCGCCTCGATCACGCCCAGCTCACGGCGCCGGGCGAGGTACCGGGCGGGCGGGCAGTGCGGCTCCAGGCCGAGCAGGGGCGGGCACCAGCGGCGTACGGCGAAACCGGTCTGGGTGTCGAAGAGGGTGGTGCCGGGCGCGGGCGGGCCCTCGGTGCGGGCCAGCTGGGCCTCGAAGGTGCCGAGGCCCAGCTCGGTGCGGAGCACTCCGTGGCAGTACTGGTCCACGAGTGAGGGCGTGTCGATCATCCGGAGCTCCCCGGGGCGGGACCGTGTGCTGACGCTTCACGGGTCCTAACGGGTGAACCGGGGGTGAGGTGGCGCGGGAGCGTCCGCGGAGTGCGGCCGGTTTCCGTGGGCGCAGGGCCCACGGGGGCGTCGCTCAGCCGCCCACCTGGATGCCGGCCATCCGCTTCCACTCGTACGGGCCCGTCCGCACCTTCGCCGCGAACTCGCCGTCGAAGTCCTCGTGGACGGTGATGCCGGCCTTCTCGACGGCCGTGCGGGCGATCTCGTAGGAGGGCGCCACCAGGTCGCCCCAGCCGCCGTCCGCGCCGACGAGCACGATCCGGGCGCCGCGCTGTCCGAGGTACGCGACCTGTCCCTCGGCGCCGCCGTGCGCCTTGGCGAAGCCGCTGATCTGCTTGGCGAGCCGGGCCGCCTTCTGTCCGGCCTTCGGGTCCACCTGCTGCGTGTCTGCCATGACCAGGATGCTACCGACGGGTAGACGGAACGGCGACGGGCGGGGTCCGTGGCCTTGGCCACGCGCCCCGCCCGGGTCCGGTACGCAAGGGCCTACCGCAGGAAGGGGTCCACGGCGACGGCCACGAAGAGCAGCGACACATAGGTGATGGACCAGTGGAACAGGCGCATCTCCTTGAGCCTGCCGCCCGTCACCTCGGCCTTCGCGCGGTTCAGCAGCGCGTGCGCCTCCCACAGCCACCAGCCGCCGGCGGCCAGCGCGACCGCGGTGTAGAACCAGCCCGTGTAGCCCAGCGGGGTCAGCAGCAGGGACACCGCGACCATGACCCAGCTGTAGAGCACGATCTGCTTGGCGACCGCCTTGTTGCCGGCGATCACCGGCAGCATCGGCACGCCGACGCGCGCGTAGTCGTCCTTCACCTTCATCGACAGCGGCCAGTAGTGGGGCGGCGTCCAGAAGAAGATGACGAGGAAGAGGATGACCGGCGCCCACGCCATCGAGTTGGTGACCGCGGTCCAGCCGATCAGCACCGGCATGCAGCCGGCGATGCCGCCCCACACGATGTTCTGCGAGGTGCGCCGCTTCAGGATCATCGTGTAGACGACCACGTAGAAGAGGAGCGCGCCGAGGGAGAGCCAGGCGGACAGCCAGTTGACGGTGAGGCCGAACAGCAGCGTCGAGACGACCGCCAGGGTGATGCCGAAGACCAGGGCCTCGCGCGGGCTGACCATGCCGGTCACCAGCGGGCGCTGCGAGGTGCGGTCCATCAGGGCGTCGATGTCGCGGTCGATGTACATGTTGAGCGCGTTGGCGCCGCCCGCGGACAGGTAGCCGCCGACGCACGTCAGCAGCACCAGTGTCAGGTCGGGCACGCCCTGCTGCGCCAGGAACATCACCGGCACGGTGGTGATGAGCAGCAGCTCGATGATCCTCGGCTTGGTGAGAGCCACGAACGCCATCGCACGGGCCCCGAACGGCCGACGGGCAGGGCTCTGACTGGTCCCCACAATTCCCGCAGGACGGGATTCAACGGCCGTCACGCACACCCCTACAGAGACATCCCAGCAAGCCGCACCCTGGTGAAGCGGGGGTAAAGGCTCGCGCGTACCACGCCACTGTAGACGTTGCCCAGACCCGGACATTCGCGGGGGTCGGCTCGTGTTGGGCGGCGCCCTCCGAGGTGCGCCCACCGGCTCGATTGAGCACCCGGATGAGCGGCCCCGTATTCATCTGCCGAACGGGAAAACGGACCGGTCAGGAGGCGATTACACGGCAGTTCCCACAGTCTGGAATGACTCGAAAGAAGGCACGTCCCACGGGGGTAGGCTCGACCTCGCCGGTGGGCATTCACCGGCATCCGACATGTGGAGAGGAGCCCTGACTCAGGGTGAGCACCAAGCCGACCACCACAGACCTCGAGTGGACCGAGTTGGACCAGCGGGCCGTGGACACCGCCCGCGTCCTGGCCGCCGATGCCGTACAGAAGGTCGGTAACGGCCATCCGGGTACGGCGATGAGCCTGGCGCCTGCCGCCTACACCCTCTTCCAGAAGGTGATGCGGCACGACCCCGCGGACCCGGACTGGGTCGGGCGCGACCGTTTCGTGCTGTCCGCCGGCCACTCGTCCCTGACCCTCTACACCCAGCTGTACCTGGCCGGCTTCGGCCTGGAGCTGGACGACCTGAAGGCCTTCCGCACCTGGGGCTCGAAGACCCCGGGCCACCCGGAGTACGGGCACACCACGGGCGTGGAGACGACGACCGGCCCGCTGGGCCAGGGCGTGGCCAACGCGGTGGGCATGGCGATGGCCGCCCGGTACGAGCGGGGCCTGTTCGACCCGGAGGCCGCCGAGGGCGAGTCCCCGTTCGACCACTACGTCTACTGCATCGCCGGTGACGGCTGCCTCCAGGAGGGCATCTCCGCGGAGGCGTCCTCGACGGCCGGGCACCAGAAGCTGGGCAACCTGGTGCTGCTGTGGGACGACAACCACATCTCCATCGAGGGCGACACCGAGACGGCCGTCTCGGAGGACACCTGCAAGCGGTACGAGGCGTACGGCTGGCACGTGCAGCGCGTCGCCCCGAAGCCCGACGGCGACCTGGACCCGAACGCGATCTACGACGCGATCCAGGAGGCGAAGAAGGTCACGGACAAGCCGTCCTTCATCGCCATGCGCTCGATCATCGCCTGGCCGGCGCCGAACGCGCAGAACACCGAGGCCGCGCACGGCTCGGCGCTGGGCGACGACGAGGTCGCGGCCACCAAGCGGGTCCTGGGCTTCGACCCCGAGCAGACGTTCGAGGTGGCCGACGAGGTCATCGGCCACACCCGCAAGGCACTGGAGCGGGGCCAGGCGGCCCGCGCGGTGTGGGAGAAGTCCTTCCAGCAGTGGCGGGACAACAACCCCGAGCGCGCCGCCGCGTTCGACCGCATCGCCGCCGGTGAGCTGCCCGAGGGCTGGCAGGACGCCATCCCGGTGTTCGAGCCGGGCAAGGGCGTGGCCACGCGTGCCGCGTCCGGCAAGGTCCTCCAGGCGCTCGGCGCGGTGGTCCCGGAGCTGTGGGGCGGCTCGGCCGACCTGGCGGGCTCCAACAACACCACCATCGACAAGACGTCGTCGTTCCTCCCCGCGGGCAACCCGCTGCCGGAGGCCGACCCGTACGGCCGCACCATCCACTTCGGCATCCGCGAGCACGCGATGGCCGCGGAGATGAACGGCATCGCCCTGCACGGCAACACGCGCGTCTACGGCGGCACCTTCCTGGTGTTCTCCGACTACATGCGCAACGCGGTGCGGCTGTCCGCCCTGATGCACCTGCCGGTGACGTACGTGTGGACGCACGACTCCATCGGCCTCGGCGAGGACGGCCCGACGCACCAGCCGGTCGAGCACCTGGCCTCGCTGCGCGCCATCCCGGGGCTGAACGTCGTCCGCCCGGCGGACGCCAACGAGACCGCGATCGCCTGGCGGGAGATCCTCTCGCGCTGGACGAAGGAGTTCGGCAAGGGCGCCCCGCACGGTCTGGCGCTGACCCGCCAGGGCGTGCCGACCTACGAGCCCAACGAGGACGCCGCGCGCGGCGGCTACGTGCTGTTCGACGCCGACGGCGGTGAGCCGCAGGTCGTCCTGATCGCGACCGGTTCCGAGGTGCACGTCGCCGTCGAGGCCCGCGAGCGGCTCCAGGCCGACGGTGTGCCGACCCGCGTGGTGTCGATGCCGTCGGTGGAGTGGTTCGAGGAGCAGGACCAGGGGTACCGGGACAGCGTCCTGCCGCCGTCCGTGAAGGCGCGCGTCGCCGTCGAGGCGGGCATCGGCCTGACCTGGCACAAGTACGTGGGGGACGCCGGACGCATCGTGTCCCTGGAGCACTTCGGTGCCTCCGCCGACGGCAAGGTCCTGTTCGAGGAGTTCGGTTTCACCGCCGAGAACGTGGCCGCCGCCGCCCGGGAATCGATCGCCGCGGCCCAGCGCTGACGCTCACACACGACACGTAGGAGATGGAATTTCCATGACAGACGCACTGAAGCGCCTCTCCGAGGAGGGCGTCGCGATCTGGCTGGACGACCTGTCGCGCAAGCGCATCACGTCCGGCAACCTCGCCGAGCTGATCGACCAGCAGCACGTCGTGGGCGTCACCACCAACCCGACGATCTTCCAGAAGGCGATCTCCGAGGGCGACGGCTACGACCAGCAGCTGACCGACCTCGCCGCCCGCAAGGTCACCGTCGAAGAGGCCATCCGCATGATCACCACGGCGGACGTCCGCGACGCCGCCGACATCCTGCGCCCGGTCTTCGACGCCACCGGCGGCCAGGACGGCCGGGTCTCCATCGAGGTCGACCCGCGGCTGGCCCACAACACCCGTGCGACGGTCGCCGAGGCCCGGCAGCTGGCCTGGCTGGTGGACCGGCCCAACACCCTGATCAAGATCCCGGCCACCAAGGCGGGCCTGCCGGCGATCACCGAGACGATCGGCAACGGCATCAGCGTCAACGTCACGCTGATCTTCTCGCTGGAGCGCTACCGCGACGTCATGGACGCCTACCTGGCGGGCCTGGAGAAGGCGAAGGCCAAGGGCCTGGACCTGTCGAAGATCCACTCCGTGGCGTCCTTCTTCGTGTCCCGCGTGGACTCCGAGATCGACAAGCGGATCGACGCCCTCGGCACCGACGAGGCCAAGGCGCTGCGCGGCAAGGCCGCCATCGCCAACGCCCGTCTCGCCTACCAGGCGTACGAGGAGGTCTTCTCCACCGACCGCTGGAACGCGCTGGAGCGCGAGGGCGCCAACAAGCAGCGTCCGCTGTGGGCGTCGACCGGTGTGAAGGACAAGGCGTACAAGTCCACGATGTACGTCGACGAGCTGGTGGCGCCGAACACGGTGAACACCATGCCGGAGGCGACGCTGGCGGCCACCGAGGAGCAGGGCGAGATCCGCGGCAACGCCGTCGCCGGCACCTACGAGCAGGCGCGCGCCGACCTCGACGCGGTCGAGGCGCTCGGCATCGCCTACGACGACGTGGTGCAGCTCCTCGAGGACGAGGGCGTCGACAAGTTCGAGGCGTCCTGGAACGACCTGTTGAAGTCGACCGAGGCGGAGCTCCAGCGCCTCGCCCCCTCGGAGGGCTGAGACCTTGTCGAGCAGCAACCCGCTGCGTGACCCGGCGGACCGACGGCTCCCGCGCATCGCGGGGCCGTCGGGCCTGGTCATCTTCGGTGTGACGGGCGACCTGTCCCGCAAGAAGCTGATGCCGGCCGTGTACGACCTCGCCAACCGGGGCCTGCTGCCGCCGGGCTTCTCGCTGGTCGGGTTCGCCCGCCGCGAGTGGCAGCACGAGGACTTCGCCCAGGAGGTGCACGACGCGGTCAAGGAGCACGCCCGCACCCCCTTCCGCGAGGAGGTCTGGCAGCAGCTCATCCAGGGCATGCGCTTCGTGCAGGGCACCTTCGACGACGACGAGTCCTTCGAGCGGCTGCGCGGCACGATCGAGGAGCTGGACAAGGCCCAGGGCACGGGCGGCAACTTCGCCTTCTACCTGTCGGTGCCGCCGCGCTCCTTCCCCGTGGTCATCCAGCAGCTGAAGAAGCACGGGCTGGCCGACCAGACGAGCGGCTCCTGGCGGCGCGCGGTCATCGAGAAGCCCTTCGGCCACGACCTGAAGTCGGCCGAGGAGCTGAACGCGATCGTCCACGAGGTGTTCGCCCCGGACCAGGTCTTCCGGATCGACCACTACCTGGGCAAGGAGACGGTCCAGAACATCCTGGCGCTGCGCTTCGCCAACACGATGTTCGAGCCGATATGGAACCGGTCCTTCGTCGACCACGTGCAGATCACGATGGCCGAGGACATCGGCATCGGCGGCCGCGCGGGCTACTACGACGGCATCGGCGCGGCCCGTGACGTCATCCAGAACCACCTCCTGCAGCTGCTGGCGCTCACCGCGATGGAGGAGCCCGCCTCCTTCGACGCGGACGCGCTGGCCGCGGAGAAGACCAAGGTGCTCGGCGCCGTGCGGCTGCCGAAGGACCTGGGCCGCGACACCGTACGCGGTCAGTACGCGGCCGGCTGGCAGGGCGGCGCGAAGGCGGTCGGCTACCTGGAGGAAGAGGGCATCGACCCGTCCTCGAAGACCGACACCTACGCGGCGGTCAAGCTGGGCATCGACAACCGCCGCTGGGCGGGCGTCCCCTTCTACCTGCGCACCGGCAAGCGGCTCGGCCGCCGGGTCACCGAGATCGCGGTGGTCTTCCAGCGGGCGCCGCACTCCCCCTTCGACACCACGGCCACCGAGGAGCTGGGCTCCAACGCGATCGTGATCCGGGTGCAGCCGGACGAGGGCGTCACGGTGCGGTTCGGCTCCAAGGTGCCGGGCACGTCGATGGAGATCCGGGACGTGTCGATGGACTTCGCCTACGGCGAGTCGTTCACCGAGTCCAGCCCGGAGGCGTACGAGCGGCTGATCCTCGACGTCTTGCTCGGCGACTCCAACCTCTTCCCGCGCACGGAGGAGGTCGAGCTGTCCTGGAAGATCCTCGACCCGATCGAGGAGTACTGGGACGAGAACGGCAAGCCCGCCCAGTACCCCGCCGGTACCTGGGGGCCCGTCGAGGCGGACGAAATGCTCGAGCGAGACGGACGGAGCTGGCGCCGGCCATGAAGACAGACCTCACGGACACCACGGCCAGCAAGATCAACAAAGCGCTGGTGCAGGCCCGCCGGGCCATCGGCACACCCGCCGTCGGCATGGTGCTCACGCTGGTCATCGTCACGGACGAGGAGAACGCCTACGACGCGCTGAAGGCGGCCGGTGACGCCTCGCGCGAGCACCCCTCGCGCACGCTGGTGGTCGTCAAGCGTGTCTCCCGCTCGCCCCGTGACCGTACGCAGTCCCGCCTCGACGCCGAGGTGCGGGTGGGCGCGGACGCGGGCACCGGCGAGACGGTGGTGCTGCGGCTGTACGGCGAGGTCGTCGACCACGCCCAGTCGGTGGTGCTGCCGCTGCTGCTGCCGGACGCCCCGGTGGTGGTGTGGTGGCCGGTCAACGCTCCACTGGACCCGGCGAAGGACCCGCTGGGCGCGCTGGCCCAGCGCCGGGTGACCGACACCTACGCCTGCGAGCGCCCGGTCGAGGAGCTCGCGGCCCGCGCCGACGCCTACACCCCGGGCGACACGGACCTGTCGTGGACCCGCATCACGCCCTGGCGTTCGATGCTGGCCGCGGCGCTGGACCAGGTCGACTGCGAGGTGCGGGGCGTCGAGGTGGAGGGCGAGGAGTCCAACCCGAGCTGCGAGCTGCTGGCGATGTGGCTCGCGGACCGGCTGGACGTCCCCGTCCGGCGCTCGCAGTCCGGCGGCCCCGGGCTCACGGCGGTGCGCATGGACACCGACTGCGGTCCGATCGTGCTGGACCGTGCCGACGGTTCGCTGGCGACGCTGTCCATCCAGGGTCAGCCCAAGCGTGCGGTGGCGCTCAAGCGCCGGGACACGGCGGAGCTGATCGCGGAGGAACTGCGGCGCCTGGACCCGGACGACACCTACGCCTCGGCGCTGCGCTACGGCGTGCAACGGCTGGAGGGTGCGCGGGAGCCGTCCGGTGAGCCGCCGGCCAAAGGAGGACCGGCACGCGAGGCGGTCCCCGCGCCCGTCGAGTCGGCTGCGAAAGCTCCCGCGGCCCGGGCGGCGGCGCCGGCACCGGTGAAGAAGGCGGCGGCGAAGTGAGTACGGCACCGCAGCTGGTCGTGCACCGGGACAAGGAGCTGATGGCGCGGGCCGCGGCGGCCCGGCTGATCACCAGGATCGTGGACGCGCAGGCCTCGCGGGGTTCGGCGTCCGTGGTCCTGACCGGCGGCCGCAACGGCAACGGCCTGCTGGCCGCGCTGTCGGCGGCCCCGGCGCGGGACGCGGTCGACTGGGGCCGGCTCGACCTGTGGTGGGGCGACGAGCGGTTCCTGCCGGAGGGCGATCCGGAGCGCAATGTCACCCAGGCCCGTAAGGCGCTGCTCGACGCGGTGCCGCTGGACCCGAAGCGGGTGCACGCGATGCCCGCGTCGGACGGGCCGTACGGCTCCGACGTCGACGCGGCGGCCGCGGCGTACGCGGACGAGCTGGCCGCGGCGGCGGGCCCGGAGAACCACGGCCCGGTGCCGACCTTCGACGTCCTGATGCTGGGCGTCGGCCCGGACACGCACGTGGCGTCCCTCTTCCCGGAGCTGCCGGCCGTCCGGGAGACGGAGCGCACGGTGGTCGGCGTCCACGGCGCCCCCAAGCCGCCGCCGACCCGGGTGACCCTCACCCTCCCCGCGATCCGCGCGGCCCGTGAGGTGTGGCTGCTGGCGGCCGGTGAGGACAAGGCCGAGGCCGCGGCGATCGCCCTGTCGGGCGCGGGCGAGATCCAGGCACCGGCGGCGGGCGCGTACGGCCGCGCCCGCACCCTGTGGCTCCTGGACGCGGCGGCGGCCTCCCAGCTGCCGAGGTCGCTGTACCCGCCGGCGTCGGCCTGACCGGCCCGTCCGGGCCCGGACGGGCCCGGGAACAGGACGGGGCGGCGGGGGCGAGAGCCCCCACCGCCCCGTCCGGGCCCGCTACTTCACGGACCCCGCCATGACGCCCTGCACGAAGTGCCGCTGGAAGGCGAAGAACACCACCACCGGGACGATCAGGGACAGGAACGCCCCCGGCGCCAGCACATCGATGTTGCTGCCGAACTGCCGGATCTGCGACTGGAGCTGCACGGTCAGCGGCTGCGCGGAGCTGTCCGCGAACAGCAGCGCCACCAGCATGTCGTTCCACACCCACAGGAACTGGAAGATGGCGAGGCTGGCGATGGCCGGCCGCCCCACCGGCAGCACCAGCCGGGTGAAGATCCGCCACTCGCTGCCGCCGTCCATCCGCGCGGCCTCCAGCATCTCCTTCGGCATCTCGGCGAAGTAGTTCCGCAGCAGGAAGATCGCGAACGGCAGCCCGTAGGCGACGTGGAACAGCACCACACCCGGGATCGTGCCGAACAGCCCCAGCTGACCGAAGAGTTTGGCCACCGGGAGCAGCCCGATCTGCACGGGCACCACCAGCAGCGCCACCACCAGCAGGAAGACCGGCTCGCGCCCGGGGAAGTCCAGCCAGGCGAACGCGTATCCGGCGAGCGCGGCCACGACCACGACCAGCACGGTCGTGGGCACCGAGATCAGCACGGTGTTCCAGAACGCCTGGGTGATCCCCGAGTTCTCCAGCAGCGCCGAGTAGTTGTCGAAGGACAGCTGCCCGGGGCCGGTGAACACGGTCCACCAGCCGCCCTCGGCGGTGTCCTCGGCGGACCGCAGCGAGGACAGGAAGAGGCCGGCCAGCGGCGTCATCCAGACCAGGCCGATCACGACCAGGAAGGCCTGCACCACCGCGTTGCCCAGGCCGCGCCGGATCGCCTTCATCGCTGACTCCTTCGAAAACGCCGGACGTTGAACACCATGGCCGGAATCACCAGGAGCAGGAGCAGCACACCGAGGGCACTGCCGAGGCCCTGGTTGTTGCCGCCGCCGAACGACACCAGCCACATCTGCGTCGCGAGCACCGTCGCGTCCTCCTGCACGGGGCCCGGCGCGATGATGTAAACGAGGTCGAAGACCTTCATGACGTTGATCACCAGGGTCACGAAGACGACGGTGAGAACGGGCGCGAGCAGCGGCACCGTGATGCGGCGGAAGATCTGCCACTCGTTGGCACCGTCCATGCGTGCCGCTTCCAGCGCGTCGCGGGGCAGGGTGGCGAGGCCCGCGCCGATCAGCACCATCGCGAAACCGGTCCAGATCCATAGGTACGCTCCGATGATCGCCGGCGTGACGAGCGCCGGGCCGAGCCAGGAGATGCCGTCGTAGGGTGCCGCGAAGTTGGCGGAGGGCAGCTTCAACGCGTAGGAGCCGCTGTCCAGTCCGGTGAAGCGGAAGGAGCCGTCGGCCGCGGTGGTGGTGCTCGCGACCGTCCTGCCGTCGCGGACCGCCTCGACCTCCATGCCGGGCAGGCCGCTCTCGCTCGGGTCGACCACGCCCGGCCGGCCGCCTCCGCCGGGGGTGAAGTCGAGGTACACGACGCCGCCGATCGCATCGGCGCCGGCCGTGCGGGACGCCGCCGGGTGGGCGGGCGTGGCGTCGCCCGGGAGGTCCTTGGGGGCGACGCCGACCAGGCCGAGCGCCGCCGTGCCGCCGGGCCGGACGTCGCCGGTGAGGTACGAGCCGTCCGGCTGCCCGGTCAGTCCCTCGCCGTCGCGGGCGCGGGCGGTCGGGTAGGAGGAGGTGCCCGTGAACGCGTCGTGGACGGAGACGACGGCCGCGTTGAGGACGCCCTTGTCGGGGTCCTCGTCGTAGGCGAGGCGGAAGATGATGCCGGCCGCGAGGAAGGACACCGCCATCGGCATGAACAGCAGCAGCTTGAAGGCGGTGGCCCAGCGGACCTTCTCGACCAGGACGGCCAGGATCAGGCCGAGCCCGGTCAGCAGCGTCGGCGCCACGACCACCCAGATCGCGGTGTTCCGGATGGCCTTGAGGGTGGCCGGGTCGCGGAACATCTCGGCGTAGTTCTCGCCGCCGACGAACTCGTTGCCGGTGGCGTCGAAGAAGCTGCGGCCGACGGAGAACAGCACCGGGTACACGACCAGGGCGCCCAGCAGGAGCAGCGCGGGGAACACGAACAGCAGGGCGATGATCCGGCCGCGCCGGCGCAGGCGCAGGCCGCGTGAGCCGTCGGGGCGCGGGGCGGCCGGGGGGCTCGCCTCCTTGACCAGTGTGGCGGTCATGGCCGTCAGTTCCCGTACGCCTTGGCCGCGGCGTCCTCGAGCTCGGCCGCGGTCTTCGCCGGGTCGGACGGGTCGCGCAGGAAGTCCTGGAGGATCTTCCACTCGCCGGTGCCCTTGGTGCCGCCGAACGCCGCGGGGGCCTGGTCGGACATGTCGAAGCGGACCGAGTCGCCGGCGCCGATCAGGGACTCGGCGGTCGCGCGGGTGACGTCGTCGCCGTAGGAGGAGAGGTCGAGCTTCTTGTTCGGGGAGAGGAAGCCGCCCGCCTCGGCCCACACGGCGGCGGCCTCCGGGGTGGCCAGGTACTCCAGGAGCGCCATGCCGGCCTCGCTGTTCTTGCCGTCCTTCAGGACGACGGCCGCGTCGCCGCCGCTGACCACGGGCGCCTCGCCGCCGCCGACCGGCGGGAAGGGGAAGAAGTTGGCGTCGGTGCCGATGGTCCGGCCGAACTGGTCCTTGGCGACACCGGCGACGAAGTCGCCCTCGTAGACCATGGCGGCCTCGGCCTTCGGGCCGAAGACCTTCTCCACCGAGCCGGGGAAGTCGGTGTTGAGGGCCTCCTTCTGGCCGCCCGCGACGAGCTGCTTGTCCTTGAACAGCTTGCCGAGGGTGGTGAGCGCGTCCACGACCGTCGGGTCGGTCCACTTGATCTCGTGGGCGGCGAGGGCGTCGTACTTCTCGGGTCCGGCCTGGGAGAGGTAGACGTTCTCGAACCAGTCGGTCAGCGTCCAGCCGTCCTGTCCGGCGACGGAGAAGGGCGCGAGACCGGAGTCGGAGATGGTCCGCCCGTCCTTCAGCATGGCCTCGTAGGTCTTCGGCGGGGTGACGCCGGCCTGCTCGAACGCCTCGGGGCTGTACCAGACGGTCGACTTGTGGGCGGCCTTGAAGTACAGGCCGTACAGGGTGCCGTCGACGCTGCCGTAGTTCTGCCACACCTTCGCGAAGTTGGTGCCCACGGTCGACCGGACCTTCTCGTCCAGCGGCTTGAGCCAGTCGTTGTCGGCGAACTGCTTGAGCACGCCGACCTGCGGGACCATGACGACGTCGGGGGCGTTGCCGCCCTCGATCTTGCTGCCGACGACGGTGGAGACGTTGTCACCGGTGGAGACGAACTGCGTCTTCGCACCGGTCTTCTCGGTGAAGGCGTCCAGCACCTTCTGGAAGTTCTTCTGCTCACTGCCGGACCACACCCCGGCGACGGTGACGGTCTGGCCGCCGAGGGCCTTGTCGCCGCCGCCGGCCGAGACGGGTTCGCCGCTGCCGCAGGCGGTCGCGCCGAGCGCGAGCACGAGGGCGGTGCATCCGGTGAGCAGGGTGGTACGTCGTCGCATCATCGTCGATGTCCCTTCGGGTGTACGGGAGTTGCGCGGGTGTTTCAGGAGCCGTCGATCCACCAGGCGGCGGTGGAGCCGGGCAGGACGCCGGCCTCGCAGGGGCCGCTGGCGAGCAGCGGGGTGCCGGGGACCGGAGCGGGTACGGGGGCGGTGCCGAAGTTGACGGCGCAGACCAGGTCGTCGCCGCGGACGAAGGCGAGGACGCCGGGCTGGGTGTCCAGCCAGCGCAGCGTGCCCTCGCCCAGCTGGGGCAGCGCGGCCCGCAGTTGCAGGCCGTCGCGGTACAGGTGCCAGAAGGAGCGGGTGTCGGCCAGCGCGCGGTCGGTGGCGTGCTCGGCGAACCACTCGGGCTGCGGCAGCCAGGGCCTGGCCCCTTCGGCGCCGGAGGTGAAGCCGAACGGCGAGGCCTGCCCCGACCAGGGCAGAGGCACCCGGCAGCCGTCGCGTATCCGCTCCCGGCTGCCGGTGCGGCGGAAGATCGGGTCGGTGAGCACGTCGTCGGGCAGGTCGACGACCTCGGGCAGCCCCAGTTCCTCGCCCTGGTAGATGTACGCGGCGCCGGGCAGCGCCAGCATCAGCAGCGCGGCGGCGCGGGCGCGGGCGGCTCCGATGCCGCTGCCGTGGGGGGCGGGCTCGCCGTAGCGGGTGACGGTGCGGACCTGGTCGTGGTTGTTGAGGACCCAGGTGACGGTCGAGCCGGTGCCGGCGATGTCCTGCCGGGCCTCGGAGATGACCTTGCGGAAGGCGTCGGCGTCCCAGGGCGCGCCGAGCAGGTCGAAGAAGAAGGCCTGGTGCAGCTCGTCCGGGCGGACGTAGCGGGCGTGTTCGCGGGCGGTGGGCACGGAGACCTCGCCGACCAGCAGGCGTTCGTGGCCGTCGCGTGCGGTGTACTCCTCGCAGACCGCGCGCCAGTGCCGCCACACCTCGTGCACCTCGGGCTGGTTCCAGGCGAGCGGGTTGACCGAGTCGCGGGTGCGGGCGTCGGCCAGGGGGTCGGGCGAGTCGGGCAGTTCGGGGTGCTTGTAGAGGCCGGCGGCCACGTCGATGCGGAAGCCGTCGACACCCCGGTCGAGCCAGAAGCGCAGGATCCGGTCGAACTCGGCGGCGACGGCCGGCTCGCGCCAGTTCCAGTCGGGCTGTTCGGGCGTGAACATGTGCAGGTACCACTGGCCGGGGCGGCCGTCGGGTTCGGTGACCCGGGTCCAGGCGGGGCCGCCGAACATGGCGTGCCAGTTGTTGGGCGGCTCGGCGCCGTCGGGTCCGCGGCCGTCGGCGAAGTGGAAGCGGGCGCGCTCGGGGCTGCCGGGGGCCGCGGCGAGGGCCGCGCGGAACCAGGGGTGCTCGCTGGAGCAGTGGTTGGGGACGATGTCGAGCAGCACCTTGATGCCGAGCCGCCGGGCGGTGCCGACCAGCCGGTCGAACTCGGCGAGGTCGCCGAAGACCGGGTCGACGTCGCAGTAGTCGGCGACGTCGTAGCCGTGGTCGTGCTGCGGCGAGGGGTAGAAGGGGCTCAGCCAGATGCCGTCCACGCCGAGCTTCTTCAGGTACGGCAGTCCCGCCCTGACCCCCGCGAGATCGCCGATGCCGTCACCGGTGCTGTCCAGGAAGCTGCGGACGTACACCTGATAGATCACCGCGTCACGCCACCAGTGGTGCCTGTTCACCCCATTGACCTGTCTGTGAGGAGCAGTCGTTATGCATGCATGTTAGGTAGGGGTGTCGAGCGGGTGTCAATGAACGTACGCGAAGTAGCTGGCGGTTGGGGGGTTCATACAGCATTGGACCGGGTCATAACGGACCCATTTGAGACGTGCGCGTTACCTAACAAGTAACTAGGGTGGATCGCTAGCGGGAGGAGACGGCGGCGAGTTCGGTCGCCAGCCGGCGCACCGCGGCCTCGGGCGTCTGCCGCCCGCTCATCGCGTCGTGCACCACCGCCTGCACCACCAGGCTCACCTGGTCGTAGTGCGGGCTCTTGGGGCGCGGAGCGGCGGCGAGCACGCTCTCGCGCAGGGTCGGCAGGTACGGGAAGCGCCGGACCAGGGCCGGATCGTCGTACAGCGCGGCCCGTACCGGCGGCAGCGCGCCCCGCGTGAGGACCTGGCGCTGGACCCGCTCGCTGGTGAGGTAGGCGATCAGGCGCGCGGCGGAGTCGGGGTGCCGGGCGTGGCCGCTGACCGCGAGGTTGGAGCCGCCGAGCACGCTCGTGCCCGCGCCGTCCGGGCCCGGCAGCGGCACGGCGCCGACCTTGCCGGCGACCGCGGAGCCCGGGGCGGAGGCGGCGACGTAGGCGTAGGGCCAGTTGCGCAGGAAGAGCAGCCGGCCGTCCTGGAAGGCCTGCTTGGACTCCTCCTCCTTGTACGTCAGCGCCTCCCGCGGGATCCAGCCCTCGCGCACCCCGCGCGCCAGAAAGCCGATGCCCTCCCGGGCCGCCCGCGAGTTCACGGTGACCCGCTCCCCCTCGTCGCCGAGGATGGTGCCGCCCGCCGAGTAGACGGCCTCGGCCGCGTTGACGGTCAGGCCCTCGTAGGGCAGGAACTGGCCCGCGTAGCCGTCGAGTCCGTGCTCCGGGGCGACGGTCCTCGCCGCCCGCTCCAGCTCGGCCCAGGTGCGCGGCGGCGGCACGCCCTCCGCGTCGAGGACGTCCTTGCGGTACAGGAGCAGCCCGGCGTTGGTGACGTACGGGACGGCGTAGAGCCGGCCGTCGTAGGTGGCCGTGTCCACGACCCGGGGCAGGAAGGTGCCGAGCGGGAAGCGGTCGCGGGGCAGCGGGCGGATCCAGCCGGCGGCGGCGAACTCCGAGGTCCAGCTGACGTCGATGTTGAGCACGTCGAACCGGCCGCGCTCGCCGCCGCGCAGGTCGGTGATCATCTGCGCGCGGGTCTCGTCGGCCGAGTCGGGCAGTTCGACGAGGGTCACCTTCTCGCCGGGGTGGGTGCGGTTCCAGCCTTCCAGCACCGAGCCGAGGTAGCCGGTGAGGTCGCCCGCGGTGGCCAGGGTGAGCGGTCCGCGGCCGTCCGCGCCGCCCTCGTCGGCCCGCGCGCCGGAGGCGACGTAACCGGTCAGGACGACGATCAGGACAAGAAGGCCCCTACCCGCGGCATGGATCCACCGCATAGGTTCCTCCCTGTACACCGGCACCCGGGCACCCTTGCCGGGGTCAGCAGCCATGTATACCTGTTAGGTATGGGCGATACTAGGCCCTGCGGCACATTACCCAGGACGCGCGAGGAGGAGAGCACGAGTGCGGCTGCCCCTCCTGGGCCTGCTCGCCCGCGGTCCGGCCCACGGCTACGAGCTCAAGCAGGACCTTGAGCAACTGCTGGGCTCCGCGTACCCTCAGCCGAACGTCGGCCAGATCTACGTCACCCTCGGCCGCCTCGAGAAGACCGGACTGATCGAGGGCGAGGACGTCGAGCAGTCGAGCCGGCCCAACAAGAAGGTCTACCACCTCACCGACGCCGGGCGTGAGGCGCTGCGCGCCTGGTACGAGGAGACGGCGGACGAACCGCGGGTACGGGACGAGTTCTTCATGAAACTGGCCCTGGCCCCGCGGACCGGTCTCGCCGACCAGATCGCCCTGATCAACAAGCAGCGGCGCCAGTACCTGAACACCATGCGGCAGCTGTCGAAGCTCGCCGCCGCCGAGGACCGGGACAACCGCATCTCCCACCTGCTGATCGAGGGCGCGATGCTGCACCTGCAGGCCGACCTCGACTGGCTGGAGCGGTGCCAGGAAGAGCTGGAGGAGCTTCAGTGAGCGAGAGCCCCGCTCCCGTGCTGCGCGCCGAAGGCCTGGTCAAGACGCACCACGGCGAGGGCGCCCCGGCGCACGCCGTGCGCGGGGTCGACCTGCGGGTGACGCGCGGCGAGTTCGTGGCGATCACCGGCCCCTCCGGGGCGGGCAAGTCGACGCTGCTGCACCTGCTCGGCGGACTCCAGCGGCCCGACGCGGGCAGCATCTGGCTGGACGGCGAGCGCACCGACGGCTACGGCGAGGCCCGGTGGGCGGTGGAGCGCCGCAAGCGCATCGGGATCGTCTTCCAGTTCTTCAACCTCGTCTCCGACCTGTCGGTCGCCGACAACGTGGAGCTGCCCGCCCTGCTCGCGGGGGTGTCGCCGAAGAAGGCCCGGGCCGGGCGCGAGGAGCTCCTGGCCGAGCTGGGTCTGGAGGGCAAGGCGCGGAGCATGCCGGGCGAGCTGTCCGGCGGTGAGCAGCAACGGGTCGCGCTGGCCCGGGCGCTGGTCAACCATCCGCCGCTGCTGCTGGCCGACGAGCCCGCCGGCAGCCTGGACAGCAAGGGCACCCGCGAGGTGATGCGCCTGCTGTCCCGCTTCCACCAGCGCGGGCAGACGATCCTGCTGGTCACCCACGACGCCCGGCTGGCGAGCGCCGCGGACCGGGTGATCAGCTTCTTCGACGGCCGGATCGCCGACGACGCCGCACTCGAGGGCGGTCCCGCGCCGCGCCGGAGCGGTATCTCGGGTGTGCTGGAGCTCAAGGACTGACATGCGCTTCCACGACCGCCCCGCGACGACAGGACCGAAGGGCTGAGGCAGGTGCGAGCGACGCTGCGCTGGGCGCACTCCGATCTGCGCACGCACCGCGGCGAGGCGCTGTTCCTGGTCCTCGCCACCGCGGGCATCGTCGCGTCCCTGCTGCTGGCCACGGCCCTGTTCGGGTACGCGACCAATCCCTGGCAGCGGGTCTTCACCCAGGCCCGCGGCGCGCACGTGACGCTGCACACCACCGCCGCCGCGGACGCCGGGAAGCTGGCCGGCCTGGACGGGGTGGAGTCGGTCACTGGCCCCCACCCCACCGCCTCGCTCACCCTGGCCTCACGGGGCGGCCGGGCCTCCGTCGAGCTGCGCGGCACCGCCGCACGGCCCGAACCCGGCCGCCCGCTGATCACCTCCGGGCGCTGGCTGGACCCGGCCACCCCCGACGGCGTGGTCCTGGAAAGCCGTCTCGCCCGCGCCCTGCTGACGGCGCCCGGTGACACCCTCACCGTGCCGGGCACGGCGCGGCGGTTGACCGTGGTGGGCGTCGCCGACACCGCCGAGCCCCGCTACCGGCCGGGTGAGCGCTCCGGCCTGGTGTGGGCCCTGCCCTCGGCCGTGGCGGCCCCGGACGGCCAGGTGATCGGGCTGCGGCTGACCGACCCGGGCGACACCGGGTACGCCGTGCAGCGGGCGGTGACCGAGCTGGGCGCCGGGGCGATCGGCGAGGTCTCCACCTGGCAGCAGGCCCGCGCCGAGGCGCAGGGCGACAACCGGCTGCTCGGCCAGGTGCTGGGCCTGTTCGGGCTCGGCGCGCTGGCCGCCGCCGGGTTCGCCGTGCACGGGGCGATCGCCACCCGGATCCGGGGACATCTGCGGGACATCTCGGTCCTGAAGGCGATCGGTTTCACCCCCGGCCAGGTCGTGCGGGTCTTCCTCATCCAGCACCTGCTCTACGCGCTGCTCGGTGCCGTGGCCGCCGCCGTGCTCACCGAGGCGCTGGGCAGCGGGGTACCGGGGCGGCTCGGGGACGCGGTCGCCGTGTGGCAGGGGCTGCCCGGACACACCGTGGCGCTGTTCGTGGTGCCGGTGGGGGCGGTGCTGTTCATCGGCGCGACCACGGGGCTGGCCGCCTGGCGGGCGGGACGGGTGCCGCCGGTTCCGGTGCCACGGCCCGCCGCACCCCCGGCCGGGGGCCTGAGCGGACTGGCGCGGCGGGCGCTGGGGGCGCGGGTGCCTCCGGCGCTGGTCCTGGGCTGGCACAAGGCGTTCTCGCGCCGGCCGCGTGCGCTGGGCGCGGTGGGCAGGCTGGCGCTCCCGCTGCTGCTGATCGTCGTGGCGCTGAGCGCGTGGACCACCATCGACCGCTTCCACGGCAGCCCCGAGCGGATGGGCCTGCCCACGGCGCTGAGCGTGCGCGCGGACGCCTCACTGGGCGACCGGGAGGCCCGCGCCCTGCTGGAGCGCGACCCGGGGGTCGCCGCCGCCTACCCGGGGGTGGAGGTGGCCGCGCTGGTGCCCGGCCAGACCGCCACCATCGCGCTGCGCGGCCTCGGCACCCAGCGGGAGCCGTACCCGTTCACGCTGGCCGAGGGCCGTGCCGCGCGCGGGACGGACGAGGCGGTGGCCGGTCAGGGGCTGCTGGACCTGCTGCACGTCCGGGTCGGCGACTGGGTGCGGATGACCGTCGGCGACCGGCCGCAGATCCTGCACATCGTCGGCCGCAGCATCGAACCGGAGAACGCCGGCCGGGTCATCTCCACCTCGCTCGACACCCTCCACGCCAACGATCCGGACCTCCGGCCGAGCCTCTACCAGCTGCGGCTGGAGCCCGGTGCCGACCCGGGCGCGGTCGCCGCGCGGCTGGCCGAGGCGGGGCGCGGCCACCTGGACGTGCACACCGTGGCCAACCCGGCCGACGAACTGACCCCGCTGCGCGCGGTCGTCCTCGGGCTGATCGTCGTCCTCGCCCTGATCGGACTGCTCGAACTGCTGACGGCGATCGGCGGCACGGTCCGCGAGGGCGAGCGGGACCTGCTGGCGCTCAAGGCCATCGGTCTGTCCCCGCGGCAGATCACCGCCGTCACGGTCACGGCCACGGCCGGTACGGCCCTCGCGGCCGTGCTGCTGGCCATGGCGCTGGGGCTGCCGCTGGCGCACTGGCTGATCGACGCCCAGGGGAGGTCGAGCGGCGTCGGCGCCGGGATCGCCCAGGGGCCCTCCCCCGCGCTCCTGCTGCTGCTCGGGACGGCCGCCGTGCTGGGCGCCGCCGCCCTCGCCGCCCTGCCGGCCGCGCGAGCGGCCCGCCGACGTCTCGCGGACACCCTGAGCGCGGTGACCTGAGCGAAGGCGCCCGGGTCCCGGCCGGTCCGGTCAGCCGCCGTAGGGGCCGTGCGGGTTCGGCGGGCTGTACGGGGGCTGGGGACTGTACGGGGGCTGCGGGTGCGGGGCGTACGGGGTGCCGCCCGCGCCCGGCGCGTAGGGGTTGCCGCCCGTCGTGGGCGGGTGCGGGTGGCCGTAGGGGTTGCCCTGCGGCGGTACGTGCGGCAGTCCCGTCGGGGGCATGGGGGGCGGCATCGGCGGGAGGTGGCCCGGGATCGGCGGGAGGCTCGCCGGGTGGGTGCCCAGCCTGATGCCGTAGCGCCGCTTCAGCCGGCCCATCTCCGCCAGGGCGATCAGCGTGACCGTGACCGGTGCGCCCAGGATGAAGACGATGCCCATGGTGAGGCCGAGCCCGTGCAGATCACCGGTGACCAGGTCGGGGATGGCCATCAGCCAGCTGGTCACCGTGGCGAGCAGCGCGGGCAGACAGCGGTGCACGGCGGCCGTGCCGAAGAAGTTGCCGGAGACCCGCACGGCCCCGTAGGCCACGAAGATCAGCATCCACATCATCGTCAGGCCCGCGCCCATGATCACGGCGAAGTTGCCCCCGGACGAGTTCGTCGTCTGCACCAGCAGCACCAGGGCCACGACGCAGCCGACGAACAGCAGCAGCAGTTTCAGGGCGTTGACCAGCGGCACCCTCAACTGGCGCGCGGTTCCGGTGCGCCGCCACACGAAGAGCATCGCGCCGACCGTCATCGGGGTGAGGAACAGCAGCACCACCGAGGCGGTGAGCGCGTTCTCCAGCAGTTCCGCGACGGCGAAACCGCCCTCGATGTAGGTGTAGACGCCCAGCGAGGCCACCGCGCCGGCGATGATCCGGAAGCGTTTGAGCCGCTCGATCGTCGGGTCGAGCGAATCGGGGATCCACGCCGGGTGGAACACCGCCTGCGCGAAGTGATGGGGCATCAGCACCGACTTGAGGGTCAGGCCACCACCGGTCCAACTTCCGCGCGTACGTGCCACCTTGTGCTCCCCCGAGCGCTCGCTGTGATGAACGCCGTGGATTCTACGGTAAGCGGACGGCCTCCCGCCGCCCGCTTTCCCGTGGCGTCGTCACCGCCGTCCGCGCAGCTCCCGGTAGGTGGCGACCAGCGCCCTGGTGGACGGGTCGAGGCCGGGGACGTCGGCGCCTTCGGTGAGGGCGGGCTCGACGCGCTTGGCGAGCACCTTGCCGAGTTCGACGCCCCACTGGTCGAAGGAGTCGATGTTCCAGATCGCGCCCTGCACGAACACCTTGTGCTCGTAGAGCGCGATCAGCTGGCCGAGCACCGACGGCGTCAGCTCGCGCGCCAGGATCGTGGTGGTGGGGTGGTCCCCCTTGAACGTCTTGTGCGGGACCAGTTCCTCCGGCACCCCTTCGCCGCGCACCTCGTCCGGGGTCTTGCCGAAGGCGAGCGCCTGGGTCTGCGCGAAGAAGTTGGCCATCAACAGGTCGTGCTGCGCCTTGAGTTCGTCGCTCAGCTCGGCGGCGGGCTCGGCGAAGCCGATGAAGTCGGCCGGGATCAGCTTCGTGCCCTGGTGGATCAGCTGGTAGTAGGCGTGCTGCCCGTTGGTGCCGGGCGTGCCCCACACCACCGGGCCCGTCTGCCACTCCACCTCGCGCCCGTCCCGGCCGACGTACTTGCCGTTGGACTCCATGTCGAGCTGCTGGAGGTAGGCGGTGAACTTCGACAGGTAGTGCGAGTACGGCAGCACCGCGTGCGACTGCGCGTCGAGGAAGTTGTTGTACCAGACGCCCAGCAGGCCCAGCAGCAGCGGCGCGTTGGCCTCGGCGGGCGCGTTGACGAAGTGCTCGTCGACGATGCGGAAGCCGTCCAGCATCTCCCGGAAGCGGTCCGGGCCGATCGCGATCATCAGCGACAGCCCGATCGCCGAGTCGAACGAGTAGCGTCCGCCGACCCAGTCCCAGAACTCGAACATGTTCGCCGTGTCGATGCCGAAGTCCGTGACCTTCTCGGCGTTCGTCGACAGGGCCACGAAGTGCCTGGCCACCGCCTTCTCGTCACCCAGCGCGTCCAGCAGCCAGCTCCGCGCGGAGGTGGCGTTGGTGACCGTCTCGATGGTGGTGAACGTCTTGGACGCGACAATGAACAGCGTCTCAGCCGGGTCCAGGTCACGCACCGCCTCGTGCAGGTCGGCGCCGTCCACGTTCGACACGAAACGGAACGTCAGGTCGCGGGCGGTGTAGGGGCGCAGCACCTCGTACGCCATCGCCGGCCCCAGGTCCGAGCCGCCGATGCCGATGTTGACGACATTGCGGATCCGCCTGCCGGTGTGACCCGTCCACTCCCCGGAACGCACCCGGCCGGCGAAGTCCGCCATCCGGTCCAGGACGGCGTGCACGGCCGGGACCACGTTCTCCCCGTCCACCTCGACCACCGCGTCCCGCGGAGCCCGCAGCGCGGTGTGCAGCACCGCCCGGTCCTCCGTGGTGTTGATCCTCTCGCCACGGAACATGGCGTCCCGCAGACCGGACACGTCGGTGGCCTCGGCCAGCTCGACCAGCAGCCGCAGGGTGTCGTCGGTGACCAGGTGCTTGGAGTAGTCGACGTACAGGTCACCGACCCGGAGGGTGTACGCGGTGCCGCGGCCGGGGTCGGCGGCGAACAGCTCGCGCAGCCGCGCCTCGCCCAGCTCCTCACGGTGCTTGGCCAGTGCGGTCCACTCGGGCGTCTGGTGGAGCCTGGTACGACCGTCTGCGTTCATCTCGGACTTCAGCCTTCTTCCTTGGATGTCCCCGCTGTCCCGGCTGTTCCCAACCTAATTGATCAGCGATGAACGGGAAGAAGACTGAAAGAGACGGAAGCGGACCGTCTAGATCTCGCCCCGCAGCTTGGCGAGCGCCTCGGCGAGGATGGCCTCACCGTCGGCGTCGCTGCGCCGCTCCCGCACATAGGCGAGGTGCGTCTTGTAGGGCTCGGTGCGCGGCGGGTCCGGGGGGTTGTCGCGGTCCTGACCGGCCGGGAATCCGCAGCGGGGGCAGTCCCAGGTATCGGGCACCTGCGCGTCGCTCGCGAAGCTCGGCTGTGTCTCGTGCCCGTTGGAGCACCAGAAGGAGATGCGCAGCCGCGGCGCGGACTCGCCGCGCTCGGCCTCGCCCATCGGCCCCGCCCCGACCCGGCTTCCCCGGATCGCGTTGCCACTTGCCACGGTCGTAACTCCCTGCGTGATGGTGCCGCGAAGCGAGTCGGCGTACCGCTTCGCCGCGAGCGCCTCAGTCTACGTAAGGCCCAACGCGCGTCCAGTGACTGGAGTTACCAACCCCCCGCATCCAGACGCACGCCCCATGATAGGCCGCGCTCAGCTGCGCGTACCGAACATGGGGCGTTACGAGGGGAATGCGTGGGGAATGCGTGCGGATTGTGCTCGGGTCAGTTGTTCATCTTCATCGTGATGCCGAGCACGACGATGCACGCGAACCAGAGCAGACCGACCACGACGGTGATCCGGTCGAGGTTGCGCTCGGCGACCGAGGAGCCGCCGACGGAGGACTGCATGCCACCACCGAACATGTCGGAGAGGCCGCCGCCCTTCCCCTTGTGCATCAGCACCAGCAGCATCAGCAGCAGGCTGAAGACGATCAGGGCGATGGAGAACCCCAGAACCACGGCTGGACCAACTTCCTCGGATGCGGATGGACGACGCGGGGCCCGGCACACCGCCGGACCCCGCAAGCGTACGACGAATCGCCGCTACGGCCTACTCACTGGTCACGGAAACGAACGATCTTGACGAACTCGTCGGCGTCCAGGGAGGCGCCGCCGACCAGGGCGCCGTCGATGTCGGCCTGCGCCATGATCTCGGCGACGTTGCCGGACTTGACGGAGCCCCCGTACTGGATGCGGACCGCGTCGGCCAGCTCCTGGGAGTACAGCTCGGCGAGCTTGCCGCGGATGGCGGCGCAGACCTCCTGGGCGTCCTCGGCGCCGCAGACCTTGCCGGTGCCGATGGCCCACACGGGCTCGTAGGCGATCACGACCGACTCGGCCTGCTCGGCCGGGAGGTCCTTCAGACCGCCCTCGACCTGGGCGAGGGTGTGGGTGACGTGGTTGCCCGCCTCGCGGACCTCCAGCTCCTCGCCGACGCACAGGATGGGGGTGATGCCGTGCTTGTAGGCGGCCTTCACCTTGGCGTTCACGATCTCGTCGGTCTCGGCGTGGTACTGGCGCCGCTCCGAGTGCCCGACGGCGACGTAGGCGCACTTCAGCTTGGCCAGCATCGGGCCGGAGATCTCACCGGTGTAGGCGCCGCCGTCGTGCGCGGAGATGTCCTGGGCGCCGTACTTGATCCGCAGCTTGTCGCCGTCGACCAGGGTCTGTACGGAGCGCAGGTCGGTGAAGGGCGGCAGGACGGCGACCTCGACGGCCTCGTAGTCCTTGTCGGCCAGGGCGAAGGCGAGCTTCTGGACGTGGGCGATGGCCTCGAGGTGGTTGAGGTTCATCTTCCAGTTGCCCGCCATCAGCGGCGTGCGGGTGCTCATTGAGGTCAGTCCTCCAGTGCGGCGAGGCCGGGGAGCGTCTTGCCCTCGAGGTATTCGAGGGAGGCGCCGCCTCCGGTCGAGATGTGGCCGAATGCCTGCTCGTCGAAGCCCAGGGTACGGACCGCCGCGGCGGAGTCGCCGCCGCCGACCACGGTGAAGCCCGGGGAGTCGAGGAGGGCCTGGGCGACCGCCTTGGTGCCCTCGGCGTAGTCGGGGTGCTCGAAGACGCCCATGGGGCCGTTCCAGAAGACGGTGGCGGCGTCGGCGAGCTTCGAGGCGTACAGCTTGCGGGTCTGAGGACCGATGTCCAGACCCATGTGGCCGGCCGGCATGGCGTCCGCGGCGACGGTGGTGGGGTGGGACGGCGCCTTGGCCTTCATGTCGGGGAACTCCGCGGCGACCAGCGTGTCGACCGGCAGCACCAGCTCGACGCCGTTCTTCTCGGCGCGCTCCAGGTACTCCAGGACGGCCGGGATCTGGTCCTCCTGCAGCAGGGAGGTGCCGATCTCGTGACCCTGGGCCTTGAGGAAGGTGTACGCCATGCCGCCGCCGATGAGGATCCGGTCGGCCTTGCCGAGCAGCTCGTCGATGACGGCGAGCTTGTCGGACACCTTGGCGCCGCCGAGGGCGACGACGTAGGGGCGCTTGACGTCGTCGGTGAGCTTCTTCAGGACGCCGACCTCGGTGGCGATGAGGTACCCGGCGTAGTGCGGCAGGCGGGCCGGGAGGTCGAAGACCGAGGCGTGCCCCCGGTGCACCGCGCCGAAGCCGTCGCCCACGTACACGTCGGCGAGGGCGGCGAGCCGGTCGGCGAACGCGCCGCGCTCGGCGTCGTCCTTGCTGGTCTCGCCGGCGTTGAAGCGCAGGTTCTCGATGACCGCGACCTGCCCGTCGGCGAGGCCGGCGACGGTGGCGCCGGCGGACTCGCCGACCGTGTCGGTCGCGAACGCCACGTCGGCGCCGAGGAGTTCACCGAGGCGCGCGGCGGCCGGGGCGAGGGAGAAGGCGGGGTCCGGGGCGCCCTTGGGGCGGCCCAGGTGCGAGGCCACGACCACGCGGGCGCCCGCCTCGGCGAGCGCCTTGACGGTGGGCAGCACGGCGCGGATGCGGCCGTCGTCGGTGATGGTGGTGCCGTCCAGCGGCACGTTGAGGTCGGCGCGGACGAGGACCCGCCGGCCCGTGACGCCTTCGGTGAGGAGTTCGTCGATCGTCTTCATGAGGGGGCTCCCTGGCTAGAGCTCGTGTTCGCTCGTGATCGCTCGTGATCGAAAGAGGGCGGCTGTTCCGATACGTGCGTCAGGGCTCGGACAGTGCGTTGCCGCACCGGCCGAGCCCTGCACTCATATCAGGCTGCCCGCTCCACGATCAGAGCTGGTTGCCCACGAAGACCGTCAGGTCGACGAGGCGGTTGCTGTAGCCCCACTCGTTGTCGTACCAGCCGATGACCTTCACGCTCTTGCCCTCCTGGACCATGGTCAGGGAGGAGTCGAAGGTGCAGGACGCCGGGGCGTTGACGATGTCGGAGGAGACGATCTCGTCCTCGGTGTACTCGAGGTAGCCCTTGAGCTCGCCCTCGGCGGCCTTCTGGAAGGCGGCGTTGACCTCTTCCTTGGTGACCTCGCGGGAGAGCTCCACGACCAGGTCGGTGACCGAGCCGGTCGGGACCGGGACGCGCATGGCCATGCCGTCCAGCTTGCCCTTGAGCTGCGGGAGCACCAGGGCGGTGGCCTTGGCGGCGCCCGTCGTGGTCGGGATGATGTTCTCGGCGGCGGCACGGGCGCGGCGCAGGTCCTTGTGCGGGAAGTCGAGGATGCGCTGGTCGTTCGTGTACGCGTGCACCGTCGTCATCAGGCCCTTGACGATGCCGAAGTTCTCGTCGAGCACCTTCGCCATCGGCGCCACGCAGTTGGTGGTGCAGGAGGCGTTGGAGATGACGTGGTGGTTCGCCGGGTCGTACTTCTCGTGGTTGACGCCCATGACCACGGTGATGTCCTCGTCCTTGGCCGGAGCCGAGATGAGGACCTTCTTCGCGCCGCCGGCGATGTGCTTCTCGGCGTCGGCCTTCTTGGTGAAGATGCCGGTCGACTCGATGACGATGTCGACGCCCAGCTCGCCCCACGGGATGTCGGCGGGGTTGCGCTCGGAGAGCACCTTGATCGTTTTGCCGTCCACGGTGATCGTGTCGGCGGTGTGGGAGACCTCCTGCTTGAGGCGGCCCAGGATGGTGTCGTACTTCAGCAGGTGCGCAGTGGTCGCCGTGTCACCCAGGTCGTTGACGGCCACGATCTCGATGTCGGCGCCCTGCTCCAGCAGTGCGCGGAAGTAGTTGCGACCGATGCGGCCAAACCCGTTGATGCCTACGCGGATCGTCACGAACCGATCTCCTCGTTGGTACGCCGGCTCTGTGCCGGCGAGCTGTATTTGGGATGTCCCCGACCACTGCCGACCCTACCTCTCCGGGGCCCTGGCCGTGACATCGAGTTGCCCCGTACCCGGCAGGGCGGTCCGTACCCGTCGGTAGGGCACGGACCGCCCGGACCGGCCGGCGGCCCCTCGTCACTCCGGGTGACCACGGGCCGCCGGTCCCGGCCCATGGGTGCCGGTCACCTGCCGAGGGCGGCCAGGGCCTTTCCCAGCAGCGCCGACCGGTCCGCCGGGGACGTCAGGTGCTCCAGGCCGAAGCCCAGCAGCACGGTGTCACCGGTGGTGACCGCCGCGTACGTCCGGAACAGCGCCCCGGTGCGGGTCCAGTCCTTCAGGACGGCCGGGCTGCCCGCGGGCGGCCCGGAGGCGCTCCAGACGCCGAGGGACGTCTCGAAGCCCTCGGTCCCGGTGGCCGTGCCGCCGACGACCAGGGAGGCGTCGTCGGCGAGGACGCCGTGGCCGCCGCCGCCCGGGTCGGTGACGTAGGCGATCGAGACCTCGACCGTCTTCCCGGCGTAGGCGCTCAGGTCGAACTCCACCTGCCGCCAGCCGCCGGAGGAGCCGGTGAGGGCGTTCCAGGACCCGGTGGTGCCGGTCGCGGCGCAGCCGTCGTCGGACAGCGTCAGGTAGTGCTCCAGCCAGGGGTGCCCGCCGACGTAGAACCCGGCCGCGCACTCGCTCGGCACGGTGGTGCGGGTCGCGCCGCCCGCCTCGGGCAGGGTCGTCCAGTCGTCGGCGCCGGCGGTGTGCGCCTCGACGACGACGTGGTCGTAGCCCTGCTCGGTGTCCCACAGCAGCTGGGTGCGCAGCGCGGGCCGATCGGCAGCGTCGACACCGGTGAGGTCGACGGTGCGGGTCAGGCGCTTGTAGCCGTCGTCGGTGTGGACGGCGGCGGCCATGTAGGAGCCGGCGTGGGGCCCGTACGGGTTGACCGTGCCCGGGTATCCGCCGGCGCCGGCGCTCGCGAACCGCGGGTACTTCTCCGCCGGCAGCTCGTCGGAGGTGACGCCGTAGGTGCCGGCCCTGTCCAGCGGGTTGCCGGGCGCGTCGCCGAGTGGGCCGGTGAAGCCGGCCAGCCCCCCGGATCCGGTGAACGCGCCGGCCCCGGAGGCCGAGGTGCGCGAGTAGGCACCCAGGTAGTACTGGCCGAAGTCGTCGGACAGGGTGCCGCCGCCGAGGTCGACGCCGCCGCCGGCCTGCTCGCCCGCCTCGATCAGCCGGCCGCCCTCGTTCAGGAAGGCCCGCAGCTGGAGCTGGGTGGCGACACCCGGGGTGCCGGCGCCGGTGTAGTGCACCACCGTGCGGAAGTGGCCGAGCACGCCGAGCGCGTCGGGCGCGCCCCGCTCGGCCACGTCCCAGACGGCCGCCCTGTGGCCGTTGGCCCTCAGCGCGTCGACGTACGTCCCGGCCCGTGCGGCCTTCGCGCCCTCCTCGGCGACGACGAGGACGTCCGCGCGGGGCCGTTCGGCGACGGTGTAGGTGAAGTGCTCGCTGGAGACGTCCCGGCCGTTCTCGGACTCGCCGGTGAACCACACCTCGACCTCGTCGCCCGGCCCGCCGTGCTCCACCTCGGCCCGGTACTCGTCGAAGTAGAGGTTGTCCTCGCCGCCGTACCGCTCGCCGCCCTTGAAGCGTTCGAGGTCCTCCTCGTGCGTACGGCCCCCGTTGACGCGGTATTTGAGCTCCTTGTCGCGCACCGCCCTGCGGACGACGACGGAGACCTCCTGGTCGGCGCCGCGCGCGTACGAGGTCCCGAAGGCGGCCGGGGTGAAGTCCGCGGCCTCGAGGCCGACCGCGGAGGACGGCCGGTCGGGGTGGGCGGCGCTCTCGGCCACGGAGAGCGCGAACGGGACGTTCTTGGCGAACTCCTGCTGGATCAGCTTCTCGTCGTCGGGGAAGTTGAAGCCCGACCGGCAGTCGCCCGCGTTCCACTCGTCGTCGGGGTCGAGGTCGGACACGGTCTGGCAGGTCGACATCTCGGGGGTGAACATCGCCATGCCGTTGACGTTGGCCGCGTGGCCGTCGGCCTCGCCGTTGGTGGTGTACAGCTCCGAGGAGAGCTGCGGGTGGTAGCCGGGGATCGCGGAGTTGCCGGGCGTGCCGGCCAGGGCTTCGTAGAGGACGTCGTCCGGGGTCGGCGTGGCGACCTGCCAGCCGACCCCGTAGAGGAGGAGTTCGGCGGCGGAGTGGTAGTTGATGCCGTAGGTGAAGCCGATCCGCTTCTGGAAGGCGTCGATCGCCTTGGTCTCGGGCTCGGAGCCGGGGCTCGCGCCGCGGTAGGTCTGGCTGGTGGGGCTGGGGGACGAGCCCTCGTCGTCGTAGCCCCACTTGTAGGGGAAGTTGCGGTTCAGGTCGACGCCGTCGCCGGTGCCGATGACACCGTCGCCGTTGACGTCCCGCAGGTTCTTGCGCCACAGGCGGTTGTCGTCGTCGGCGAAGGTGTGGTCGTAGCCGTCGGGGTTGGCCGACAGGACGAACCAGAGTTCGGTGGTGTCGACGATCTTCTTGATCCGCTTGTCGGTCCGGTAGCTGTCCAGGTAGTGGTGCATCAGCCGCCGGGTCATCTCCGGGGTGATCCACTCCCGCGCGTGCTGGTTCGACAGGTAGAGGACGGCGGGCTTGGAGCCGTCCTCGGCGGTCCTGGCGTTCCGGGAGAGTTTCAGGGCGAGGATGTCCTGGCCCCTGATCGTCCTGCCGATGGAGACGACCTTGGTGAGGCCGGGGTGCTCCCGCGCGGTGCGCAGGATCTCCTCCTTGAGGCCGCCCTCGCCGCCGTACGGGCGGAACACGCCGTCGGCGGCGGCCGCGACCCGGTTCTCCGCCCGGGCGGAGAGGGTGTGTTCGGTGAGGTCGACGCCCTGCTTCTCCAGCTTCCGGGCCTGTCCGTCGGTCAGGTAGACCTCGACGGTGGCCGTGCCCCGGTCGGGCACCCGCTCCCCGAGTTCGTGTCCGTCCTGCCCCGCCGCCAGCAGCAGGGGCACCTGCTCCTCGGTGACCTCGGCGCGGAAGACCTTCACCTCGCCGGTGTCGGAGGCCGCCGGGTCCGCGGGTCGTGCCTGGGCGACGGGTGCGAAGCCGGCTCCGCCGATCAGGAGCGCGCCGACAGCGAGGACCGCTCTCGCTCTTCGTCTCATGAACCCCCCTTGCCTGGGTCCGCCACAGCGGCGAACAGATGCCAGGCTCATGACACGGCATGATCGAGTCAAGGGCGCCGTCGTGACACGCGAAGACCGGCGCCGTTCACCCGAGCGGGCGTCGACGCCGGTCCCCGGACGGTCCGTCAGCCGACGAGATTGTCGGCGAGTTCCTCGCTCAGGTTGGCGTCCGTACCCGGGATCCCGAGGTCGGCGGCGCGCTTGTCGGCCATGGCGAGCAGCCGGCGGATCCGGCCGGCCACGGCGTCCTTGGTGAGCGGCGGGTCGGCGAGCGCGCCCAGCTCCTCCAGGGAGGCCTGCTTGTGCTCCATGCGCAGCCGACCGGCCGCGGCGAGGTGCTCGGGCACGTCGTCGGCGAGGATCTCCAGGGCACGCTGCACCCGGGCACCGGCCGCCACGGCCGCGCGGGCGGAACGGCGCAGGTTGGCGTCGTCGAAGTTGGCCAGCCGGTTCGCCGTGGCGCGCACCTCGCGGCGCATCCGGCGCTCCTCCCAGGCCAGCACCGACTCGTGCGCGCCGAGGCGGGTGAGCAGGGCGCCGATCGCGTCGCCGTCGCGGACCACGACCCGGTCCACGCCCCGCACCTCGCGCGCCTTCGCCGCGATCGACAGCCGGCGGGCCGCGCCGACCAGCGCGAGCGCGGCCTCCGGGCCGGGGCAGGTCACTTCCAGGGAGGAGGAACGGCCGGGCTCGGTGAGGGAGCCGTGCGCCAGGAAGGCCCCGCGCCAGGCCGCCTCCGCGTCGCAGGTGGCCCCCGAGACCACCTGCGGGGGCAGGCCGCGGATCGGGCGGCCCCGGCCGTCCACCAGGCCCGTCTGACGGGCGAGCTGGTCGCCGCCCGCGACCACCCGGACGACGTAGCGCGAACCGCGGCGCAGTCCGCCCGGAGCCATCACGATCAGTTCGGAGCTGTGGCCGAAGATCTCCAGGATGTCGCGCTTGAGGCGGCGCGCCGCCATCGCGGTGTCCAGCTCCGCCTCGATCACGATGCGCCCGCTCACCAGATGGAGGCCGCCGGCGAACCGCAGCACGGCGGAGACCTCCGCCTTCCTGCAGCAGGTACGGGTGACGGGGAGCCGGCTGATCTCGTCCTTCACCGCTGCCGTCATCGCCATGGGCCGATCCTTCCATGCATCCGAAAAATACGGTCGTACGCGGCGGCCAACAGCTCCGGATCGTGCCGGGGGCTTCCGTCGGGCCGGGCCACCGGGGCCAGCTCGACCGCGGCGCCCAGCCGCTTGGCGGCATCGGTCAGCGAGTCGCGGTCGGGCACGGCGGCCTCGTCGGCCAGCACCACGTCCAGGGCGAGTTTAGGGGCGTGTCGTCCCAAAACCTCCAAATGACGCTGCGGGGAGAAGCCCTCGGTTTCTCCTGGCTGCGGGGCGAGGTTCAGCGAGAGTACCCGGCGAGCCTTCGTCTCGATGAGGGCGTCCAGCAGGTCCGGCACGAGCAGGTGCGGGATGACCGAGGAGAACCAGGAGCCGGGGCCGAGCACCACCCAGTCGGCGTCCAGGACCGCCTCCACCGCCTCGGGGACGGCCGGCGGGTCGTTCGGCACGAGGTGCACCGACTGCACCTCGCCGGGGGTCAGGGCGACGGTCGCCTGGCCGCGGACGGTGTCGACCTCCTCGGGCCGCTCCGGGTCGTGCCCCCTGACCAGCGCCTGGAGCTCCAGCGGGACGGCGGACATGGGCAGCACCCGCCCGTGCGCGCCCAGCAGCCGGCCGACCAGGTCCAGCGCCTGGACGTGGTCGCCGAGCTGCTCCCACAGGGCGACGATCAGCAGATTGCCGACCGCGTGCTCGTGCAGGTCGCCCCTGGACTGGAAGCGGTGCTGGATGACCCGGGCCCAGGTCTGGCCCCAGTCGTCGTCGCCGCACAGCGCGGCCAGCGCCTTGCGCAGGTCGCCGGGGGGCAGCACGCCCAGTTCGTCCCGCAGGCGCCCGCTGGAGCCGCCGTCGTCGGCCACCGTGACGACGGCGGTGAGGTCGCCGGTGATCCGGCGCAGCGCGGCGAGCGAGGCGGACAGCCCCATGCCGCCGCCCAGGGCGACCACCTTCGGCTGGGCGCCCCTGCGGCGCGGTCTCGCGCCGCGGACGTCGGCCGGCCGGCCGGCGCGCCCCTCGGGAACCGCTCTGCGCAGCCGGCTCAGCCGCGGAGTACGTGGTGTCATTCGCGTCCCATGTCCCGGTGGACGACCACCGTCTCCACGCCCTCGGCGGCGAGCCGGGCGGCGAGCTTCTCCGAGGTGGCGACCGAGCGGTGCTTGCCCCCGGTGCAGCCGACGGCGATCGTCACGTAACGCTTGCCCTCACGACGGTAGCCCGCGGCGATGAGGCGCAGCAGCTCGGCGTACCGGTCGAGGAACTCCTTGGCGCCGGGCTGGTTGAAGACGTACGCCGCCACCTCCTCGTTGAGGCCGGTGTACGGGCGCAGCTCGGGGACCCAGTGCGGGTTGGGCAGGAAGCGCATGTCCACGACCAGGTCGGCGTCGACCGGGAGGCCGTACTTGAAGCCGAAGGACATCACCGTGGCACGCAGCTCGGGTTCCTCCTCCCCGGCGAACTGGGCGTCCATCTTGGCGCGCAGCTCGTGCACGTTGAGGCTGGAGGTGTCGATCACCAGGTCGGCGTCGCCGCGCAGCTCGCGCAGCAGCTCCCGCTCGGCGGCGATGCCGTCGACGATCCGGCCGTCGCCCTGGAGCGGGTGCGGGCGGCGCACCGACTCGAAGCGGCGCACCAGGGCCTCGTCGGAGGACTCCAGGAACACCGTCCGCCGGGTGACCCCGCGTCCGTCGAGGTCGGCCAGGGACTCGCGGAGGTTGTCGAAGAAGCGCCGGCCGCGGACGTCGACGACCACCGCGATCCGCGCCACGTTGCCCTGGGAGCGGGCACCGAGCTCCACCATGGTGGGGATCAGCGCGGGCGGCAGGTTGTCCACGACGAACCAGCCGAGGTCCTCCAGACACTTCGCGGCCGTCGAGCGGCCGGCCCCGGACATGCCGGAGATGATCACCAGCTCGGGGATGGCCGCCTCGGGCACCCCGGCCGCTTCCTTGCCCGTACCCACCTGTGCTCCGTCGTCCTGGCCGTCGCCGGGGCGGGTGGCGTCCGCACCGGTGTCCTGCTGTGCCCGATCTCGCTGCGCCTCGGGCCCTGTCTCGTTCTCGGTCATCGCTCCTGCCCCCGTCGTTCGTCCGGGGCGCCCGTGGACACGGGTTCCCCGGGAGAACCCGTGGTGTCCCCGGGTTCTTCCGTGTCGTCCATGATCTCGCCCGTCGCCGTGTTCACGGCGGGGGCGGCGGGTGCCGCCCGGGCGAGGGCCGCGACGATCGTCTCGGCCGTCTTGCGACCTATGCCCGGAACGTCACAGATCTGCTCGATTGTCGCCGATCGCAGCTTCTTCAACGACCCGAAGTGTTTGATCAGCGCCTGCTTGCGGGTGTCCCCGAGGCCGGGCACGTCGTCCAGGGGACTGGAACGGAAGCGCTTGGCACGCTTGGCGCGCTGGTAGGTGATCGCGAAGCGGTGGGCCTCGTCACGGACCCGCTGGAGCAGGTAGAGGCCCTCACTGGTGCGGGGCAGCACCACCGGGTCGTTCTCGCCCGGCAGCCACACCTCCTCCAGCCGCTTGGCGAGGCCGCACACCGCGATGTCGTCGATGCCGAGCCCGTCCAGCGCCCGCCGGGCCGCCGCGACCTGCGGGGCGCCGCCGTCGACCACGACGAGCTGCGGCGGGTAGGCGAAACGCTTGGGGCGGCCGTCGTCCTCCGTGAGGGTGCTCGCGGGGGGCTCGGTGAGACCGTCGGGGGCCGTGCCCGGGGCGCCGTCGTCACCGTCGGTCCACTCCCCCGTCCGCTCCTTCTCCGCCAGGTAGCGGCGGAAGCGGCGGGTGATCACCTCGTGCATGGAGCGGACGTCGTCCTGCCCCGCGAACCCCTTGATCTGGAAGCGGCGGTACTCGCTCTTGCGGGCCAGTCCGTCCTCGAAGACGACCATGGACGCCACCACGTCGTCACCCTGGAGGTGCGAGATGTCGTAGCACTCGATCCTCAGCGGGGCGCTGTCCAGGCCGAGCGCGTCGCTGATCTCCTCCAGCGCGCGCGAGCGCGTGGTGAGGTCGGAGGCCCGCTTGGTCTTGTGCAGCACGAGCGCCTGCTGGGCGTTGCGCTCCACGGTCTCCATCAAAGCCTTCTTGTCGCCGCGCTGCGGTATCCGCAGGGAGACGCCGGAGCCGCGCCGCTCGGTGAGCCACTGCTGGACCGGCTCCACCGGGTCGGGCAGGGCGGGCACCAGGACCTCCCGGGGGACCGCGTCGCCCCTCTCCTCGCCGTAGAGCTGCTGCAGGGCGTGCTCGACGAGGGCGCCGGTGGTGATCTCCTCCACCTTGTCGGTGACCCAGCCGCGCTGGCCGCGCACCCGTCCGCCGCGGACGTGGAAGATCTGGACGGCCGCCTCCAGCTCGTCCTCGGCGACCGCGATCAGATCGGCGTCGGTCGCGTCGGCGAGCACGACCGCGTTCTTCTCCATGGCCTTCTTCAGGGCCCCGATGTCGTCGCGCAGACGGGCGGCCCGCTCGTACTCCATCTCCTCGGCCGCCTCCGTCATCTGCTTCTCCAGACGGCGCAGGTAGGTGCCCGTGCGGCCCGCCATGAAGTCGCAGAACTCCTCGGCCAGTTCGCGGTGCTCCTCGGCGGAGACCCGGTCCACGCAGGGCGCCGAGCACTTGCCGATGTAACCGAGCAGACAGGGGCGGCCGGTGCGGGCCGCGTTCTTGAACACCCCGGCCGAGCAGGTGCGGACCGGGAAGACCCGCAGCAGCAGGTCCACGGTGTCGCGGATCGCCCACGCGTGCGCGTACGGGCCGAAGTAGCGCACGCCCTTCTTCTTGTGACCCCGCATCACCTGCACGCGCGGGAACTCCTCGCTCATCGTCACCGCGAGGTACGGGTAGCTCTTGTCGTCGCGGTACTTGACGTTGAACCGGGGGTCGTACTCCTTGATCCAGGAGTACTCCAGCTGGAGCGCCTCGACCTCCGTGGACACCACCGTCCACTCCACGGACGCGGCCGTGGTGACCATGGAGCGGGTGCGCGGGTGCAGCCCGGCCAGGTCCTGGAAGTAGTTCGCCAGGCGCTGGCGCAGGCTCTTCGCCTTTCCGACGTAGATCACCCGGCGGTGCTCGTCGCGGAACCGGTAGACCCCCGGCGAGTCGGGGATCTCACCCGGTTTGGGGCGGTAGCTGGAGGGGTCGGCCATGTCTCACACCCTACTGGCGGGGACCGACAGGGCGGCGGGGCTGGGGGGTGGTGGGGCTGGGGGGTAGCGGGGGGGGTGGTGGGGGTGGAGTGGGGACGGGGGTGGGGTGGGGACGGGGTGGGGGGCGGTGGGGCGGCCGGTGGGGGTGGGGGTGGTCAGGCGGGGGCGCGGTGGGGTGACAGGGGGTCCGGCGGGGGCGCGGTGGGGGCCGGAGGGGTTACGACGTGCGGGAAGCGGGAAGGTGGGGGGTCCGTCCCTCGGGCGAGCGGCGGACGGTCACGAGTCGGAGGGCTGGTCGAAATGCGACAGACACGGATCGAGAAACCACGACGACCGGCCCGCACCCGCCGCCGGTACGCGGACGAGCCGTCCGCCCCCTTCGAATCCCTCGACCCCCGCGATCCCGACATCGTGCGCGCCAAGCGCCTCCGCCTGCGGGACCAGGACGCGACCGGCGGTTCGTAGAGCGGGTCACACTCCGAACAAGAACCTCATCACCGTACGGGCCACGGGGCCGTACCGGCCGTCGGGGCCGGTGCGGCCCCGTCGGCGTGCGCCGCCGTCCGGTCACCAGGTGTTGGGCACGAGGTGTTGTCGGGGCTTGGTCAACACGCTTCAATGCGGGGGAACTCCGGGCCCTGAACGACGGCATACGGATGTGAAGGCTCCGCCGCGCCGGCGGGGGCGGTTCCGGGGTGACCCGCGCGAAACGGTCTGACCAGCCGTTGTGGACATTCACAGAAAGGCCCCTGCATGCCGCACGCCACACAGCAGGCGGACACCACACAGCAGGCCGACGCCGCCCCCGGGGAACTGGACTCGGCTCTGCGCGGTGGCCCGTTCCACGTCGCCCTGCGCGCCGCGATCGCCGCGCGGGGACTGCCGTTGCAGCGGGTGCAGCACCATCTGTCGTGCCGCGGCGTCAAGGTCGGCGTCACCAGCCTGAGTTACTGGCAGCAGGGCGCCCGCCGCCCGCAACGCCCCGAGTCGCTGCGCGCCGTACGCGCGCTGGAAGAGATCCTGCGCCTGCCGGAGGAGTCACTGATCCGGCTGCTCGCCGAGCCCGACGGCCCCCCGGCGGACCGCCGCTCCGCGGGCCGCTCACACCGTTCCCTGGTGGAGGCCTCGGACGTGCTGGACCGGCTCCTGGCCGACTTCGGCGCACCGCGCGACGGCGGGCTGCACACCCTGGGGCATCACGAACGGGTGCGGATCGGAGCGCACCGCGAGCTCGCGGAGCGCGAGTCGCACCACATAGTGCGCGCCCACCGGGACGGCGTCGACCGCTATGTGGCCGTCCACCACGGCGACCCCGGCTCCACACCGGAACGGATGACCGTGCACGCCCTGGAGAACTGCCGGACCGGACGCGTCCGCCGGCACCACGACACCGGGATGCTCGCGGTCGAGCTGCTCTTCGGCACCCGCCTGCGCGCCGGCGACACCTTCCTCTTCCGCTACGCCGTCGAGGACGGCACGGCCGGGGTCTCGCACGAGTACGTGCGCGGGGCGGACTCCACGGGCGGCCAGTACGCGCTCCAGGTCCGCTTCGGCTCCGGGACGCTCCCGGTGCGCTGCCACCGGTTCACCCAGCACTCGGCGGCGGCACCGCGCAGCGGCCATCAGGAACTGACGCTCAGCGGGCTGCACCGCTCCGTGCACCTGGTCGAACCGCGCGTGCGGTCGGGGTACCTGGGAATCGCCTGGGACTGGGACTGACCCGGTCAGGTCTGCGGCCCGGCCACCATCGTCCCGTTCTTCACCTCGATGGCCAGCGGCTTCAGCGGAGCCACCGCCGGCTCGCGCAGCACCTTCCCGGTGACGGCGTCGAACTCACTGCCGTGGCAGGGACAGATCAGCTTCGCCCCCTCCAGCTTGTTGATGGGGCACCCCGCGTGCGTGCACAGGGAGCTGTACGCCTTGAGGGAGCCGTCCTCCCCCCGACTGACCACCACATTCGGGTCCCGGTACAGCTTCGCGCCGTCCTCCGCGACCTCGCTCTCGGGACCGAGCTCCACGGGCTCGGCCAACGGCTCCACCGTGTCGTCCTCGACTCCCCCGCACGCGGCGAGCCCCAGTCCGGCGACGGGGGTGAGGGCCACGCCTCGCAGGACGGTACGACGGCTCGCGGCGGGGCGGGCGGACATGGGGACTCCACTGGTCGGACGGCAGTGCATCAGCAGACATCGGGACGATACCGGGGTGATCGCGGGTGGGGTTGGGTGGGGTTGGGGGAGGCTCGCCGGGCGGCTTTGGGTGGGAGTCACGTGCGTCGCTGCGTGATCGTCGGCGGGAATGGCTGCGTGGAGAGTGGGCGTAAACGATTGCGCAAACGTCGGCGCAAGCGATCGCGTAAACGTCTGCGCAAGCGGTTGCGCAAACGCTTGCGTAACCGCATACGTAAGCGCTTCCGCGAACAGGCACGCAAGCGCTCGCGCAATCGATCACGCAAGCGCCTCCCGTAAACGCTTACGTAAACGTTTATGCCACCCCACTCGATGGGATACCCTCCCCAGCCAGCAGCCCCCGACGCCGCACCCGAGGAGACCGCACGATGGCGACCATGGCCGATGTGGCGCGCAGCGCCGGTGTCTCGGTCGCGACCGTCTCCCACGTCCTGAACGACACCCGCCCGGTGCTGCCCCACACCCGCCAGGCGGTACTGGACGCGGTGGAGGAGCTCGGCTACACGCCGAACACCCTGGCGCGCTCCCTGGTGACGTCCCGGACCCGGTCGATCGGGCTGGCCGTGTCGGCGATCAGCAACCCGTACTTCACGGAGATCCTCCAGGGCGTCGAGGCAGCGGCCCTGGAGCACGGGTACAGCCTGCTCATCGCGGATCCGCACGACGACCCGCAGCATGAGCGGAAGGTCGTCCAGCTGCTGCACGAGCGCAGGGTGGAGGGCATGATCGTCGCGCCCTCCGCGCAACCGCGCGAGCTGCTCGCCTACCTCGGGCGCCATCAGGTGCCGGCCGTGTTCCTGGACCGGCTGGTCGACGCGCCCGGGGACGGCGGCGGGCCGCGTTTCGACCAGGTGTGCGCGGAAAGCACGGAGCCGACGGCCCGGCTCGTCACCCATCTCGCCGGCCTCGGCCACCGTCGTATCGCCCTGGTCGCGGGCCGGCCGGGGCTCAGCACCACGTCCGAGCGCATCACCGGCTACCGGCACGGTCTCGCGGCCTCCGGGCTGCCGTTCGACGAACGGCTCCTGGTGCACGGCTACTCCGAGTCGACCGGTGGCGAACGGGCCACCGCCGGCCTGCTCTCCCTCGGCTCACGCCCCACGGCGCTGGTCACCGCCAACAACGCCATGACCATCGGCGCGCTGCGTGCCCTGCGAGCGGAGGGACTGTCCGTGCCCGGGGACATCGCGTTGTGCTGTTTCGACGACTTCGCCTGGGCGGACCTCTTCTCGCCGCGTCTCACGGCGATCGCCCAGCCCAGCCGGGACATCGGCGCCCGGGCCGTCCAGGTACTGCTGGACCGCCTCGACGCACCGGAGCGTCCCGCGCGGACCGAACGGCTGCCGTGCGCCTTCGTGCACCGCACGTCCTGCGGCTGCCCGGACGACCCGCAGCCCGGACCGGGCGAGCGGCCTCAGCAGCAGCCCGAGCGCCCGGACCGTCCCGGGCGAGCCATGCATTCCGAGCGTCCCCCGAAAGGAAGTTCCTCGTGATCGTCGTAGCCGGTGAGGCACTGATCGACCTGGTGCCGCAGGGCGCCGGCGCGCTCGCGGCGCTGACGCCGGCGCTCGGCGGCGGCCCGTACAACACGGCGGTGGCGCTGGGACGCCTCGGCTCCCCCGCCGCCTTCTGCTCCCGGGTGTCCCGCGACGCCTTCGGTGAGGCGCTGCTGGACCGGTTGCGGGAGACCGGGGTGGAGGTGTCGTCGGTGCAGCGCGGTGACGAGCCGACGACGCTCGCCGTGGCCACGGTCGGCACGGACGGTTCGGCGGCGTACTCGTTCTATGTGGAGGGGACGGCGGACCGGCTGTTCACGGCGCCGGAGGGACTGCCGGCCGGTGCCCGCGCGGTGTCCTTCGGGACCTGTTCGCTCGTACTGGAGCCGGGCGCGAGCGCGTACGAGGAGCTGATGCGCACCGCCTCCGCGCGGGGTGTGTTCACGGCGCTGGACCCGAACATCCGCCCGGGACTGATACCGGATGCCGACGCCTACCGGTCCCGGTTCATGAGGTGGCTGCCGTCGGTGTCGTTGCTGAAGGTGTCGGCGGAGGACGCCGAGTGGCTCGGTGGTTCCCCCCGGGAGTGGCTGGCGGCCGGTCCGGCGGCGGTCGTGGTCACGAAGGGCGGGGACGGTCTGACCGTGTTCACGCGCGGGGGCGGCGAGTACGCCGTTCCGGGTGAGCGGGTCGAGGTGGTGGACACGATCGGCGCCGGTGACACGGTGAACGCGGCGCTGCTGCACCGCCTCGCGGCCCGCGACGCGCTCAGTGACGAGGGCCTCGACTCGCTGGGCGCGGAGGGGTGGGAGGACCTGCTCGGCTTCGCGGCGCGCGCGGCGGCGATCACCTGTTCACGCGCCGGCGCGGAACCGCCGTACGCCCACGAGCTGGAGCCGAAGGACGCCTGAACGCGGACGCGCCGTGCCGCGCGGGGAGATCGGTCCCCGCGCGGCACGGCGCGTGTCGCTGTCGCCGGTCAGGCCTTGGTGGCCCGGGTCGTCCTCTTCGCGGTGGTCTTGGTGGCCGTCTTCTTGGCGGCCGTGCCGTCGACCGCCTTGGTGGCCGTCTTCCTGGTGGTCGCCTTCGCGGCGACCGTCTTCTTCGCGGCCGTCTTGCGCGGGGCGGGCACCTGGCTGGCGTCGCTGATCCGCTCCGCTCCCAGGACCTCGCGCAGGAACTTGCCGGTGTGACTGGCCGGCACGCCCGCGACCTGCTCGGGCGTGCCCTCCGCGACGACCAGGCCGCCGCCCGAGCCGCCCTCGGGTCCCATGTCGACGACCCAGTCGGCGGTCTTGATCACGTCGAGGTTGTGCTCGATGACGATGACCGTGTTGCCCTTGTCGACCAGGCCGGCGAGGACCTTGAGCAGCTTGCTGATGTCCTCGAAGTGCAGGCCGGTGGTCGGCTCGTCCAGGACGTAGACGGTGCGGCCGGTGGAGCGCTTCTGCAGCTCGCTGGCGAGCTTGACGCGCTGCGCCTCACCGCCGGACAGGGTGGTCGCGGACTGGCCGAGCCGGACGTAGCCGAGACCGACGTCGTTGAGCGTCCTGAGGTGGCGGGAGATCGCGGGGACCGCCTCGAAGAAGTGCATGGCCTCTTCGATCGGCATGTTCAGCACGTCGGCGATGGACTTGCCCTTGTAGTGGACCTCCAGGGTCTCCCGGTTGTAGCGGGCGCCGTGGCAGACCTCGCACGGGACGTACACGTCCGGGAGGAAGTTCATCTCGATCTTGATGGTGCCGTCGCCCGCGCAGTTCTCGCAGCGGCCGCCCTTGACGTTGAAGGAGAAACGGCCCGGCATGTAGCCGCGCACCTTCGCCTCGGTGGTCTCGGCGAACAGCTTGCGGACGTGGTCGAAGACGCCGGTGTACGTCGCGGGGTTGGAGCGCGGGGTGCGGCCGATGGGCGACTGGTCGACGTGGACGACCTTGTCGACGAGGTCGTCGCCGTCCACGCGCGTGTGCCGGCCGGGGACGCTGCGGGCGCCGTTCAGCTCGCGGGCCAGGTGCGTGTACAGGATGTCGTTGACCAGCGTGGACTTGCCGGAGCCGGAGACGCCGGTGACCGCGGTGAACACGCCCAGCGGGAAGGACACGTCGATGTCCTGGAGGTTGTTCTCGCGGGCGCCGTGCACCGTGAGCCGGCGCGACGGGTCGTGCGGGCGGCGGATGTCGGGCAGCGGGATGGCCTTCTTGCCGGCCAGGTACTGGCCGGTCTGCGACTCGGCGTTGGCGAGCAGTTCCTTCAGGGAGCCGCTGTGCACGACCTTGCCGCCGTGCTCGCCCGCGCCGGGGCCGATGTCGACGATCCAGTCGGCGACCTTGATGGTGTCCTCGTCGTGCTCGACGACGATGAGCGTGTTGCCCATGTCGCGCAGCCGGACCAGGGTCTCGATCAGCCGGTGGTTGTCGCGCTGGTGCAGGCCGATGGACGGCTCGTCGAGGACGTAGAGCACGCCGACGAGTCCGGAGCCGATCTGGGTGGCCAGGCGGATGCGCTGGGCCTCGCCGCCGGAGAGGGTGCCCGCCGCGCGGTTGAGCGAGAGGTAGTCGAGCCCCACGTCGACCAGGAACCGCAGCCGTTCGTTGACCTCCTTGAGCACGCGCTCGGCGATTTTCTTGTCGCGGGCGGTGAGCTTCAGCTCGCCCAGGAAGTCCGCGCAGTCGCTGATGGACATCCCGGAGACCTCGGCGATGGACTTGCCCATGACGGTGACGGCGAGGACGACCGGCTTGAGCCGGGTGCCCTCGCAGGAGGGGCAGGGCACCTCGCGCATGTAGCCCTCGAAGCGCTCGCGGCTGGCGTCGCTCTCGGCCTCGCTGTGCCGGCGCTTGACGAAGGGGACGGCGCCCTCGAAGGCCGTGGTGTACCGGCGCTCGCGTCCGTAGCGGTTGCGGTAGCGGACCTCGACCTGGGTCTTGTGGCCGTGCAGCAGGGCCTTCTTGGCGCGCTGCGGCAGGCCCGCGAAGGGGATGTCGGTGCGGAAGCCCAGGGCGTCGGCCAGGGCGCCGATCAGGCGGTCGAAGTAGTCCTTGGTGTGGCCGTGCGACCACGGGTGGATGGCGCCCTCGTCGAGGCTCTTGTCCGGGTCGGGGACGATCAGCTCCGGGTCGACCTCCATGCGCGTGCCGATGCCGGTGCACTCGGGGCAGGCGCCGAAGGGCGAGTTGAAGGAGAAGGAGCGCGGCTCCAACTCCTCGAAGGACAGGTCGTCGTACGGGCAGTACAGGTGCTCGGAGTACATCCGCTCGCGCTCGGGGTCGTCCTCGGGGAGGTCGACGAAGTCGAGCACGACCATGCCGCCGGACAGCCCGAGGGCGGTCTCCACGGAGTCGGTGAGGCGCCGCTTGGCGCCGTCCTTGACCGTGAGGCGGTCGACGACCACCTCGATGGTGTGCTTCTCCTGCTTCTTCAGCGTGGGCGGGCTGGAGAGCTGGATGGTCTCGCCGTCCACCCGCGCGCGGGAGTAGCCCTTGGTCTGGAGGTCGGAGAAGAGGTCGACGAACTCGCCCTTGCGCTCGCGCACCAGCGGGGAGAGCACCTGGAAGCGGCTCCCCTCCGGCAGCTCCAAAACCTTGTCGACGATGGCCTGGGGCGACTGGCGGGAGATCGGCCGGGAGCACTCGGGGCAGTGCGGCTTGCCGATGCGGGCGAAGAGCAGGCGCAGGTAGTCGTAGACCTCGGTGATGGTGCCGACCGTGGAGCGCGGGTTGCGCGAGGTCGACTTCTGGTCGATGGAGACCGCCGGGGACAGGCCCTCGATGAAGTCGACGTCGGGCTTGTCCATCTGGCCGAGGAACTGCCGGGCGTACGAGGAGAGCGACTCCACGTAGCGCCGCTGCCCCTCGGCGAAGATGGTGTCGAAGGCCAGCGAGGACTTGCCCGACCCCGACAGGCCCGTGAAGACGATGAGCGAGTCGCGCGGGAGGTCGAGCGAGACGTTCTTGAGGTTGTGCTCGCGCGCTCCACGGACGATGAGACGGTCGGCCACGCCGGTCCGCACCTTTCTTTGGAGAAGTGACAGGGGCGGGGCCCCCGTCCTTCTCAGACTAGGGGGAGCCACTGACAACGCCGGTTCGGATTCACGGGTTGTCAACAAACCCCGGCTCTCCAGCATGCCCGACGCCGCCCCCGACCATATAGCACGTGCATTCGATTCTGGGCACGGGTTCGCCACCTTCACCCGAAGGTGTGACGGGACTAGGGTCAGCACCATGATTGATCACGCTGATGACCTGGCGTCTGTACAAGCAGCGACGGAGCGGCTGCTCACCGCGGTCGCCGCACTGGACAACGCGGCTGTGACCCAGTCGTCACGCCTTCCCGGCTGGACCCGCGGTCATGTGCTGGCCCACCTCGCCCGCAACGCCGACGCCCTGGTGAACGTCCTGGAGGGGCGGCCCATGTACGTCTCCGGCGAGGCCCGGGACGCCGAGATCGAGCAGGGAGCGCCGCGTCCCCTCGACGCGCACCTCGCCGACCTGCGACAGAGCGCGGAGCGCTTCCGCGCGGTGGGCACGGCCCCGGCCGACTGGTCGCGCACGGTGGAGCTGCGCAACGGGGTCACGGACCGGGCGGAGCGCGTTCCGTTCCGGCGCTGGATCGAGGTGGAGCTGCACCACGTGGACCTCGGGATCGGCTACGAGCTGGAGGACCTGCCGTCCGCCTTCACGGAGCGGGAGATCGGCTTCCTGGCGGCACGGTTCGACGGCCACCCGGAGGTGCCCGCGACGACCCTGACCGCCGCGGACGGCCGGACCTGGACGACCGGCGGCGGGGCGGAGGGCGGCCCGGTCTCGGTCGAGGGGACGGCCGCGGACCTGCTGGGCTGGCTGGCCGGCCGCCGGGACGGCTCCGCCCTCGCGGTGAAGGGCGGCGCACTTCCGGCGCTTCCTCCTCTCTAGCCCCCGTTCGGTCCCGGGGCCGGGACGACCGGCGCGGCTTCCCGCTATAGGCTGACGGCCATGACGTACAGCGGTCGGGTGACGGTCGGCGGCCCAGCCGACGTGCACGAGCTCAAGGACCTGATGATCACCAAGGTCGCGGTCGGCCCCATGGACAACAACGCCTATCTGCTGCGTTGCCGGGCCACCGACGAACAACTGCTGATCGACGCGGCCAACGACGCGAAGACCCTGCTGGGCACGATCGGTGACGACGGCATCGCGTCCGTCGTCACCACCCACCAGCACGGCGACCACTGGCAGGCGCTCGCCGAGGTCGTGGCGGCCACCGGCGCCCGCACCCACGCCGGCCGCGACGACGCCGAGGGCATCCCGGTGCCGACCGACGTCCTGGTCGACGACGGCGACACGATCCGGGTGGGGCGGGTGGAGCTCACCGCCCGTCATCTGGTCGGACACACTCCCGGCTCCATCGCCCTCGTCTACGACGACCCGCACGGGCATCCCCATGTGTTCACCGGGGACTGTCTGTTCCCGGGCGGTGTGGGCAACACCCGCAAGGACCCGAAGGCGTTCGCCAGTCTGATCCACGACGTCGAGACGAAGATCTTCGACGTGCTCCCGGACGAGACCTGGGTCTATCCGGGGCACGGCAACGACACCACCCTGGGCGCCGAGCGCCCGCACCTGCCGGAGTGGCACGCGCGGGGCTGGTGAGCGCCGGCCGCCGGCGCCGGTAAGGAAGGCCCGCTTGGCGGACGGGGCTTACGCCTCGGCGAGTCCCGGGCCGGCCAGCGCCGCGATCCGCTCCACCGCGAAGACGTATCCCTGCACTCCGCACCCCGCGATGACCCCGTCGGCGCGCAGTGAGACGTAGGAGTGGTGCCGGAAGGACTCGCGGCGGTGGATGTTGGAGATGTGGACCTCCATCACGGGCAGTCCGTCACAGGCGTTGAGGGCGTCCAGGATCGCGACGGAGGTGTGCGAGTAGGCGCCGGGGTTGATGACGATGCCGCAGTGGTCCAGCCGCGCCTCGTGGATCCAGTCCACCAGCTGGCCCTCGTGGTTGGACTGGCGCAGGTCCACCGTGCCGCCGTGGGCCGCCGCCGCCTTGGCGCACAGCCGCTCGACGTCGGCGAGCGTGTCCGAACCGTAGATCTCCGGCTGGCGCTGTCCGAGCAGGTTCAGATTGGGGCCGTTGAGGATCATGATCGGTGCGTTGGCCAGGGTGCGGGGCACGGTTCCTCCGGTCCGTCGGGGTGGGCGGTCCTCGCCGGAACCGCCGCTCGCCCCCGGTCTATCACGGTGTGCCGCGCGGCCACCGGGCGCCTCAGTCCTGTCCGGGGGATCACGCCGCGGCCCCGGATCCCGTGCCGGCAAGAAGCAGCCCCCATTTCCCGTGCCCCGGCCGAACGCCAGGCCATAGCCTCTGCGCATGGCCGACGTCCTGTATCCGCCCAAGCCCTCGCCGGGCGACCGTGTCGCCGTGATCTCGCCGTCCTCCGGTCTCCCGGGTCTCTTCCCGCTCCCCTACGAGCTGGGGCTGAAGCGGCTGCGGGAGGAGTACGGGCTGGAGCCGGTCGAGTACCCGGCGACGCGCACCATGGGTTCGACGCCCCAACAGCGCGCCGACGACCTCCACGCCGCCTTCGCCGACCCCGCGGTCAAGGCGGTCTTCGCCTCGGTCGGCGGCGACGACCAGATCACCGTGGTGCCGTTGCTGGACCGGGAGGTGATCCGCGCCCATCCGAAGCCGTTCTTCGGCATGAGCGACAACACCAACCTGCTCGCGTTCCTGCGCGAGACGGGGATCGTCGGGTTCCACGGCGCGAGCGTGATGGTCGAGCTGGGCCGTCCCGGGGCGATGCACCCGCAGACCGCCGACTCCCTGCGGGCGGCACTGTTCACCCCGGGCCCGTACGAGCTGCGCCCCGCGGAACGATGGCGCGACGTCGACCGGGACTGGGCGGACCCGGCGACCTTCGACGCGGAGCCGGAGACCCGGCCGGGCACGGGCTGGACCTGGCTGAACGCCCACCGCGTGGTCGAGGGCCGCACCTGGGGCGGCTGTCTGGAGATCGTCGGCTGGATGCTGATGGCCGGCCGCGGGCTCGCCCGGGACCTGTCGGAGTACGACGGCGGTGTGTTGTTCCTGGAGACCTCGGAGGAACTGCCGGGCGCCGAGGAGGTCTTCCGCACCCTGCGGAACATGGGTGAGCGCGGACTGCTCGCGCGCTTCTCGGCGCTCCTCATGGGTCGCCCCAAGACCTGGTCATTCGGGCGGCCCCTCGCCCCGGAGGAGGGCGCGGCCCACGCGGCCGAGCAGCGCGCGGCCGTGACCCGGGCGATGCGGGCCTACGCGCCCGAGGCCCTCGTCGTCTTCGACGTGGACCTCGGGCACACCGACCCGCAGCTGGTCATCCCCTACGGCGGGCTGGTGCGGGTGGACGGACCCGCCCGGTGCATCACCGTCACGTACTGACGCCGCCCGCCGTCCGGTCCGCGGTTGATCAGCCGTTCCGGGACCGACCGGCCGCCGGGGGCCGGTCAGCCTGGCTAGGGGTTGATCGCCAGCTCCAGATAGGCCGCGAGCAGCACCAGGTGGACGCCTCCCTGGAGCGGTGTGGCCCGCCCGGGGACCACGGTCAGCGCGCTCACCACCACGGTGAGGGCGAGCAGCACCATGTGGGTGTTGCCGAGGCCGAGGACGAGCGGGCCGGGCAGCCACAGGGAGGCCAGCGCGACGGCGGGGATGGTCAGGCCGATGCTGGCCATCGCCGAGCCGAGCGCCAGGTTCATGCTGGTCTGCACCTGGTTGCGACGGGCGGCGCGCACCGCGGCGATGGTCTCCGGGAGGAGGACCAGCAGGGCGATGATCACACCGACGACGGAGTGGGGAAGCCCGGCCGCGTCCACTCCGGACTCGATGGTGGGCGACACGCCTTTGGCCAGGCCGACGACTCCGACCAGGGCCAGGCCCAGCAGTCCCAGACTGATCAGGGCGGTGCGCGTGGACGGCGCCGGGGCGTGCTCCTCCTCGGCGGTGGCCGCCTCGTTCTGCCGGGATATCGGCAGGAAGTAGTCGCGGTGCCGGACGGTCTGGGTCGCGACGAACAGCCCGTAGAGACTGAGCGAGGAGACGGCCGCGAACGTGAGCTGCACGGTGGAGAACTCCGGGCCGGGCTTGCTCGTGGTGAACGTCGGCAGAACGAGGCTGAGGGTCGCCAGCGTCGCCACCGTGGCGAGTGCCGCTCCGGTGCCTTCCGAGTTGAAGACCGCCGTGCCGTGGCGCAGGGAGCCGACGAGCAGACTGAGCCCGAGGATGCCGTTGCAAGTGATCATCACGGCCGCGAACACGGTGTCCCTGGCGAGGGTCGCGCTCTTGTCCCCGCCGTCGAGCATCAGGGTGACGATGAGCGCCACCTCGATGACGGTGACGGCGACCGCGAGGACCAGGGAGCCGAAGGGTTCGCCGACCCGGTGGGCAACCACCTCGGCGTGGTGCACGGCCGCGAGCACCGCCCCCGCCAGGACCAGGGTCACGACTGCGACGAGCCAGCCGGGCAGGTCGCGTCCCCAGGTCAGGACCAGCAGGACTACGGCGAACACCGGCACCAGGGCCGTCCACTGTGCCGCGAGTGGCCTGAGCCGAGCGGTCATGGGGCGATCGTCGCAGACGTGATGGGGCGTCGCACCTTGTCGGTGTCTTCCGCCCGGGGGCCGACCGCGATGGGTGTGCCGGGGGCCGCCGCCGGCCGGCGGGCCCCTCCGCTGCGCCATCCTGATCGTCTCGGGGTCATCATGGTCACGCATGGCCTCCTCGTACGAGTCGTGTTCGGTCGGCGCCGCCGGGCGGCGCGGGTGGAAACGAACGGGCGCCGGGAGCGGTGGTCGGCGATGTGCTGACCTCTGCTCCCGGCGCCGGTGTTCCCGTGTCCGACGGGGTCAGACGTCGATGTTGTCCTTCTCGGCGCTCTCGCCACGGCCGGCGGCCGCCTCGGCCTCCGCCTGCTTGCGGGAGGCCCGCAGGCTGGTGATCGTCGTGATGATCAGGACCGAGCAGATCACGCCCAGCGAGACGGGGATGCTGATCTCGGGCACGTGCACCCCGGACTCGTGCAGCGCGTGCAGCACCAGCTTCACGCCGATGAAGCCCAGGATGATCGACAGGCCGTAGGACAGGTGGACCAGCTTCTTCAGCAGGCCGCCGATGAGGAAGTACAGCTGCCTGAGACCCATCAGCGCGAACGCGTTCGCCGTGAACACGATGTACGGGTCCTGCGTCAGACCGAAGATCGCGGGGATCGAGTCGAGCGCGAACAGGACGTCCGTGGTGCCGATGGCGAGCATCACGACCAGCATCGGGGTCATGACCCGCTTGCCGTTCTGCTCGATCCACAGCTTGGTGCCGTGGTAGCGGTCGGCCACGCCGAAGCGGCGCTCGGCGGCCTTGAGCAGCTTGTTCTCCTCGTACTCCTCGTCGTCCTCGTCGGCCCGGGCCTCCTGGATGAGCTTCCAGGCGGTCCAGATCAGGAAGGCTCCGAAGAGGTAGAACACCCACGAGAAGCTGGCGAGGATCGCGGCGCCCGCGGCGATGAAGATCGCGCGCAGCACCAGCGCTATGAGGACGCCGATGAGAAGCACTCGCTGCTGGTACTGCGACGGCACCGCGAACTTCGCCATGATCAGGACGAAGACGAAGAGGTTGTCGACGCTCAGCGACTTCTCGGTGATGAAGCCGGCGAAGAACTCGCCGGCGGGCTGGCCCCCGCCGAAGACCAGCAGGCCGAGCCCGAAGAGCGCGGCCAGGACGATCCAGACGACGGTCCAAATACCGGCTTCCTTGATGGATACGTCATGCGGCTTGCGGCCGATGAAGAAGTCGACCGCGATGAGGGCGCCAAGGCCCACGATCGTCAGGACCCATAGGGTCAGGGAAACATCCACTGCGCCTCCGGCAGATACGTCACACGGCAAATGTCAGCGTCGTCGCTGCCGGAGGTCTCTTCCACCCGGGTCTCCGGCGCTTGGCTGCGTCCGGACGATCCGTCGGGCCGACGCCCCGGGATCTGGCCTGATCCGTATTGACGGGGTCGCCGCACAGACAGGGAGTACTCCCCTCCGTGCGGTCGAGAATACCCCAATCACCAAGGATTGGTAAAGGGCTGGGTAAAGGAACATACAAAGCCCCTGTTCACGGGGCTTTACGTGCGCTTGGTCCAGGCGGGCGAGGAGGTCACCGGTTCCAGGTGCGACGGGCCGCCGCGACCTGGGTGAGCACCTGGTGCAGCACCTGGCTGCCCGGCGGCACCAGGGGCGGCTCATAGGTCCAGGCGTGCCCGACCCACGGGTCGGCCAGATGGTCGTCGGCCACCGCGGTCAGTCGCAGCAGCGAACGCCACAGCGGGTCGAGGAGCGGACCGTAGCCCGCGGACTCCTCCCGGTCGGCGACCATCATCAGGTGGACACCGACGGACGGTCCCTCGTCGGCGAGGTAGCGCAGCTGGTTCACGGCCCGGTCGTCGAAACCGTGCGGGAAGTCGTTGACGATCAGCAGCTGCTGTGAGGTGTCGAAACCGGGAGGCAGCGCGTCCGGCGCGCCTCCGCGCAGCGCCATCTGCACCAGGTCGACCCGCTGGGTGAGCCGGCCCAGCACCTCCGTCACGCCCGCGGCGCCCTGGGCGGGCGGGGCCGCCAGCACACCGGTCTGCGTCAGCGGCGCCAGGGCCTGCGCACCGGAGCCCGCGGGGTCGATGACGTGCACGGTGAACTCACCCGCCGGGTACACGGCGAGCAGCCGGGCCGCGTGGGCCACCGCCGTCTCCATCGCGAGACGCCGCATGTCGTGCGAGTCGGTGAACGAGCCGTCGAGCGAGTCGGTCCGTCCGCTGTCGATCCACAGACCGCGCTCCAGCGGCAGCCTCAGCAGCATCGGTATGCGGATCCGCTCGGCCTCGGGAAGGCGCAGGTCGCCCAGGCGCAACGCCATGGGGATCTCCATCGGCACCCGGTAGGCGTGCCAGACGGGGTTGTCCCAGCGGGCGAAGGCCGCGGGCAGGGCGGGCTCGACGACCTCGGCCTCGGCGACGAGCTGGGCGAGGTCCCGGTCGAGGACGTCCCGCGCCTGGCCGACGAGCTGGGAGTGCCGGGCACGGGCGGCCTCGCGGGCGGCGTCGCCCTGGCCGCCGATCCGGCTGCGCGGGTCGGACAGGGCCTGCTCCAGCTCCTTGTCCATGCGCGACTCGGCGAAGTCGACGGCGCTGCGGTAGGCGGCGGTGGTGCGGGCCAGGTCCTCGAACATCCCCCAGACCTGGTTGTAGAGCCGCTCCTCCATGGACCAGCCGGTCGCGTCCCCCGCGACGGGCTGCGCCGGCTGACCGGGCCGGGTCGGCGGCACGGCCGGCGGAGGGGGCGGCGGGGCCGAGGTGCGCCGGCCGGGGTGGCTGTAGTCGACCGGGCCGCCGCCGGTGGCCGCGGACGGGTCGGTGCCGCCCGCGCCTCCGTAGGCGGGCTGCGGTCCGCCGGCCGGCTGTCCGCCGTACGTCGGCTGGGCGGGAGCCGGGGCGCCCTGGGGCGCCGTGCCTCCCTGGTCGGGGCCGAGCGCGGGGGCGGCCGCCTGCCGGGAGCGGTCGCCGTCGGACGGGCGGGGCGGGGGCGCCTGCACGGAACGGGCGAGGCCGCGCGCGACGGCCTCGTGGATGCTGCCCGCGAGCTGCGCGGCCCGGGGCAGGCCCTGGTCGGTGAGGAGGTCGGCCAGGCCGCCCGCGTAGCCCTGGCCGACGGCGCGCACCTTCCAGGCGCCCTGCCGCCGGTAGAGCTCCAGCGCGACGACTGCCGACTCGGCCTCCAGGCCGGTGATGGTGTAGCTGGCGACCTCGTCGCCGTCCAGGCCGGTGACGGCGACGAAGGGGGCCGCCACGGCGCCGAACCGGGCGGGGCCCGGGCCGCCGTCCGGGGCGGGCAGGGCGAGCAGCACACTGACGCGGTGGACCGCGTCCGTCATGGCGTCCAGGTCCACCGCGAGGCGGTGGTCGGCGGCCGCCTGACGCGACACCTCCAGACCGGGCTGGGTGGGGGCGCCCGGATGGGCCACCCATTCCACCCCGTGGATCCGGCCGTCCTCGTCGCCGAGCGCGGCAACGGCCACGATCGGCGTGCCGGCCGAGATCCTGATCTCCAGACGGGACTGGGAGAGCGGGTGGTTCTGTCCCCGCACCAGCTCGGCCGTCATCGCCTTCGTCCCCCTGTGTCGCTGTGATGTGTCGTGTGGCTCGCGCCGGACCCACCCCGGGGCGGCGCCGCCTACGGTGCCTAGAGGACCGGCAGGATCGCCGGCATCAGGTCCTGGAAGGTGCGGCCGTTGGCCGGGTTGCCCAGGGCCGTCATCGTCCAGCTGGTGCCCGTGCGGTGCACCTTCGCCATGATCTGGGCCGTGTAGGCGCCGCCGCCGGCCAGCGTGTAGCGGGCCAGCTCCTGGCCGTTGGTCTCGTCGACGAGGCGGCAGAACGCGTTCTGCACCTCCTGGAAGGTCTGGCCCGTGAAGGAGTTCACGGTGAAGACGATCTGGTCGATGTGGACCGGGACGCGCGAGAGGTCGACGAGGATGGCCTCGTCGTCGCCGCCCTGGCCGACACCGCCGACGAGGTTGTCACCGGTGTGGCGCACGGAGCCGTCGTCGCTCACCAGGTGGCGGAAGAAGACGACGTCGACCGGCTGCTTGTCGGCGAACAGGACGGCCGAGGCGTCCAGGTCCACCTCCCGGGTGCGCGAGCCGAACAGGCCCCGACGGGGAGCCGCCTGCCAGCCGAGACCCATGCGCACCGCGGTCAGGCTGCCGCCGTCGTTCTTCTGCAGACTGATGGCCTGACCCTTGGTCATGTTGACGGTCACGTGCTGATTCCCCTCTCGGACTGTCCCCTGTTACCGCGGAACCGCGGTTGACCAGAACACTACGCAGGGGCACTGACAGTGACGTACCCAGGTCCGCACTTTGTGTCGTTCTTGCAACACATCCCGTGCGGGGCCGTCAGGACAGGCCCGCCTCCCGCATCTGCCGCAGTTCCTTCTTCATCTCGGACACCTCGTCGCGCAGCCGGGCAGCGATCTCGAACTGCAGGTCGGCCGCGGCGGCCCGCATCCGCGCGGTGAGTTCCTCGATCTGCTCGGCGAGTTCGGCGGCGGGGCGATCGGTGGGCACCGTCTCCGCGGTCTTGCCCCTGGCTCCCTTGGCGCTCTTCGCGCCCTTGGCCGCCTTGCCGCCGAGGGCGGGCACGGGCGCCTTGGTGCCGCCGCCGTCCTTCTTCGCCTTGCGGTAGCCCGAGCCGAGCAGCTGATCGGTGTCGATGTCCTCGCGGGCGATCTGCGCGACGATGTCGTTGATCTTCTTGCGCAGCGGCTGCGGGTCGATGCCGTTGGCCCGGTTGTACGCGACCTGCTTCTCCCGGCGGCGGTTGGTCTCGTCGATGGCCTTCTCCATCGCCGGGGTGATCTTGTCGGCGTACATGTGGACCTGGCCGGAGACGTTGCGCGCGGCGCGGCCGATGGTCTGGATCAGGGAGGTGCCGGAGCGCAGGAAGCCCTCCTTGTCGGCGTCGAGGATCGCCACCAGGGACACCTCGGGCAGGTCGAGGCCCTCACGCAGCAGGTTGATGCCGACGAGGACGTCGTACTCGCCGCTGCGCAGCTCCCGCAGCAGCTCCACCCGGCGCAGGGTGTCGACGTCGCTGTGCAGGTAGCGCACCTGGATGCCGAGTTCCAGGAAGTAGTCGGTGAGGTCCTCGGCCATCTTCTTGGTGAGCGTGGTGACCAGGACGCGCTCGTCCTTCTCCACCCGGGTGCGGATCTCGTGCACCAGGTCGTCGATCTGGCCCTCGGTGGGCTTGACCACGACCTCGGGGTCGACCAGGCCGGTGGGGCGGATGATCTGCTCCACGACACCGTCCGAGCGGGAGAGCTCGTACTGGCCGGGGGTGGCCGACAGGTAGACGGTCTGGCCGATGCGCTCCTGGAACTCCTCCCACTTCAGCGGGCGGTTGTCCAGGGCGGAGGGGAGCCGGAAACCGTGGTCGACGAGGGTGCGCTTGCGGGAGGCGTCGCCCTCGTACATGGCGCCGATCTGCGGGACGGTGACGTGCGACTCGTCGATGACGAGGAGGAAGTCGTCCGGGAAGTAGTCCAGCAGCGTGTTCGGCGGCGAGCCGGGCGCGCGGCCGTCGAAGTGCATCGAGTAGTTCTCCACGCCGGAGCAGGAGCCGATCTGGCGGAGCATCTCGATGTCGTACGTGGTGCGCATCCGCAGGCGCTGGGCCTCCAGGAGCTTGCCCTGCTTCTCCAGCTCGGTCAGACGCTCGCCGAGCTCCTTCTCGATGTCGTTGACCGCGCGCTCCAGGCGCTCGGGGCCCGCGACGTAGTGGGAGGCCGGGAAGACGTACAGCTGCTGGTCGTCGCTGATGATCTCGCCGGTGAGCGGGTGCAGCGTGGACAGCGCCTCGATCTCGTCGCCGAACATCTCGATGCGGACGGCGAGCTCCTCGTAGACCGGGAAGATCTCGATGGTGTCGCCCCGGACGCGGAAGGTGCCGCGGCTGAAGGCCATGTCGTTGCGCGTGTACTGGATGTCCACGAAGCGGCGCAGCAGTTCGTCCCGGTCGAACTCGTCGCCGACGCGGAGGGGGACCATGCGGTCCACGTACTCCTGCGGCGTGCCGAGGCCGTAGATGCAGGAGACGGAGGCGACCACGACGACGTCCCGGCGGGTGAGCAGCGAGTTGGTCGCGGAGTGGCGCAGCCGCTCGACCTCCTCGTTGACCGAGGAGTCCTTCTCGATGTAGGTGTCCGACTGCGGGACGTACGCCTCGGGCTGGTAGTAGTCGTAGTACGAGACGAAGTACTCGACGGCGTTGTTCGGCAGCAGCTCGCGGAACTCGTTGGCCAGCTGGGCGGCCAGAGTCTTGTTCGGCGCCATGACCAGGGTGGGCCGCTGGAGCTTCTCGATCATCCACGCGGTGGTGGCGGACTTGCCGGTGCCGGTCGCGCCCAGCAGGACGACGTCCTTCTCGCCGGCTTCGATGCGCCGGGCGAGGTCGGCGATGGCCGCGGGCTGGTCGCCGTTGGGCTGGTAGGGGCTGACGACCTCGAAGGGCGCCACCGAGCGTTCGATCTGGGAAACGGGCCGCATGCCATCCACCGTACGACCCCCCACTGACAACCGGTCCGGATCAGCGTCGCTGCGGGGTCCTGGGGCGGTCTTCCACGGGACCGCGGGCCCGCAGCCGTGAGCGCTCGACCGGGGAGTGGGCGGGGATGCCGGGCTTGTGCTCGGCCGGGGGCGCGGGGGGTCCGGCCGCGACGATCAGCGGGTCGAAGACCACCACGACGCCCGCGAGGACGAGGAGGGCGAGCGGGCCGACCATCATCGGCCCGAGCAGGGCGGCCGCGGACTCCCCCGTGACCGGGTCCGCCGTGCCGTGGACGTGGACGTCGAGGGCGGCCATGCCGGTGTAGTGCATGCCGGTGACCGCGAGCCCCATGACGAGACTCGCGCCCACGCTCCACAGGAAGCCCCTCGCCTGTCCGGCGGCCCACAGGGCGGCGCTGGCCGCGGCCATGGCGATGGCCACGGAGGCGGCGACGGTGACGGTGTCGTACTCCAGCCGTCCGTCGAGGCTCATGCCGGCCATGCCGAGGTAGTGCATCGAGGCGATGCCCAGGCCGGTGACGGTGCCCCCGGTGAACAGGGCCGTTCCGGAGGCACCCCGGTAGCCGACGATGAACACCCCCGTGCCCACCATGACGACGGCGACGGCCAGGCTCGCCAGCGTCATCGTCCGGTCGTAGTGGATCGGTGTGCCCTCGATGGTGAAGCCCATCATCGCGATGAAGTGCATCGTCCATATGCCGGAGCCGATGGCCCCGGAGCCCAGGGCGAGCCAGCCGGGACGCCAGGACCGGGGCACCACCATGGCCCTGGTGATGCAGCGCAGGCCCAGGGCACCGCCGAGGCAGGCCATCAGGTAGGCCACCAGCGGTGTGACCAGGCCGTAGCTGAATCCGTCGACCGTGCTCTGCATGCGCGGCTGCCCTTCCCGCCCTGTGCGTCCCTCGATTTCCCGGAGTGAGCCCCCTCCCCAGGACCGCGACGGCGGCCAGGGTTGACGCAGAGAGTATGACCCCCACCGGAATGGTCGAACGACTTTCCGGCAAAGAAACACGCCCTTGCCCCAGGTGTGTGGCACCAGTGTGCGTAGTCCGGGCAACGGCGTTCAATCTGTGGCCATTCCGTACCCGCCTCGCGTTGACGATCCGCTGTCACAGTTGAGCTGACCGTGATCGTCCGACGCGAGGAGTACGCATGCACGCACGCGCTGTCGCCGCCTCGGCCACCGCACTCCTGGGAACCGCCGCCCTCCTGCTTCCGCTCTCCCCCGCGCGGGCCGCCGACAGCGGTGCCCGCCCCGTGGTCGTGGCCCACCGGGGCGCCTCCGCCTACGCGCCCGAGAACACCCTGGCGGCCGTCGACAAGGCGGCCGCGCTCGGCGTGGACTGGGTGGAGAACGACGTCCAGCGCACCAAGGACGGTGAACTCGTCGTCGTCCACGACGACAGCTTGCAGCGCACGACGGACGTCGAGGAGGTCTTCCCCGACCGGGCCCCGTGGAAGGTGAGGGACTTCACCGCCGCGGAGATCGCCCGGCTGGACGCCGGCAGCTGGTTCGACCCCGCGTACGCGGGCGCGCGCGTGCCGACGCTGGAGCAGTTCGTGCGCCGTGTCGAGCGGTACGACCAGAAACTGCTGCTGGAGATCAAGAACCCGCAGCTGTATCCCGGCATAGAGCGGCAGACCCTCAAGGTGCTGAGCAACGAGGGGTGGCTGGACCGCCCGCATGTGCGGCACCGGCTGATCGTGCAGAGCTTCGGCGCGGACAGCGTACGGACGGTCCATGACCTCGAGCCCGGGGTGAAGACCGGGTTCCTCGGGACGCCGCCGGTGGCGGACCTGCCCGCGTACGCGGCGTTCACCGATCAGGTCAACCCGTCGCACGGCTCGCTCTCGTCCGGTTACGTCGCCGCTGTGCAGGCCTTCCGGGGGCCGCACGGCAAGCCGCTGGAGGTGTTCACCTGGACCGTGAACGACGCGGACACCGCCCGGAAGGTCGCCGGGTTCGGGGTCGACGGGATCATCACCAACACGCCCGACGTGGTGCGGGACGCGGTGGGCGGCTGAGGCGGCTGGAGCGTCCGGCCGTGCCGCCGTCCCCTTCGCCCCGGCGTTGTCAGTGGCGGGTCGTACGGTGGGGCGCATGGACAGCCATGGGCAGTACGGGCAGCGGGTCGTGTGGGCCGTCGTCGGCACCGGCATCGGCCCGCTGCTGCTGGCCGCGACCCGTGAGGGCCTGGTCAACGTCGTGTTCCACGCCACGGACGAGGTGCGTGACAGCGCCCTGGAGCGGCTGGCGTCCCGGCTCGGCGCCGAGCCCGTCGAGGAGCCCGGCTCCCCGCTGCTGGCCGAGGCGATACGTCAGGTCGAGGCGTACTTCGCGGGCCGTCGGCAGGGGTTCGATCTGCCGCTGGACTGGTCGCTGATCTCCGGTTTCCACCGCGAGGTTCTGCGGGAGCTGGCCTCCGGTGTGCCGTTCGGGACGGTCGTGGGGTACGGCGATCTGGCCGGCCGGGTCGGTCAGCCCGGCGCCGCCCAGGCGGTGGGTATGGCGATGGGCGCCAATCCGCTGCCGGTGGTGGTGCCCTGCCACCGGGTCGTGGAGAGCGGCGGCGGCATAGGCGGGTTCGGGGGCGGTCTGGAGACCAAGAGACAGTTGCTCGCGCTGGAGGGCGTGCTGCCCGAGCCGCTGTTCTGACGGTCCGGGCGGCACGGCACTCCAGGCACCGGGTCCTCGGTCAGTCGTAGTGCCGCGCCTCGAAGACGTTGCCGTCAGGGTCGCGGAAGTAGAAGCTGCGCTTGGCCGGTCCGCGCGCGCCGAAGGAGTCGTACGAGAGGTCCGTCACGGGTACGGAGTGCTCCTCGAGGCGACTGCGGAGGGCGTCGAAGCGGTCGGCCGGCAGCGACAGGCACACGTGGTTGACGGGGTGTCCGGAGCTCTCGGCGGCGCCGGGAAGCATCGTCATGCGTTCCGCCATGGCCAGCGGCATGAGGTCGAGGATGGTCTCCTCGTTGACGCGTACGGAGGGGAAGGGCGCTTCGCCCACGGAGAAGGCGGCGAGCCTGACCGGCTCCAGGCCCACGGCCTTCTCGAAGAAGCCGGCGGCGGCGATGGGATCACGCACCCACAGGACTACGTGGTCGAAGCGAGTCGTGTTGTCCGTCATGGCTGCCAGCCTCCGTGATGTCCGTGACGGCGCGCAAGGGGTTTGGTCCGGGGCACGGGCCGCCAGAGATGAGGGAGAACCGGCAGACAGGAGACAGGCGCGTGATGCTCAGGGTGTCCGAAGAGGTACGGGAGGCGGTCGCCGCGCGTCGGCCGGTGGTGGCCCTGGAGTCCACGATCATCGCGCACGGGCTGCCCCGGCCGCGCAATCTCCGGGTGGCGCTGGAGCTGGAGGCGGCCGTGCGGCAGGAGGGCGCGGTCCCGGCGACGATCGCCGTGCTGGACGGCCGGCCCCGGATCGGCCTGGACAAGGGGGAGTTGGAGCGGGTCGCCAACGAGGACGGCATCCGCAAGCTGGGCCATCGTGATCTGCCGCTCGCGGCCGCCTCGGGGGCGAGCGGGGCGACCACGGTGTCGGCCACCGCTCTGCTGGCGGCGCTCGCGGGCGTGCGGGTGTTCGCCACCGGGGGGCTCGGCGGGGTGCACCGGGAGTGGACGGTGACCCAGGACGAGTCGGCCGACCTGGGGCTGCTGGCGCGTACGCGGATCACCGTGGTGTGCGCGGGGGTGAAGTCGATCCTGGACGTGCCGGCGACCCTGCAGCGGCTGGAGACGCTGGGTGTCGCGGTCGCCGGGTACGGCACGGACCGTTTTCCCGGCTTCTATCTGTCCGACTCGGGTCATCCCGTGGACTGGCGGCTGGACACCCCGGGGCAGGTGGCGGATGTCATGCGGGCGCAGGACGCGCTCGGCGGGCCGAGGTCGGCGCTGATCGTGGCCAACCCGGTGCCCGAGGCGGAGCAGTTGGATCCGCGGGTGCACGCGCGGGTGCTCGACGAGGCGCTGCGCGCGTGCGAGGCGGAGGGCGTCACCGGTCAGGGGGTCACGCCGTTCCTGCTGGATTATCTGGTCCGCCATACCGACGGGGCCTCGCTCGCCGCGAACCTGGCGGCGGTCCGGGGCAACGTGCGGCTGGCGGCGCGCGTCGCGGCGGCGTGGGCCGGCGGGGAGTGACGGGGGCGGTGGGGGACGGGGCGGTGCGGGACGGGGCGTTACTGGTCGTCGGTGACGTGATCACGGACGTGGTCGCCCGGCACCGGGGGCCGCTCGCCCCGGGGACGGACACGGCGGCGGCGATCCGTACGGTGCCGGGCGGCGCGGGCGCCAACGTGGCCTGCTGGGCCGCCCGTCGGGGCGGTGCCGAGGTGCGGCTCCTCGGGCGGGTGGGTGCGGACGCGGCTGCCTGGCACGAGCGGAAGCTGGCCGCCTGCGGGGTCCTGCCCCTGCTGGTGGTGGACGAACAGGCTCCCACGGGGACGGTGATCTGCCTGGTCGACGAGGGCGCGGCCGCCGAGCGGACCTTTCTCACCGACAGCGGCGCCTCGCTGCGGCTGGGCCCCGGTGACTGGTCGGACGCGCTGCTGGACGGAGTGGCGCGGTTGCATCTGTCGGGTTATCTCCTGTTCACCGAGGCGAGCCGGGCGTTCGTCGCGGTGGCGGTCAAGGCGGCGCGGGCGAGGGGGGTGCCGGTGAGTCTGGATCCGGCGTCGGCCGGGTTCCTCGGGGAGCTGGGGGCCGGCCGTTTCCGGTCACTCGTCGAGGGCGTGGACGTCCTGCTGCCCAGCCGCGACGAGGCCCGCCTGCTGACGGGGGTGTCCGATGCGGCGGAGGCCGCCGCGCGGCTGAGCCGGCTGGTGCCGCTGGTGGTGGCCAAGCAGGGCGCTCGGGGTGCGCTGCTCGCCCGGTCCGGCGAGGTGTACGCCCGTGTCCCCGCCGTACCGGCGACGCCGCGGGACACCACGGGTGCCGGTGACGCGTTCACGGGCGCGTTCCTGGCGGCCCTGCTCGCGGGCGCCGACCCGGAGCGGGCGGCGGCGGAGGGGTGCGGGGCGGGCGCGCTGGCGGTGGAACAGATAGGGGGCCGCCCGCCGGCTCCGGCCTGACGAACGGGCGCCCCGCCACCCGAACTCCCTTTGTCCACAGGCGGGAACCAAGCGGAATAAGTGATTCCCACAGGGTCGCGCACGACTCGTCCAGGACTGGCAGACTGGCGCGCCAGGCGCGGGAAACAGGTACGGCGCGGGGGAACCACGCAAGGAGAGCCAGATGTCCATGGCAGGGAATCTGCGGAAGGTCACGAGTCTGGGCAGGGCCGGCGGACTGCGCCGGGTGGCCCGGCTGGCCCGGCGGCGTCCCCGGGTGGACCTGAGTCACCCGGCGCGCTCCCCACTGGGCTCCTCGGTGGTCAACTGCGTGACGTACCGGGACGGTCACCGCACCGCCGCGCGCGGGGACCTGGTGGACGCCGTGAAGCACGTGCGCAAGAGCGGGGAGGGCTTCGTCTGGCTGGGCCTGCACGAGCCGACCAACCGGGAGTTCGCGGGCATCGCCGAGCTGTTCGACCTGCATCCGCTGGCGGTCGAGGACGCCGTCGAGGCCCACCAGCGGCCCAAGCTGGAGCGCTACGGAGAGACGCTGTTCGCCGTGTTCAAGACGGTCTGCTACGTCGAGCACGAGGAGCTCACCGCCACCAGCGAGGTGGTGGACACCGGGGAGATCATGGTGTTCCTCGGCGAGGACTTCGTGATCACCGTGCGGCACGGACGGCACGGCTCGCTGGGGCCGCTGCGCGAGGGGCTGGAGTCCGATCCCGAGCAGCTCGCCAAGGGCCCGTCCGCGGTGCTGCACGCGATCGCGGACCATGTGGTCGACGACTACCTGACCGTCATCGACTCGGTCCAGGAGGACATGGACGAGGTGGAGACGGAGGTGTTCGCGGAGCACGGCGCCCGGGTCGATCCGGGCCGCATCTACCAGCTCAAGCGGGAACTCCTCGAGCTGAAGCGGGCGGTGGTGCCGCTCGGCCGGCCGCTGGAGGAGCTCGCCACCCGGCCCGTGCGGGCGGTCGCCCCGGAGATACAGGCGTACTTCCGTGACGTCTCCGACCATCTGCAGCGGGCGAAGGAGCAGATAGCGGCCTTCGACGAACTGCTCAACTCCATCCTCCAGGCGCACCTGGCGCGGGTGACGGTCGCGCAGAACGAGGACATGCGCAAGATCACCGCGTGGGCGGCGATCATCGCCGTGCCGACGATGGTCTGCGGGATGTACGGCATGAACTTCGACCACATGCCCGAGCTGCACTGGCGGTACGGCTACGGCATGGTCATCGGGGTGATATCCGTGGCCTGTGCGGTGCTGTACCGGGCGTTCCGGCGCGGCGGCTGGCTCTGAGGGCCACCCCGGTGCGGGCGGGGATCAGCCTTCGGTGGTCCTGGCATAGACGTTCTCGGCCCAGGTGGCGATCTGGTCCTCCGTCAGGTGCCGGGCGAGGTCGGCCTCGCTGATCATGCCGACGAGGCGCTTGCCGTCGATGACGGGCAGCCTGCGGATCCGGTGGGTCTGCATCTCCCGGAGGACGTCGCCGATGTCGGCGTCCGCCTCGATCCAGCGCGGGGTGCCCTTGGCCATCTCCCCCGCGGTGACCCGGGAGGGGTCGTGCCCCAGGGCGACGCAGCCGACGACGATGTCCCGGTCGGTGAGAATGCCGCACAGCCGCTCGTTCTCGTCGCTGATGGGCAGCGCGCCGACGTTCAGCTCACGCATCAACTGGGCGGCGCGGTCGAGGGTTTCGTGCGCGGGGATCCACTGGGCACCGCGGTGCATGATGTCTCCGGCGGTGGTCATGGGCTACCTCCCGGTGCCGGACGGCCGGCGCGGCGCGGGGCGCACCGCGAGTACCGGCGCTCTTCATTCTCGCCGTGCCGTCCGGGGACGGCACCCGGAGGACGGTCCGCACCGGGACCACCGCCCGCCCTCCCCGCCGGCCTCAGCCGCGCCACGCCGGATGGCGGGGATCGTCGGCCCGCACCAGCACGTCGGCGGAGCCGGCCGGGTCGGTCTCCTCGGCGTAGCGGGCGAAGGCGGGGAGGGTCCAGTGCTCGGCCTCGGGGGTACGGCGGCGCAGGGCGGCCGGGGAGAGGAGGACGTGGACGGTCAGGTCGAAGGGGAACCAGTGCCGCAGGAGGAGGGGACCGTGCAGCAACAGGACACCACCGGGCGGGAGTTCGGCGTAGGGACTGCGGGTGGCGCGGTCGGTGACGGGATCCCACAGGTCGGGCAGGACCCGTCCGCTGCCGCCGGGTTCGAGGGGACCGAACACCTCGCGCCAGAGGGCTCCGGTGTCGTACCAGCCGCTGTAGTAGGACTCCACGTCCCGGTGGCCGTACTCGAGCCGGACGGAGGCGGGCCGCAGGAAGCCCTCGGTGCCCACGACCAGGGAGGGGCGGCCGCGTATGCGCAGCGCCTCGGCCACCCGCTCGGCGAGGTCTCCCGGACGGGCGGCCGGAGCGCCGTCGAGGGCGACCCGGGGCCAGGGGCCGCCGTCGGCCGTCTTCAGCTCCAGCAGGCGCTCGGCGAGGAGGTCGCCGAGCCGGTCCCAGGTGATCGCTTCGAGTCGCACACGGCCATGATGCGCCAGCGGCCGGTCGGGGCGCTCGGGTCAGTTGATCAGGAACGGATCAGAAACGGTCCAGCCACTCGGGTCACATGTCCGGACGATGCGGACCGGCCCGACGGCCGGCACATGACCGAACGCGGTCCGGTGGTCGGCGGGCGATCCGGCGAGCGATCCGGCCGGCGGCAGGCGATCCGGCGAGCGATCCGGCCGACGGCGAGCGATCCGGCGGGCGATTCGACAGTCGGCGGACGGTTCGGCGGGCGGTGCGTGGCTCGGGTCCCGTCGGGGGGAAGGAACCAGGCATGGCGCCCCGCACAACTCCGCTCCCGGCCAACGGGATTGTCGTCCACCAGCCGCTCAGAGGTCGGCACTGCGCGGGCTGCCGTCGTGGCCCGCTCCCCCTGCTGGTCATGGAGAACGGAGTGCCGCGCTGCCTCGACTGCGCCGATCTGGGCCACCTCGTCCTCCTGCCGCGCGGCGACACGGCGCTCACACGCAGATCGCGGGAGGAGAGCACGCTGTCGGCGGTGGTCGTGCGGTTCAACCGGCGCAGGGGCCGGTACGAGCGGCAGGGCGTGCTGGTGGAGGAGGACGCGCTGGCCCGGGCGGAGCGGCGCTGTCTGGCGGACGCGGAGGCGCGTCGTCGGCGCCGGTCCCGGGACGCCCGGCGGCGGGCCGCCGAGGACGCGCGGTTCGCGGAGGCGTTCGCGGCGGAGATACGGCGGCTGTTCCCCGGCTGCCCGGCCGAGCGCGCCCGGGCCGTGGCCACGCACGCCTCGGTCCGGGGCAGCGGGCGGGTGGGCCGGAGCGCGGCGGGGCGGGCACTGTCCGAGGGGGCCGTGACCGCGGCGCTCACGGCGTCCGTGCGGCATCTGGACACGCCGTACGACCGGCTGCTGATGAGCGGGGTGCCGAGGGACGAGGCGCGGCGGCGGATCGCGGCGGCGGTGCAGACCGTACTGCGGGGCTGGTCCGAGGGCGGGCTGGGCTCCACCGGGTGACGCGGATCGCGCTCCGTCCGGGTACCACCCGGAGCCTCGTCCGGCCCCTCGCCCGAAGCGTCGCCCGGGCGGAGGTCCCCTGGACGCTCGCGCATGGGTCCGCGCCGCTCGGCCATGGCCCGGCGGGCCCGGGTGGAGTGCACTGGGATGACGGCGGTGACAGTGGTGACAGCGGTAACGATGGTGGCCGGGAAGGGATCTCGGTCACCGGACGGGGGTGAGGACATGATCGACGGGCCGTACTTCGTGCTGACGGTGCTGGGCGTGCTCGGGACCGGGCTGACGGCCGGGGCCTTCTACGCCTTCTCGGCGTTCGTGATGAGAGGGCTCGCGGCCCTGCCGCCCGCGCAGGGCGTGGCCGCGATGCAGGCGGTCAACGTGTCGGCGGTGCGTCCCGCCTTCATGCTGCTGTTCCTCGGCTCGACCGTGCTGTGCGCGGTGATCACGGTGGTGACGTTCGTGCTGTGGCCGGAGGAGGGGACGGTCGAACTGCTGGTGGGTGGCGTCCTGTACCTGATCGGATCGTTCGGGCTGACCGCGGTCGCGAACATACCGCGCAACGACGCGCTGGCCGGGCTGGAACCGGGCAGTCCGCAGGCGGCCGCGTACTGGCCCGTCTATGTGCGCGAGTGGACCATGTGGAACCACGTCCGTGCGCTCGCCTCGGCCGGAGCGGCACTGGCGTACCTGCTCGCCCTCACCACCTGACGAACCCGCCGCACCCGTGCCCGGCGGCTTGCGGGAAGCGCCGTCCGGGCACTCTGCGGGCGCGGCCGGGCGGACGTATCGTGGCCGGAAGAGTGCCGCCCGACGACGCACGGCCTGTCACCCCGCGCACGCAAGGAAGACGGCCATGGCCGACCCCAAGGGTTTCCTGACCACGCCCCGCCAGGAGTGGCCGCGCAGGCCCGTGGCGGAACGGGTCCGCGACTGGAACGAGGTCTACGTCCCCGGGGCGCTGCTGCCCCTCGTCAGCGGACAGGCCGACCGTTGCATGGACTGCGGTGTCCCCTTCTGCCACGACGCCTGTCCGCTGGGCAATCTGATCCCCGAGTGGAACGACCTGGTGTCCCGGGAGGACTGGCGGGCGGCGGCGGAACGGCTGCACGCCACCAACAACTTCCCCGAGTTCACCGGCCGGTTGTGCCCGGCGCCCTGCGAGGCGGGGTGTGTGCTCGCCATCAATCAGCCGGCGGTCACCATCAAGAACGTCGAGTGTGCGATCGCCGACCGTGCCTGGGAGGAGGGCCTCGCGCCGCCGGCCCCGCCGGACCGGCTCTCCGGCCGGACGGTCGCGGTCATCGGCTCGGGTCCCACCGGGCTGGCCGCGGCTCAGCAGCTGACCCGGGCCGGTCACACGGTCGCCGTGTACGAGCGGGACGACCGGATCGGCGGGCTGATGCGGTACGGCATCCCCGAGTTCAAGATGGAGAAGCACCATCTGGACCGGCGTGTGGCGCAGATGCGGGCGGAGGGGACGAGGTTCCGTACGTCCACGACGGTCGGGCGCGACGTGGAGGCGGCGGAGCTGAGGGCCCGTTACGACGCGGTGGTGATCGCCACGGGGGCGACGGCGTGGCGCGAACTGGCCGTTCCGGGCAGGGAGCTCGCCGGTGTCCACCAGGCGATGGAGTACCTGCCGCTGGCCAACCGGGTGCGCGAGGGGGATCTGGAGTCGTCGCCGCTGTCCGCGGCGGGCCGGCACGTCGTCATCGTCGGGGGCGGTGACACGGGCGCCGACTGCCTGGGCACGGCCGTGCGCGAGGGGGCGGCGTCGGTCACCCAGCTCGACATCTACGGCCGGCCGGACGACGAGCGCGACGAGGACGCGGAACCCTGGCCGACGTACCCCAAGCTGTACCGGCTGTCCGCCGCGCACGAGGAGGCCCGCGACCTGCGGACCGCCCCGGCGGCGGACGCGGACGCGCGGCTGTTCGCGGCCTCCACGCTGCGCCTCACCGGGGACGCGGACGGGCGGGTGCGCTCACTGCACCTGGTCGAGGTGGACGCCGGGCGCCGGTCCGTGCCCGGTTCCGAGCGGACGCTGCCCGCCGATCTCGTGCTGCTCGCGCTCGGCTTCTCGGGGCCCGGCCGGGGAGACGGGCTCATCGATCAGCTGGGCCTGGAGCTGGAGCCCCGCGGCACGATCGCGCGGGACGCGGACTTCGCCACCAACGTGCCGGGCGTCTTCGCGGCCGGGGACGCCGCGCGCGGGCAGTCACTGATCGTGTGGGCCATCGCGGAGGGCCGTGCGGTGGCGGCGGCGGTCGACCGCCATCTGACCGGCGGCACCACGCTGCTCCCCGCCCCGATCAGCCCGTACGACCGGCCGATGACGGCCTGACCGTCCCCGTACGGCGGTGACGTGCTGGGGCGTCGCTCACCGGACGGGCGGGGCCCGGCCGTGCTGTCTCGGGCCGACGACGACCACCTCGAAGGGGTCGTGCCAGGGCCGGGACGCGAAGCCCGGCGGTGCCGGTCACCCGTGGCCGGGATGCGCGGCCCCGGCGCTCACGGACGGCGCCGCGCCCGCACACGACGGCGGCCCGCCGTGCGGGACACGGCGGGCCGCCGGGGCGGAGTGGTGCCGGAACGAAGGACCCGGACGAGGACGTCGAGCGGGCCCCACCACTCCGCCGGGTTCACGGCTTGCGGGCCACCGCCCCGTAGCCCGGGATCACCCCGTCGTCCTGCCCCGGGACCGGCTCCCCCAGCTCCGGGTGCCACAGGTGGGGCACCTGGACGCCGGGGTCGACCAGGTCGAGGCCGTCGAAGAAGCGGGTGAACTCCTCCCGGGAGCGCAGCGCCAGCGTGACGCCGGCGGCCTTGAGCTTCTCGGTGGCCGCCTTCGACTCCTCGGGCGTGAAGTCGGCCGTCGCGTGGGTGACGACCAGATGGCTGCCGGAGGGCAGTGCGTCCAGCAGCCGCCCGACCAGCTCGTGCGCCCCGTCCTCGTCGGAGACGAAGTGCAGCAGCGCGATGAGCGACAGCGCGACCGGCCGGGTGAAGTCGAGGACCTTCCGCGCGCCCTCCAGGATGGCGTCCGGTTCCCGCACGTCGGCCTGGAGGTATTCGGTCACCCCCTCGTCCGTGCCGCGCAGCAGGGCCGCCGCGTGGGCCAGCACGATGGGGTCGTTGTCGCAGTACACGACGCGGGCGTCCGGCGCGATCTCCTGGGCCACCTGGTGCAGGTTGGGCTCGGTGGGGATGCCGGTGCCGACGTCGAGGAACTGGCGGACGCCCTGGCCGGCCAGCCAGCGCGTGGCCCGCTGCATGAACGCGCGGTTCACGCGCGCCATCACCGGGACCCTCGGGTCGAGGGCCAGCATCTGCCGGCCCATGGCCTCGTCGACCGGGTAGTTGTCCTTGCCTCCGAGGTACCAGTCGTACATCCGCGCGGGGTGCGGCCTGCTCGTGTCGATCTCCACGGGGTGCTGCCCGGTCATGACGGACTCCATAAGTCTCTGCAAAAGTTAGTGATCAAGTCAGTGCCACATGAGAAGAGCGGAAGAGTGAAACAAAAGGTAGGGCGAACAATGGGCCTCAGGACAGCAGGAAATCCGCCTCTCCCGCCTTCGCTCCCTCAATGAAGGCCGTCATCTCGGCGGAGGTGTAGATGAGTGCCGGTCCGTCCGGATCGGTGGACTGGCGTACGGCGATCCGGCCGTCGTCGAGCTTCATCGCCTCCAGGCAGTTCCCCCCGTTGCCGCCGCTCCACGGCTTGTGCCAGCCCTCGCTGCCCAGCTCCCGCGCAGGCATCCCGTTGTAGATCCGCCCGGTACGGACCCGCTGCTGGGGCAGGGATTTCAGGGGCTTCATGAGTTCCATTCACAGCTCCTTGCGGAGATCCCGGAGGATCTCCTTCGTGCGATGTGCCGTGGCGGCCTGCGCCGCCATGCGGTCCATGACCTCGAGGTGGGTCGCCACCTCGGTGCGCGCGTCCAGGTAGACGGCGCCGGTCAGGTACTCGCTGTAGACCATGTCCGGCAGTTCGGGCATGGCAAATCGGAACAGCACGAACGGCCCGTACGTGCCGGGGTGCGGCCCGCCGGCGAACGTCGCGACCTGCAGCGTCACATGGGGCAGCTTCGTGGCCTCGAGCAGCTTGTCGATCTGGGCACGCATCACCTCCGGACCGCCGACCGGGCGGCGGAGCGCGGTCTCGTCCATCACGACCCACAGCCGGGGCGCGTCCTCGCGGGTCAGCAGTTCCTGCCGCTGCATGCGGAGGTCGACATGGCGCGCGATGTCCTCGGGCTGGGTCTGCCCGACGGCACCGGAGCGCAGCACGCCGCGCGCGTAGTCCTCGGTCTGGAGCAGTCCCGGGACGAAGTGGGGTTCGTAGCTGCGGATGAGGGAGGCCGCGCCCTCCAGGCTGACGTACATCGAGAACCAGCCGGGCAGGATGTCGTGGAAGCGCTGCCACCAGCCGGGGCGATTGGCGTCCTCGGCGAGCTGCACGAAGGCGTCGGCCTCGTCGTCGGAGACGCCGTACGCCTTCAGCAGGAGCTGGAGGTACGGGATCTTGAGCGCGACCTCGGCCATCTCCATGCGGCGGACGGTGGCGGGCGCGACGCGGAGGATGCGGGCGGCCTCCTCGCGTTTGAGTCCCGCACGCTCCCGCAGGTCCAGCAGGCGCCTGCCGAGGACGACCTGTCCGACCGTCGGCGCGGACCGGGGTTCGCTCACGCTCCACCTCCCTCGAACAATTCCTGACAGCCCGGCGGCGCCATGCGGAGATCCGTCCGAGGGCCCATCCGGTCGAACATTCTCTCGAATGTCCATTCGAACGGATCTTCGGCGATCCCAACTGGCGCCGCGCGAAGTGCTGTTGCGAGCAGTGTGCCACGGCCGTACAGACCGTCATACCGCACTCTGCATTTTTCAGAGTGACACTTGCCAAGTGTTCACGGCGGGGCGATAGTGGCAAGCGTGATTCCGTCCGCGCCCTTAGGAACAGACGCCGCCGCCGCTGGTTCCATCGGCCTCGGTGCCGCCTCGGGAGCCGTCCCTTCGGGGGCCGCCACCGAACGCCGGTTCCGTTTCGAACTGGCCGCCCATCCGGGTTCCCCGGCTCAGGCCAGACGCCTGACGAGGGCGCGGCTGACCGGCTGGTCGGTGTGCGAGGACACCTGCGACACCGCGGCCCTGGTCGTCTCCGAGCTGGTCACCAACGCCATCGTGCACACGGCGAGCAGCCACATAGTCTGCGAGCTGCACGACAGCGGCGAGCTGGTGCGCATAGCCGTGCGCGACGAGGGCTGCGCCCCGGACCGGCCGCGGGCGAACACCCGGCAGCGGCCGGAGGAGGAGCACGGGAGGGGACTGCTCCTCGTCGACGCCCTGTGCCACTCGTGGGGCGCCCACGAGAACGGCCCCGGACTGCTGGTCTGGGCCGACCTGCCCCGCACGGCGGACGCCCCCCACGCCCCCACGGACACCCCGCGCGACCCCGCGCACGCCCCCGCCCGGCCCGCGGACACCCCGCACGACCCCACCGGCCCCACCGCCCCCCGCGGCGACCTGGGCTGGGGCGCGCGCCCGAAGCCCGCGCCGCCCGGCGGCTCGGACGAGGGCGACGACGCGGACGAGGACGGCCGGCTGCACCGGCCGGCCGGGAACCGGGCCAGGCCCCCGGCTCAGCGCGCCCACCGCGACGGAGGACGGGCGTGACGGGTCCCTCCGGCGCCCGTGTGCTGAGCCTCGACTCGCTGGTCCGCCTCCGGCGCGGACGACAGGCCCCCGGCACCCCCCGGCGACTGCCCGTACCCGACGGGATGACGGCCCCCATGGGCTGCGACGCGGTGGCGGTCCCCGCCCGCTTCGGCCCGCTGGTGATACCCCGGCTGCCGCGCGTGGGCTGTGTCTACGCCGACGAGGCGCACTGGTGGTGGCTGGTCCCCTCCGACTCCGACTACGCCCTGGAGTGGCCGTCCCCCGCGCGCTACGCCGCCGGCGCGGTCCTCGCCGACGCCGACGCCCCGGACCTGCCGCCGCTGATACACCGTCCCGACGGCACGCTCCCCTACACGCCGCCGATACCGCTGTATCTCGCCCTGTGCCGGCTGACGGGGACGACCCCCGCCTGGTCCCGCCCGGTCACCGCGTAACCGGCACCGGACTCCCTCCGCGCCGGCGTCCGCTCACGCCGTCGCGTCACCGGCGCCGTCGCCGCGCACGATCACCAGGAACATGTCGGTGGCGAGGTCCATGACGACCTCGGCGGGCAGGCCCTCCAGGCGCCGCGCGTGCGCGAACTCCTCCGCGGGCCAGGACCCGCGCGGTCCACCCGCGGGAAAGCGTTCGAGCACCGTTCGCCCGTTCACCCTGCCACCTCCATGCCGCGTCGTACTCGTAGAGTTAAACGCCAACCATGGGGTGAACACCTCGCCCGGTGACGGTACTGAGACGTAGTTGACACCCGTTCACCGCCAAGTGTGAGCGGGCTCTCAGCTTTTCGGAGTAATCCGTCACCTTCCGTATCAGTCGTCGTACTCGTCGTGATAGCGGACGGGCTCACTTCCCGCAGGCGTCCCGAGAGCCGACGCGCGCCCCTCGGGTTCCTCCCACTCCTCCTGCCGGCCGAGCGCGGTGAGGTCCAGCAGGCCGGTGGTCGAGCCGAGCCCGTCCAGACCGCGTTCATACGTCGAGTAGGTGTGGAAGACCTGGTCGCCGTCGCGCAGGAAGCAGCTGAGGCCGGGCCGCTCGACGAGCTCCCCGTCCTGTTCGAGGGTCACCTCGAAGTCCACGTTGAAGTCGCCGGAGGGCGCGGAGTACCAGGGCACCGTCCAGCCCATCCGCGCCTTGAACGGCAGGATCCTGGTGTACGGCGCCCGGGAGACGGCCGCGAACGTGGTGCCCCGCGCCTTGAGGTGGGCGAGATGCCCGATCTGGTCCAGGAACGCGGAGCAGCCGCGGCACCCGGCGTCCCACTCGGGGGCGAACATGAAGTGGTGGACGACTAGCTGCTGCCGTCCCTCGAACAGATCGAGCAGCGTGGCCTTGCCGTCGCCGCCCTCGAACACGTACTCCCGGTCGATCCGGACCATGGGCAGCCCGCGCCGCTCCGCGGCCAGTGCGTCCCGGGCGCGGGTGACGACCTTCTCCTTGACCAGCAGTTCCTCCCGCGCCGCGCGCCACTCGGCGCGGGAGACGATCTCCGGAAGCGACATGGATCCTCCTGTACGACGGTCCCGTTGCAGGAGGTGACTTCCGGGCCGTGCGGAACTCATCGCTCGCGCACCGTCTTTTTCCGGGCCTCAGGTGTCGTACTCCTGGATCCGCCGGCCGTGGCTACGGTCGACGAGCGCGGGCAGCCGCTCGTCCAGCTCCCGCACCACCTCGGGGACGTCGATCGTCAGCAGTTCCCGGTCGCGCATGAGGACCCGGCCGTCGACGACGGTCGTACGGACGTCGGCGGCGCGGGCGCTGTGCACCAGGGTCGCGGCGAGGTCGTGCACCGGCTGGGTGTGCGGGCCGGTCAGGTCGACGAGGACGATGTCGGCGCGGCGCCCGGGCGCGATGCTGCCGGCGCTCTCCCCGAGGCCGACCGCGCGTGCGCTCTGCAGCGTGGCGTGGTGCAGGGCCTGACGGGAGGTCAGCCAGCGGGGGTCGCCCTCCGTCGACTTCTGGATCAGGGAGGTGAGCGCCATCGCCTCCCACACGTCGAGGGAGTTGTTGGAGGCGGCGCCGTCCGTGGCGAGTCCGACCGGGACGCCGATGTCGCGCAGCGCGCGCACGGGGGTCGTGGTGGGCCAGGCGAACTTGAGGTAGCCGCGGGGCGCGGTGGCCACGGCGGTACGGCCGGCCGCGCGTGCCAGCAGCGGCAGGTCGCTGTCGACGATGCCGGTGCCGTGGGCGAGGAGCACATCGGTGTCGAGGATGCCGGTGCGGTGCAGGACCTCGACGGGGGTGACGCCGTGCCGGGCCCGGCTGGTCTCGGTCTGGTCGCGGTTCTCGGCGGCGTGCAGATGCACGGGCAGCCCGTGCGCACGGGCCAGTTCGGCGGTGGCGGCGAGGTCGGCCTCGTCCACGGTGTAGGGGGAGTGCGGGGCGAGGGCGGTGGTGATGCGGCCGCCGGCCGTGTCGCGGTGGCGCAGCGCGAACTCCAGTGACCGCTCCCGTCCCCGCACGCCCTGCGAGGAGAAGTACGCCTCCCCCAGCAGCGCCCGCATGCCGCACTCGGCGACCACGGCGGCGACCGCGTCCATGGCGAAGTAGTGGTCGGCGAAGCAGGTGACGCCGCCGCGGATCATCTCGGCGCAGGCGAGCCGGGCGCCCAGTTCGACGTCCCGCTCGGTGAGGTTGGACTCCACCGGCCAGACGACGTCGTTGAACCACTCCTCGGTCGGCAGGTCCTCGGCGAGGCCGCGCAGGGCCACCATCGGCGCGTGCGTGTGACAGTTGACCAGGCCGGGCAGCGCGACCTGCCCGCGGGCGTCGATCCACTCGTCGGCCGCCCGGCCGGCGACCGCGTCCGCGCCGGTCACCTCCGTCACGATCCCGTCGCGTACGACGATCGCCGCGTCGTGCGCGAAGCCGACCGCTTCTTGATCGTCGTGCGTGAGGACGGTGCATCCGGTGATGATGAGCCCGGCGGGACTCTCCACGGCAGAAGGCGTCATCGGGTCAACGTACGACGCGCTCCTCGCCCGGGGTGAGCCGAACCGCGACATCCCGTCGCGGCTCCGTCGCGGGGCGGGCCGGACACGCACCCCGGCCCGAGCGCGGGCCCGCCCACGGCTGAAAGGGGCGCCATGCTCCTCGGCACCTGGAATCTGGAGAACCTCTACCGGCCCGGCGGCCCCTTCGGGCCCGGGGACCGGGCCGCGTACGAGTCCAAGCTCGCCTCGCTCGCCGCCGTGATCACGGAACTCGACCCGGCGCTGCTCGGTGTGCAGGAGGTCGGCGACCCCGGCGCGCTGGAAGACCTGGCCGGAATGCTGGACGACGACTGGCGGATCGCCCTGTCCGGGCACACGGACAGCAGGGGCACCCGGGTCGGTTTCCTCAGCCGCACGGACGTGACGGTGGTCGCCGACACCGCGGCGTTCCCGGCCGGGCTGCATCCCGTGCAGGCGGACGACGCGGGCCCGGCGGCCGGACGGGCGGGCCGCGGCTTCCTGGCGGTGGAGGTGGCGGGCGACGGCGACGGCCCGCCGCTGCGGGCGGCGGTGTGCCATCTGAAGTCCAAGCTGCTGTCGTATCCGGACGGTCGTTTCCACCCGCGGGACGAGGGGGAACGGGCCCGCTACGGTGCCTACGCCCTGTACCGGCGGGCGGCGGAGGCGGCGGCCCTGCGCGCGCTGGCGGACGAGCTGCTGGACGGTGACGGCCGGGAGCGGGACGTGGCGGTGCTCGGCGACCTCAACGACGAGGTGCAGGCGGCGACCACCCAGATCCTGCTCGGGCCGCCCGGGTCGGAGATCGGCACCCCCGGCCACGACCGCCCGGACGACGGCGACGCGTTGCGGCTGTGGGACGTGGCTCCGCTCATCCCCGCCGCGCAGCGCTATTCGCGGGTGAACTCCGGCCGCCGGGAGCTGATCGACCACGTGCTGCTCAGTCACCGGCTGGTGCGGCGGGTGACGGTGGCGGGCACGGGCCTGCCGGACGAGGGCCCGCCGCGGCTGCCGTCCATCGGCGCGGATCCCGCGGAGCGGCGCGGGGTGGCGGGTTCGGACCACGCGCCGGTGTGGGTGCGCGTCGGGTGAGACCGGCGCCGGCTCACCCGGCGACGGGCAGGTCCGGTGGGCGCGGGCCCACGCGGTCGCGGCGGCGGGCGAGTTCGTCCCGCAGCTCGGCGAGCCGCGCGGTGTGCCGGGGGTCGAGGCCGCCGGTGTCGTCGAGGTGGACGGCGCAGGCGGTGGTGGTGTCGACGAGCCGTTCGAGGGTGGCGGCGAGCTCGTCGGCGCCGTCGGCGTGCCGGGCGAGCGTCGGCAGTTCGGCGGAGGCGAGCGCGATGGCGGTACGGGCCTCGGCGAGGGTGCGGTAGGCCTCGCGGCGCAGGGTCCAGCGGGCGGCGCGGTCCCCGGACCCGCCGAGCACGTGGTCGAGGTACGCCTGGGCGGCCCCGCCCGCTTCGGTGAGCCGGGCGCGGATGGCGTCGCCGCGCTGTCCCGGCATCGGGAGGTGGCCGACGACCAGCACGACGGCGCAGGCCAGCAGGGTCTCGGCGATCCGGCCGACGGAGGCCTGGGGTTCGCCGCCCACCATCACCAGGGCGAGCACGAGGACGGTGACGACGGCGGTCTGCGCGGCGAAGTGCCGGGTGGCCACGGGGATCAGCGCCCCGCTGACGGCGACCAGCGCGACGAGCCCCTCCGGCCGGGGCAGCACGGCGGCGAAGCCGGCGAACAGCAGGGCCCCGAGCACCGTTCCGGCGGCCCGGGACAGCACCCGGGAGGCCAGCGGTCCGAGGTCGGGCTTGACGAGGAAGACGGCGGTGGCGGGCAGCCAGTACCAGTGGTCGTGCTGTCCGTACCAGCGGGCGTGGTGCAGGGCCTGGGCGAGGGCGGCGCTCGCCCCGAAGCAGAGGGCGACCCGCAGCCCGTACTCGCGGCCCCGGGCGCCGAGGACGGTGCGCGTCCGGGCGGTCCTGGACCGCTTGCGGCTGTGCAAGTCGCCGCCCTCGGCCCGGTCGAACGCCTCGGCGGCGTGCAGGAGGGCGTCGTCGAGGGCGCGCAGCGCGGGCGCGGACCGGGTGGGCGCGGGCAGCGGCCCGGTGGGGGCACTGCCCCGCACGGCGGCGGCGAGACGGCGGGGTCCCTCGGCCGCGCGGGCGGGTACGGCCTCCTCCGCCCAGGCCAGCGCGGTCGCCGCCTCGGCGAGCGGCAGCGCGGCGGCGTACTGGGCGTGCAGCCGGCGTTCGGCCGCGGAGGAGGCGTACCGCCGCAGCCGGGGTCCGGCGAGGGCGTCCTGCGCCTGGTCGAGGGCGGCGGTGAGCGCGGCCCGGCGTGCGGTGGCCGTCTCCGAGCCGGCCGCGTCGAGGAGCGCCGCGATCGCCTCGTACACCCCGGCGACGGCGTGCCGTTCCCCGTCGAAGCGGAAGTCGAGCCGGGCCCCGGCGAGCGAGCCCGGTGTGGGCAGCGCCAGCCGCAGCAGGAGCAGCCATCCGGCACCGGCGAGGAAGGCGAGCGCCCGCTGCCAGCCCGGCTCGGGCAGCGGCATCCCGGCTCCGACGGCCGTGCCGACCAGCAGCTGGACACCTACGGCGGATCCCACGGGCCCCAGCGCGCTGACTGCGCCGGCGACGAGGCCGAGACCGGTCAGCAGCACGGTGAGCAGCACGGCCGGGACGTGGTCCCCGGCGTACGTCCCCGCGGCCAGCCCGGCCGCCCCGGCCAGGGCGGGCCCGCCGATCCGGCCGACGGAGGCCCGCCGGCTGCCCGGCCGGTCGTTGATCCCGGCGAACATGGCGCCGATGGCGGCGGCGACCCCGAGCGTGGGCCGCCCGCCGAGGACGGCCGCGAGCAGCAGGGGCCCACCGCCCAGCGCGCCCCGCACGACCGCGCTCCAGGGGACCGGTCCGCGTTGGGCTCGCAGGGCATGGGCCAGCCACGGGGGTACGGCGCGGGCGGGGCGGGTCACGGGGCTCCAGTGGTCGCATCGAGGGCGGGGTGAGCTCGCGGGCGACGGTGACCGGGCCGGAAGGGGACGCGTCTCCACCGTAAGCGACGGTGATGCTGGTGAGTGAACGGGCGTGTTTCCCGGAGGTGACGACGGGGGCGGACGGTGGCCGGTGGCTACCCCGTCAGGCCCACGGCGGACACGATGCCCCGTCCCCACGCTCGGCCGGACCCGGCCAGCCGAGAGGGGTGAAGAAAGCAGCGTCACCAGGAATGTGCCCGCGGTACCGGCCGGCGTGAGCGGAGTGGAGTCCATCCGAGCCCTCAAGCGTCCGATCCACCGGGAGGCCCGCTCCGCTCCCCCGGCCGTCACGATGCTCCCACCGTGGCCCAACCCGCGCCGTGAGCAATGCCGTTGACGCCCGCGGGCACGGCCGGTCGCGGTCAGCGCCGTCCGTTCGGTCGGCGCCGTCAGTACGGCCGGTCTCGGTCACTACGGTCGGCGCCGTCAGCGCAGTGTCGCCGCGAACAGGGTCTCCGCGTCGGTGACGGCCGTGGTGAGTGACCTCGGGTCGTCCCGCAGGCGGGCGAGGATGCCGTCCACGGCCCGCAGGCCCGCCCGGTCGAGCAGGCGCTTCTCGTTGGTGATCCATTCTCCGCGCGCGGCCAGCACGGCGTGCCCGGTGTGCAGGGCCGCTGTGGCGACGGCCCCGGCGACCTCGGTCAGACGGCCGTGCGGGGCGTGGTGCGCCCGTGCGTAGGCGAGTGTCGCGGTGGCCGTTCCGTGCCAGCGCTCGGGGGCGGTCGCGCGCAGCGCGTCGGGGTAGGCGGGGCGGGGCAGTTCGCCGCGCAGGACCTCGTTGAGCGCGAGTTCGGCGACCACCAGGTAGGTCGGGATGCCCGCCAGGTGGAACATCAGCGGTTCGACGCGGAAGCGGCCCGCCTCCGCCTCCGCCCGTTCGTGCTCGACGACGTCGAGGTCGCGGTAGTGGACGTCGACCCGGCGCCCGTCGACAGTCAGCCAGGCACCTCCGTTGAAGACGCCGCCGCCCCAGGCGCCGATCTCGGACACCTCCCCTTCCCAGCCGAGGGCGCGCAGGTCGTCCGGGTCGAAGGCGCCCCGGTAGTAGACCGCCAGGTCCCAGTCGCTGTCGGGGCGGTGGATGCCCTGGGCGCGGGAACCGCCGAGGGCTACCGCCCGGACGGCGGGCAGGGCGGCGAGGCGGTCGGCGGTGGCGTCGAGGGACGCCTGGTCCGTACGGGAGTGCATGGGGCTGCGGGCTCCTGTCGGTCGGGGCGGAACACGGCGGACCCGCCAGCGTACGCGGGAGGCCGGACGCCGATGGCCGCGCGCCCGGGAGTGAGCGCCGGCGCATTGCTCTGTTGGGAGGAAATGCGGCCCTCGGCGCGCCCGATCCCCCCGGCGCACCTACGCTTCCGTTGTGGGAGGGAATGCCCGTGCCATTCCAGCCGAGGAGAGCCGATGGCTGAACGCGTTGCACGTCGACGGGGTTATCGAAAAGGCCTCGGCGGTGAGATGCTCGCCGAATTCCTGGGGACATTCGTCCTGATTCTGCTGGGCGTCGGATCGGTTGCCGTCGCGGTCGTCGGTCTGCCGGGATCGGGCCGGCAGGTGGTGGAGTTCGGGCCCGCCAACTGGCTGATCATCGCGTGGGGCTGGGGTCTCGCGGTGGTGTTCGCCATCTATGTGGCCGGCGGTATCAGCGGCGCGCACATCAATCCCGCGGTGACGCTGGCCTTCGCCGTGCGGAGGGATTTCCCGTGGCGGAAGGTCCTGCCGTACTGGCTGGCGCAGGTCGTCGGCGCCTTCGTCGCCGCCGCGCTCGTCTACGCCTGCTACCGGTGGGCGATCGTCGCGGCGGACACCGATGCGGGGGTCCCGCGGGACGAATCCCTGGCGACGTACTCGATCTTCGCCACCTTCCCCGCCGAATACTTCGGGGATTCCTGGTGGGGCCCCCTGCTCGACCAGATCGTGGGGACCGGAATTCTCCTCATGCTGGTCTGCGCCCTCATCGACACCCGTAATACGGCGCCGATGTCGAATCTCCATCCGTTCCTCATCGGTCTGGTGGTCGTCGCGATCGGTTTGACGTTCGGCACCAACGCCGGATACGCGATCAATCCGGCACGCGACTTCGGTCCCCGGCTGTTCACGTTCTTCGAAGGCTGGGGTTCGATCGCCCTGCCCGGCACATTCGGATGGTTCAGCGGTTACTGGTGGATTCCCATTGTCGGCCCCCTCATCGGCGGAGTTCTCGGTACCTGGGTGTACGACCTGCTCATCAGTCCGGTGATCAAGGCCAGGGCGGAGGCGGCCGAGGAAGGCCCCGCCACGGAACAGCCCTAGGGTCCCGGGCGCACACAGGCCCGCCCGGTCACGAGGAGAGGTGGCACGATGCCCGAATTCGTCGGCGCGGTGGATCAGGGCACCACCAGCACGCGCTTCATGATCTTCGATCACTCGGGGACCGAGGTGGCGAAGCACCAGCTCGAGCACCGGCAGATCCTGCCCCGCTCGGGGTGGGTGGAGCACGACCCGGTGGAGATCTGGGAGCGCACCAACACGGTGATCCAGAACGCCCTGCGGGAGGGAGGGCTGTCGGCCACCGACCTGAAGGCCATCGGGATCACCAACCAGCGTGAGACGACCGTGGTCTGGGACCCGCGCACCGGCCGCCCGTACTACAACGCGATCGTCTGGCAGGACACCCGCACCGACAGCATCGCCGCGGCCCTCGACCGCGACGGGCGGGGCGAGGTCATCCGCCACAAGGCCGGTCTGCCGCCGGCCACCTACTTCTCCGGCGGCAAGATCCAGTGGCTGCTGGAGAACGTGGACGGACTGCGCGAGGCCGCCGAGGCGGGCCACGCCCTGTTCGGCAACACCGACGCCTGGGTGCTGTGGAACCTCACCGGCGGCCCCAACGGCGGAGTGCACGCCACCGACGTGACCAACGCCAGCCGCACCATGCTGATGAACCTGGAGACCCTCGACTGGGACGACGAGCTGCTGGACATGTTCGGCGTCCCGCGTGCGATGCTCCCGGCCATCCGCCCCTCGTCCGACCCCGAGGCGTACGGCCAGGCGCGTTCCTCCCGGCCGTTGAGCGCCGCCGTCCCGATCACCGGCGTACTCGGCGATCAGCAGGCCGCGACCGTCGGCCAGGTCTGCTTCTCCCCCGGCGAGGCCAAGAACACCTACGGCACCGGCAACTTCCTGGTCCTCAACACGGGTACGGAGCTGGTGCGTTCGCGGCACGGGCTGCTGACGACGGTGGCGTACCAGTTCGCGGGCAGCCCCGTGATCTACGCGCTGGAGGGATCCATCGCGGTCACCGGCGCGGCCGTGCAGTGGCTGCGCGACCAGCTGAAGATCATCCGCAGCGCCCCGGACAGCGAACAGCTGGCGCGCACGGTGGACGACAACGGCGGGATGTACTTCGTGCCGGCGTTCTCCGGCCTGTTCGCCCCCTACTGGCGCTCGGACGCCCGGGGCGCCATGGTGGGGCTGGCCCGGTACAACACCGCCGGGCACATCGCACGGGCCACGCTGGAGGCGATCTGCTACCAGAGCCGTGACGTGGTCGAGGCCATGGAGCAGGACTCGGGCGTGCACCTGGACGTGCTCAAGGTCGACGGCGGGGTGACGGCGAACGACCTGTGCATGCAGATCCAGGCCGATGTGCTGGGCGTGCCGGTCAGCCGCCCCGTGGTGGCCGAGACCACCGCGCTGGGCGCCGCGTACGCCGCCGGGCTCGCGACCGGGTTCTGGCGCGACACCGACGAACTGCGCTCGCACTGGCAGGAGTCGAAGCGCTGGAGCCCGCAGTGGAGCGAGGAGCAGCGCCAGGACGGCTACCAGGACTGGAAGCGGGCCGTGGAGCGCACCCTGGACTGGGTCAGGGTCGGCTGACGGGGTCAGCGGTCGGCGATGTCCTCGCGCAGACCGTCGGAGAACTCCCACCAGGACAGCGGCAGCCAGTCACCGTCGACGAAGGCGTCGACCGTCGCACCGCGACCACGCACCGTGACGGTCGTGCCCGGCGGGTACGTGGTGCCGGACAGTCCCGGCACGGGAACGAGGAGCGTTCCCAGCCTCTGCGCCGCCATGTCCGCCCCTTCCTTTCCCGGTAAGGCATCCCCAGGCATCCCATGCCATTGCCGTGGATATTACCGGCTTGCCCTATAAGGCAGACCGGAGAATCATGAGATATCGGTCACGCGGAACGTCGGGAGGGACGCGACAACCGGACGTGTACATCATCGAGCGGAGGTCGAAGTCATGAAGGCCGTCGTGTACAAGGGACCGTTCGAAGTAGCGGTCGAAGACGTCGAGAACCCCACCATCCAGCATCCGAACGACGTGATCGTACAAGTCACCTCCACCGCCATCTGCGGCTCCGACCTGCACATGTACGAGGGCCGCACGGCCGCCGAGCCCGGCATCACCTTCGGCCACGAGAACATGGGGACCGTCGCGGAGGTCGGCCAGGGCGTGACCTCGCTCAAGGAGGGCGACCGCGTGGTCATGCCCTTCAACGTCGCCTGCGGATTCTGCACCAACTGCGTCGAGGGATTCACCGGTTACTGTCTGACCGTCAATCCCGGTTTTCCGGGCGGGGCTTACGGTTATGTCGCCATGGGACCCTGGAAGGGCGGCCAGGCCGAATACCTCCGCGTCCCCTACGCCGACTTCAACTGCCTGAAACTGCCGCCGGGAAAGGAGCACGAGACCGATTTCGTGCTGCTCGCCGACATCTTCCCCACGGGCTACCACGGCTGTGAACTGGCCCAGGTCCGGCCCGGCGAGAGCGTCACGGTGTACGGCGCGGGACCGGTCGGGCTGATGGCCGCCTACTCGGCGCTGCTGCGCGGCGCGAGCAAGGTGTTCGTCGTGGACCGGGTCCCGGAGCGGCTGCAGAAGGCCGAGGAGATCGGCGCGGTGCCGGTCAACTTCGCCGAGGGCGACCCGGTCGAGCAGATCCACGAGCAGACCAAGGGCACCGGCACCGACAAGGGCATCGACGCCGTGGGCTACCAGGCGACGGCGCGCGGCACGGACCGCGAGGAACCGGCGACCGTACTGAACTCCCTCGTCCGTACGGTCCGGGCCACCGGAGCGCTCGGCGTGCCCGGCCTCTACGTGCCGTCCGATCCGGGCGGACCGGACGAGCAGGCCAAGCAGGGCATGCTCCTCGTCTCGATCGGCAAGCTCTTCGAGAAGGGCCTGCGGATGGGGACGGGGCAGTGCAACGTGAAGCGCTACAACCGGTACCTGCGGGACATGATCATCGAAGGCAGGGCCAAGCCGAGCTTCGTCGTCTCCCACGAACTGCCCCTGGACCAGGCGCCGTCGGCCTACGACAAGTTCGACAAGCGGATCGAGGGCTACACCAAGGTGGTGCTGCACCCGTAGTGCAGCCGTAGTACACCCCGAGCACACCCGCAGCACACCCGTGCAGCCGTGGTCCGGCGCCGGGCGGCCGGGAAATCCGGGTGCGGCGACGGGCCAGGAGGGCGGACGATCGGCGGGCGACCGATCGCCCGCCCTCCGGCCCCCAGGAGCCCCCGATGATCCAGCGTGTCCCCGTGCCCGGCCTGTTCCCGCCGCCCGACGCACCGGGGCCGATGGCGCAGGTGGTGCTGCGCCGGGCCACGGGTGCGGACGCCCGGGCCGTGGCCGACGTCTGGCTGCGGTCCTTCACCGCCGCCCTGCCGACGGTCGTCAGACCGCACTCCGACGAGGAGGTGCGCGCCTACTTCCGCGACGTGGTGCTCCCGGCGGCGGAGACGTGGGTGGCCGGGGCCGGACCGGCGGGCGGCGGCGCGGTCGTCGGGGTCATGGTGCTGGAAGGGGACGAGCTGTCCCAGCTCTACCTCGCACCGGACCGGCGCGGGCACGGCATCGGCGACCGGTTCGTCCGGCTCGCCAAGGAGCGCCGCCCTCGGGGGCTGAGCCTGTGGACGTTCCAGGTGAACACGCCCGCCCGCCGCTTCTACGAGCGGCACGGTTTCGCGGCCGTCGAGTGGACGGACGGCTCCGGCAACGAGGAGCGGGAACCGGACGTGCGGTACGAGTGGCGGCCGTAGGGACGCATGTGGTGCGGTCGCGTCGGTGCGACGGCGAGCTGTCCGGCGCCCGGCGTGGAACTGTCGGGCGCCCCGGGCGTACGCGTCCCGCGCCGCGCGCGTGGCGGTCAGGCGCCGCGCGCGTAGCGGTCCGTCGCCGCGATCAGGGCGTCGTCGCCGACCGCTCCGGCGTCGTGGCCGGCGTCGTCGACGATCACCAACTCGCTGTCCGGCCAGGCGTGGTGGAGCCGCCAGACGGTGCCGAGGAGGTTGCCGAAGTCGAGGCTGCCCTGGACGAGGGTGCCGGGGATGCCCTTCAGGAGGTGGGCGTCCCGCAGGACCACGCCCTGGTCGTTGCCCTCGCCGAGGAAGTGGTCGTTGCCCCAGTAGTGCGTGACGGTCCGCGCGAAGCCCAAGCGGAACTCCGGGTCCTCGAACCGGGCGACCGAGCCCGGCGGCGCGGGAATCGTCGCCGTCTCCCAGTCCGTCCAGGCCCGCGCGGCGCGTGCGCGGACCTCCGGGTCGGGCGACTCCAGCAGCCTGTTGTACGCGGCGGCCGGGCTGCCGTCGCGCTCACCGGCGGGCAGTCCCGCGAGGAACCGCTCGAAGGCCTCGGGGAAGATCTTCCCCAATCCCCGGGTCAGCAGGGCCACTTCGGCGTTGGAACCGGTGGCGACTCCGGTCAGCACCAGCTCCGACACGACTGAGGGGTGCGTCTGCGCGTAGCGCAGTCCCAGGATCGAGCCCCACGACAGGCCCCACACCAGCCACCTCTCGATGCCCAGGTGGGCGCGCAGCCGCTCCAGGTCCGCCATGACGTGGGCGGTCGTGTTGACACCCATGTCGGTCGCGGGGTCGCTCGCGGGCGGAGTCGACCGTCCGGCGCCGCGCTGGTCGAGCAGCACGATGCGGTACGCGGCGGGGTCGAAGTAGCGTCGGTAATTGGGGCGTACGCCGCTCCCCGGACCGCCGTGCAGCACCAGCGCGGGCTTGCCCCGTGGGTTCCCGCTGGTCTCCCAGTAGACGTGGTTGCCGTCGCCGACGTCGAGCATGCCGTGGTCGTACGGTTCGATCTCCGGATACAGGCCCATCGACGCACCGTAACGCCCGTGGGGCCCGGGACTCATCTCAATTCCGTGCGGCCGGCCCGGCCGCCTCGGCCGCGGTCCGCAGCACCTCCCGGAGCATGGCGGGGGTGAGCCGGCCGGTGAAGGTGTTGCGCTGGCTGACGTGGAAGCAGCCGAAGAGGTGGAGGCCGGGCCCGTCGGGGGCGTCGAGGACGACGTGGGCGCCGTGCGCGAAGGGGGGCTTCGGGCGGGGCACGGTCCAGCCCGCCTCGGCGAAGGCGGGCAGCGTGGCCTGCCAGCCGAGGGCCCCGAGCACGAGCACGGCCCGCACCGTCGGCCGCAGCAGGTGCAGCTCCCGCACCAGCCAGGGACGGCAGGCGTCCCGTTCCGCGGGGGTGGGCTTGTTGGCGGGCGGGGCGCAGTGCACGGGTGCGGTGACGCGTACGCCGTGCAGTTCCAGGCCGTCCCCGGCGTGCACGGAGGTCGGCTGGGAGGCGAGGCCCACGTCGTACAGCGCCTGGTACAGCACGTCCCCCGAGCGGTCCCCGGTGAACATCCGGCCGGTGCGGTTGCCGCCGTGTGCCGCGGGCGCCAGTCCGACGATCAGCAGCCGGGCGTCCGGGGGCCCGAACCCGGGTACCGGCCTGCCCCAGTACGTCCAGTCCGCGAACGCCGCGCGCTTGGTACGGGCGACCTCCTCACGCCAGTCGACCAGCCGGGGGCAGGCACGGCAGCCGGCGATGCGCCGGTCGAGACGGGCGAGACCGCTGGAATCCATACCTCCACGGTAGGCGTCAGGGACCGCACCGAGCTGAGGCGCATCCTTCTGAAACATGCCCATGCCCGTACCCGTGCCCATTCCCATGCCCTTGGACTGAGGCCATGTACCGGGCGACGGTCGGACCCGGCTTCTCCGTACATCGATCCGCCTGTCCTCACCTGATCCGGACCACAGGCCGTAAGGTCGGGAACATGGGTGCGGAGGGTGCGGAGTACGACATGACGGGTGGCGCCGCGGACGGAGAGCAGCCGTTCGGCGGTGGGGTGCCCGTGAACGGCGCTGCCACTGATGACGGTGGTGCTGCTGGTGCTGACAGGACCGAGGGGCCCGAGGGTCCCGAGGGGACTGCCCAGGAGCCGACATCGGCATCGGCCTCGGCATCGGCATCGGCTTCCGTGCCGGCGGATCCGAAGGTCGCCGCGGCTGTGGCCGCTGCGGAGGCGGCCGGGCCGCAGAGCGGTGAGTCCGTCCGCATCGACAGCTGGATCTGGTCGGTGCGCCTGGTCAAGACGCGATCCCTGGGCGCCGCCGCCTGCCGGGGCGGTCATGTGCGTCTGAACGGGGAGCGGGTCAAGCCCGCGCACTCCGTCCGCGTCGGCGACGAGGTGCGCCTGCGGCACGAGAACCGGGAGCGGATCGTCGTCGTCAAGCGACTGATCCGTAAGCGGGTCGGCGCCCCGGTGGCAGCCCAGTGCTACATCGACAACTCGCCGCCGCCCCCGCCGCGCGAGGCCGTCGCTCCTGCCGGAATCCGCGACCGCGGCGCGGGCCGCCCGACCAAGCGCGACCGCCGGGAACTCGAGCGTCTGCGCGGACTGGGCGGACCGGGCGGGCCCGCAGGACCGGGTGGCTTCGGCGGGCCCGGTGGCCCGGGCGGATCGGGCGGGCCGGGCGACCTGGGCGCAGCGCCCGGTGGTGCCGCTGGCCGGAGTGCGGGCGGTGGAGCGGGGGGACGCGGCGGAGGTGCCGGCCGGTCCCGTGGGAGAGGCGGGCGTGCCGGCGGCACTGGCGGACGAGGCTGATCCGGCAACCGGGGCTGATGCGGCGGCCAGGGTGCGCCGGGCGGCGGCACGGCTCGGCCGTGACCGTACGGTGAGCGGCTTCCCCGCCGCCCTCGTCACCCCCGCGCCGGGGAATGAGCCTTCAGCTCTGTCGGCGCAGCAGTCGCAGCAGGTCCGTGTTGTGGCTGCGGCGGGTCCAGGCGATGAGCGCGAGGGGGACGAGGAGGATGAGCGGGGTCGCCGCGTACTGGCCGTCGAGCATCGTGACCTGCACGACGAACGCGCCGACCATCAGCGCGGCCAGCCCCGTCGCGGCCGCCGACTGCAGCACCGGGATCAACAGGCCGATCGCTCCCGCCAGTTCGAGCACCCCGATGGCGTACATGCCCGTACTGCCCCAGCCCATCTCGTCGAAGGTCTCGGCCGCCGAGGAGTGCGCGATCAGCTTGGGCAGCGCGCTCGGGACGGCGAAAAAGAGCGCGAGGAGGGCTTGCAGGGCGCGCAGCGCGATACGGGCACGCCGTCCGCCGACGGTCGCGGACTCGGCGAGGGCGGTCCCGCCGGTTCCGGTGACGCCCGTGGTCCCGGTGGCAGAGGCGGCGGTCGCGGCGGGGGCGGTGGTCTCCGACATGAAGGTCTCCTGGGGAAGCGGTCCGTGATGCTGTCACAGAGGTAGACCGCTTCCCGCCCGCGAACTCATCGCCGCCGACGCGGATTTCGCGCGCTCAGCCGGTGGCCACCGGCACGGCCCTCACCCATGTCCGGTCCGCCGTCAGGTAGCGGTCCACCCTCAGCCCCTCCTCCCCCAGCGCGTCCTCGAACTGCTGCTTCGTCAAGGGCCACGCCCGGAACGTCTGGGTCCAGACCGCGTCCGGGAACTCGTATTCCGCGCGCACCGCGTCGACCCCGTCGCCGACCGGCTCCGCCGACACGATCCGCACGGTGAAACCGGCCGGGTCGACCCGCTCGCGCGGCACATCGCTGTGGTAGTTCTCGCCCTCCCGCTGGATCAGCACGCACCCGCCCTCCGCCAGATGCCGCACGCAGGTGCGCAGCATGCCCCGCCGCACCTCGACGTCCCCCACGTGCACCAGGAAGGAGGCCAGCAGCACCACGTCGAAGGTCTCGCCCAGGTCGATCTCCTCTATGGAGCCCCGGATCGTCCGCGCCCCGCGCACGCGCTCCAGCATCTCGGCGGACTCGTCCACCGCCGTGACCTCGAATCCGCGCTCCAGCAGGGCGTGGGTCACCCGCCCCACTCCGCTGCCCAGCTCCAGGACCCGGGCCCCCGCCGGCACCGCGGCGGCGATGATGTCCGGCTCCGCGCCGACGGGCAGCCGCGAGTAGAGCTCCACCGCGCAGCCGTCAGGGGTGATCGCCCCCGGTCCCGTCCCCTCGTACCCCTCACGCATTTTCCGCTCCATGCCCGCCCAACGGACCGCGTCCGCACACCCGTTCCCTCCGGCCCACAGGTTCACCCGACCGAGTGAGCCCCGGGCTCGGTCCGGGCGGTGAACCGCTCCGTTTCCGGGCACTCGGATCCATGAAGCCGCAGGTCGCAGCCGGGAGTGGTGAGCGTGATGCGTACGGGCAGTGAGCCGACGACCGCGCGCAGTGCGCTGCGGATGCGGTTCTGGCTGAGCGTGTGGGGGGTGGTCTGGACGGTCGCCGGGACGGTGGCGTTCGCGCTCGCGGGGCATCCGGGCTGGGCGCTCGCCTGCGGGCTGCTGTGGCTGATCATCACGGTCGACCTGGTCGTCGTCCTGCGGCACATCCGCCAGGGGCCGCACTACCAGCCGGGCCCCGACGTCCCGCCGTACCAGCCGCCGAGGCGCCGGCCGTAGCCGTCACGCCTCGAAGCGGGCCGCCTTCAGGTACTCCGGGTTGGGGTCCAGGGCGGCCGCCAGCCGGAAGTGGCGCTTGGCCGGGTGCGGGCGGCCCTGCCGCTGGTAGGTGCGGGCGAGCGCGAAGTGGGCGAAGGCGTTGTCCGGCTCGCGCTCCAGGACGAGGGAGAACTCGAGCTCGGCGGGGCGCAGCTGGGCCGCCGCGAAGAAGGCACGCGCGCGCAGCAGCCGGGCGGCGGTGTTCTCGGGGTGGACGTCGATGACACCGTCGAGCAGCTTCACCGCGCCCCTCGGGTCCCGGGAGGCGAGCAGGTGCTCGGCGGCACGGAAGTCGATGACATGCGTCTCCGGCGTACGTCCGGTCGAACCACTGGTCTCGGGCACGGCGACATCCTTCCCTTGCTGAAGGGGTTCAACGCGCCGTCCGGGGGCCGCTATTCCTGCGGGGACTCCCGGGGCGTCCGTGCCCTGCGGACGAGCTCGGCCCACACGTCCTTGACACGCCGTTCCAGCTCGTCGAGGGGGACGTCGTTGTCGATGACGATGTCGGCGATCTCCCGGCGCTGCTCGCGTGTCGCCTGGGCGGCCATCCGCGCCCGTGCGTCCTCCTCGCTCATGCCGCGCCGGCCCACGAGCCGGTCGAGCTGTGTCTCGGGGCTCGCGTCGACCACGATCACGAGGTCGTAGAGGGGGGCGAGGCCGTTCTCCGTGAGGAGGGGGACGTCGTGGACCACGACGGCGTCCGCGGCGGCCGCCTGCTCCAGTTCCCTGGAGCGGGCGCCCACCAGCGGGTGGACGATCGCGTTCAGGACGGCCAGTCTCTCGGGGTCGGCGAAGACGATGGAGCCCAGTTTGGGCCGGTCGAGACGACCGTCCGCGGCGAGGACCTCCTCCCCGAAGGCGTCCACGACCGCCGCCAGGCCGGGGGTCCCCGGTTCGACGACCTCACGCGCGATGCGGTCGGCGTCGATCAGTACGGCTCCGCACTCGACGAGCAGCCGCGACACCTCGCTCTTGCCGGCGCCGATCCCGCCGGTCAGGCCCACTGTCAGCATGGAAGGAAGCCTAGGTCGTGTCCGCAAAGTCAGGGCAGCCAGAGTCTGAGGCAGGCCAGGGTGACCAGGGCCTGGTAGTGGCGGGCGCGTTTGTCGTAGCGGGTGGCCAGGGCTTTGTTGTGCTTGAGCTTGTTGAAGCAGCGCTCGACGACGTTGCGTCGCCGGTAGGCCGCCCGGTCGAGTCGGCAGAGGCTTTCGCCCCTGCGGATGCGGCCGTTGATCTGGTCGATCCGCTCGGGAATCGCCGCCTTGATGCCGCGACGTCGCAGGTAGGTGCGGATCTTCATGGACGAGTAGCCCTTGTCCGCCGCGACCCGCTCGGGCCTGGTTCTCGGTCTGCCGGGTCCGCACCGCTGGATGCGGATGCGGGCCATGACCTGCTCGAACTGGGTGCAGTCGTTGACGTTGCCGGCGGTGAGGGTGAAGGCCAGGGGGCGGCCTTCACCGTCGCAGGCAAGGTGGATCTTCGTGGTCAGCCCGCCACGGGACCGGCCGAGTGCCTCGCCCGGCCAGTCCTGCCCCCTTTTCGGGCTCCCGCAGCGTGCTGATGGGCCCGCACGGTCGTGGAGTCCACGCAGACAACGGTCCAGTCGACCGCACCGACCGCGTCCGAGTGCTGCTGGACGTGGGCCAGAAGGCGGTCCCAGGTGCCGTCTGCAGACCAGCGGCGGAAACGTTCATAGACCGTCTTCCACGGGCCATACCGCTCGGGCAGGTCCCGCCAGGCAGCCCCGGTGGACAGTTTCCACAGGATCCCGTTGACCACCTGCCGGCGATCCCGCACCGGACGACCCATCCGCGGCGGAGCCAGCAACGGCTCGATCACCGCCCACGACTCATCAGTCAGCTCATGACGACGCACCACAAACAGAACAACGACCGAGGCACTTTGCGGACACGACCTAGGGCCTGTCGTTCGGATCATGTCGGCGTCGCGGGGCGGGTGGGCTGAGAGGCGCAGCCTCTGTCAGCCGACCTGATCCGAACGACAGACCCTAGGCGCACCGGTCGACCCCGCCCGGCGGCGGGCGCAGGCTCCGGGCGGTGCGGCCTGCCCGGCGCCTGCCTGCCGCGGTCGGGGGACCGGGTACGCCTGCCTGCCTCGGTCGCGGGATCCGGTACCCGTGTCTGCCGCGTTGTCGTCGGTTTCCGGGTTTCGTCCCGGCACCTCGTCCGTCCGACGCATCCGGCCGGAACCGCCTAGCCGTCTCCCTCGCGCTCCGCCAGGAAGCGCTCGAACTCGCGGCCGATCTCGTCCGCCGACGGGATCTCGACCGGTTCGGCGAGCATGTTGCCCCGGGTCTCCGCGCCCGCGGCGGCGTCGTACTGGTGCTCCAGGCCCTGGACGAGGGCGGTGAGCTCGTCGTCGCCCTCCTGGATCTGGCGGTCGATCTCGGTCTGGGTGCGGTGGGCGTCGGTGCGCAGGGCGTGGGCGACGCCGGGCAGGACCAGTCCGGTGGCGGCGGTGACGGCCTCCAGGGCGGTCAGGGCCGCGTCCGGGTAGGGGGACCGGGCGATGTAGTGGGGCACGTGCGCCGCGACGCCCAGGACGTCGTGCCCGGCCTGCATGAGCCGGTACTCGACGAGGGCCTCGGCGCTGCCCGGGACCTGGGCCTCGTCGAAGACGTTGCTGCTCACCGGGACGAGGTCGGTGCGGTTGCCGTGCGGGGTGAGGCCGACGGGCCTGGTGTGCGGGACGCCCATGGGGATGCCGTGGAAGTTCACCGACAGGCGGACGCCGAGCCGCTCCACGATCTGCTGCACGGCGGCGGCGAAGCGCTCCCACTCCACGTCCGGTTCGGGCCCGGACAGCAGCAGGAAGGGCGCCCCCGTGGCGTCCTGGACGAGGCGCACCTCGATGGCGGGGACGTCGTAGTCGGTCCAGCGGTCGCGGGTGAAGGTCAGCAGCGGACGCCGGGCGCGGTAGTCGACGAGCCGGTCGTGGTCGAACCGGGCGACGACCTGGTGGGGCAGCGAGTCGAGCAGCCGGTCGACGATCTGGTCCCCGGTCTCGCCCGCGTCAATGTATCCGTCGAAGTGGTAGAGCATGACAAGTCCGGCCGATTCCTGGGCGAGCGCCATGTCGACGACGCCGAGTCCCTTCGGCTCCCATGCGTACAAACCCTGCGGATCAAGCACAGTGACCGCTCCTCCTCGTGTCCGTACTGCACAACGTGGCATGCGGCACCGGCATTCCCGGGCGCGGCGCAACTCCCGGGAATCACTCCCGAGGGGCGGGGGCGTATCGCTGTGCGGTGTCCGCCTCGTGGCGCGACCGCCGCTCGCGGCAGGCGCCCGGCCCGCCCGGGGGTCTTCCGGGCAGCACCGAGGGGCCGCACCTCGAAAGGTGCGGCCCCTCGGTTACGGGCCAGGCCTCAGCGGCGAGCGATCAGCTCTGGCCGCCGGCCAGCTTCTCGCGGAGCGCGGCGAGCGCCTCGTCCGAGGCCAGCGCACCGGAGTTGTCCGGGCCCTCGGAGGAGTACGAGCCACCACCGGACGCGGCCGGAGCGGCGGCCTCGCCACCCTCGGCAGCGGCCTTCTCGTCCGCCTCGCGGGACTTGATGACCTGCGCCTGGTGCTGCTCGAAGCGCTGCTGCGCCTCGGCGTACTGGGTCTCCCACGCCTCGCGCTGGGTCTCGTAGCCCTCGAGCCAGTCGTTGGTCTCGGGGTCGAAGCCCTCGGGGTAGATGTAGTTGCCCTGGTCGTCATACGACGCGGCCATGCCGTAGAGGGTCGGGTCGAACTCGACCGTCGACGGGTCGGCTCCGAAGGCCTCGTTGGCCTGCTTCAGCGAGAGGCTGATGCGACGGCGCTCGAGGTCGATGTCGATGACCTTGACGAAGATCTCGTCGTTGACCTGGACGACCTGCTCCGGGATCTCCACGTGGCGCTCGGCCAGCTCGGAGATGTGGACCAGACCCTCGATGCCCTCGTCCACGCGGACGAACGCACCGAACGGAACCAGCTTCGTGACCTTGCCGGGCACGACCTGGCCGATCTGGTGGGTGCGGGCGAACTGCTGCCACGGGTCTTCCTGGGTCGCCTTCAGCGACAGGGAGACACGCTCGCGGTCCATGTCGACGTCGAGGACCTCGACGGTGACTTCCTGACCGACCTCGACGACCTCGGACGGGTGGTCGATGTGCTTCCAGGACAGCTCGGAGACGTGGACCAGACCGTCGACGCCACCCAGGTCCACGAAGGCACCGAAGTTGACGATCGAGGAGACGACGCCGGACCGCACCTGACCCTTCTGGAGGGTGGTGAGGAAGGTCTGGCGGACCTCGGACTGGGTCTGCTCCAGCCAGGCACGGCGGGACAGGACCACGTTGTTGCGGTTCTTGTCCAGCTCGATGATCTTCGCCTCGAGCTCCTTGCCCACGTAGGGCTGGAGGTCGCGGACACGGCGCATCTCGACCAGGGAGGCCGGGAGGAAGCCGCGGAGGCCGATGTCGAGGATGAGACCACCCTTGACGACCTCGATGACGGTACCGGTGACGATGCCGTCCTCTTCCTTGATCTTCTCGATGGTGCCCCAGGCACGCTCGTACTGGGCGCGCTTCTTCGAGAGGATCAGGCGGCCTTCCTTGTCCTCCTTCTGGAGGACCAGGGCCTCGATCTCGTCACCGACGGCGACGACCTCGTTCGGGTCGACGTCGTGCTTGATCGAGAGCTCGCGGCTCGGGATGACACCTTCGGTCTTGTAACCGATGTCGAGCAGGACCTCGTCCCGGTCGACCTTCACGATGACGCCGTCGACGATGTCGCCGTCGTTGAAGTACTTGATCGTCTCGTCGATCGCGGCGAGGAATGCTTCCTCGTTACCGATGTCGTTGACCGCTACCTGCGGGGTGGTGGCGGTGGTCTCGGTGCTGCTCGTCATGTGGGAAAGGGCTCCGGTACGGACATTGAAGTCGTAGGTACTGCTACGCCGGGAGCCCGTTTCGCTCTGCAGAAGCCGGACAGCCAAGGAAGCGTCGAACCAGTCGAACTGGTGATGACGCCTCGAGAACCGAGGGGACATACAACAGATGCGAGCGCAGCCTGCTACGTCTGAGGTGCGCAGGCCCGCAGCGCAACTTGTAGCATACGGGGGCAGCCGGGCAGGGTCAATGCGCGAAGCCGCCCACCCGGGGCGGATCGCCGCATAACCGGCACAATTCCCGTCTCCCGAGGCCATGTAGGGGCCCGTGGCGCCCTTCGGCGACACGCCGGGGGCCGGCTGGACGGAAGAGTACGACGAGGGAGCCGATCATCCAAGAGCCCGAAGCGCCCGAACCGGAGGCGACCCGGCGGGACGCCGGAGTCACGGAAAGCTCACGAGCCAACCGGGGGTGGTGGGACCGCAATGCGGACGAGTACCAGATCGAGCACGGCACGTTCCTCGGCGACGACCGCTTCGTGTGGGGGCCCGAGGGGCTGGACGAGGTGGAGGCCGAGCTGCTCGGCCCGCCGGAGGAGCTGAAGGGGCGGGACGTCCTGGAGCTGGGCGCCGGCGCGGCGCAGTGCTCGCGCTGGCTGGCCGCCCAGGGGGCGCGCCCGGTGGCCCTGGACATCTCGCACCGGCAGTTGCAGCACGCGCTGCGCATCGGCGGGCCGTTCCCGCTGGTGTGCGCCGACGCGGGCGCGCTGCCGTTCGCCGACGGCTCCTTCGACCTGGCCTGCTCGGCGTACGGGGCGCTGCCCTTCGTCGCCGATCCGCGGCTGGTGCTGCGCGAGGTGCGGCGGGTGCTGCGGCTCGGTGGCCGGCTGGTGTTCTCGGTGACCCATCCGATCCGCTGGGCGTTCCCGGACGAGCCGGGCCCCGAGGGGCTGAGCGTGTCCGGCTCCTACTTCGACCGCACGCCGTACGTGGAGCAGGACGAGGACGGCCGCGCGGTGTACGTGGAGCACCACAGGACGCTCGGCGACCGGGTGCGCGACGTCGTCGCCTCGGGGTTCCGTCTGGTGGACCTGGTGGAGCCGGAGTGGCCGGTGTGGAACACCTCGGAGTGGGGCGGCTGGTCCCCGCTGCGCGGCAACCTGATCCCGGGTACGGCGATCTTCGTGTGCGAACGGGACTGAGTGCGTGATCCGTCACGACGCCCTGGACGCCCTTCCCGTACGCGACGCCCTGCCCGGGCTGACCGGCGCCCTCGACGCGCACGGCACCGCCGTGCTGGTGGCGCCGCCCGGGACCGGCAAGACGACCCTGGTACCGCTGGTCCTGGCCGGGCTGCTCGGTGCGGGGCCCGCGCGGCGGGTGCTGGTGGCCGAGCCGCGGCGGATCGCGGTCCGCGCGGCGGCCCGGCGGATGGCGTGGCTGCTGGGCGAGCGGGTCGGGGAGTCGGTCGGCTTCACCGTGCGCGGGGAGCGCGCGGTCGGCCGGCGCACGCGGGTGGAGGTCGTCACGACCGGTGTGCTCCTGCAGCGCCTCCAGCGCGACCAGGAGCTGGCCGGGGTGGACGTGGTGGTGCTCGACGAGTGCCACGAGCGGCACCTCGACGCGGACACGGCGGCGGCGTTCCTGTGGGACGTGCGCGAGACGCTGCGGCCGGAGCTGCGGCTGGTGGCCGCGTCGGCGACGACCGACGCGGAGGGCTGGGCGCGGCTGCTGGGTGACGCGCCGGTGGTCGAGGCGCGGGGCGCCGCGTTCCCGGTGGAGGTGGTGTGGGCGCCGCCCGCGCGCGCGGTGGCGCCCCCGCACGGCATGCGGGTCGATCCGGCGCTGCTCGCGCACGTGGCGTCGGTGGTACGGCGGGCGCTGGCCGAGCGGGACGGGGACGTGCTGGCGTTCCTGCCCGGGGTGGGCGAGATCGCCCGGGTGGCCGGCCTGCTGGGGGATCCGGGCGGTGTCGAGGTGCTCCAGGTGCACGGGCGGGCGCCGGCCGCCGTGCAGGACGCGGTGCTGGCGCCCGGGGAGCGGCGCCGGGTGGTGCTGGCGACCTCGGTGGCGGAGTCCTCGCTGACGGTTCCGGGGGTGCGGGTGGTCGTGGACTCGGGGCTGGCTCGGGAGCCGCGCGTGGACCACGCGCGGGGGCTGAGCGCGCTGACGACGGTACGGGCCTCCCGCGCGGCGGGGCGGCAGCGGGCGGGCCGTGCCGGGCGTGAGGCGCCGGGCACGGTGTACCGCTGCTGGGCGGAGGCGGAGGACGCGCGGCTGCCGCGGTTCCCCTCCCCCGAGATCAAGGTGGCCGACCTGACGGCGTTCGCGCTGCAGGCGGCCTGCTGGGGCGATCCGGACGCGTCCGGGCTGGCGCTGCTGGACGCCCCGCCGGGCGGGGCGATGGCGGCGGCCCGGGAGGTGCTGACGGCGATCGGTGCGGTCGGGCCGGACGGGCGGGCCACGGAGCGTGGAGTGCGGCTGGCGCGGCTGGGGCTGCACCCCAGGCTGGGGCGGGCGCTGCTGGACGCGGCACCGGTGGTGGGGGCCGGCCTCGCCGCCGAGGTGGCCGCGCTGCTCGGCGAGGAGCCGCCGCGCGACTACGGCGACGACCTCACGGGCGCGCTGCGCACGGCACGACGCGGGGGTGACGCATACGCCGCGCGGTGGCGCAAGGAGGTCCGGCGCCTGCGAACCCTCGCCTCGGAGGCGGCCGGCGGGGGCGCGCGGGGGGCGGGAACGGCGGGCGGGGGCGGTGCGGTCGTCGGGGGGCTGTCCGAGGGCGGCGAGGCGGCGGACCGGAGCGGTGCGGTCGTCCGGGAGCCGTCCGGGAGTGGTGCGGCAGCGGCGGGTGGGGGCAGCCCGGTCGTCGGGGCGTTGGCCGCGGGTGGTGAGGACGCGCGGGTCGGGCTGGTGGTGGCGCTGGCCTTTCCCGAGCGGGTCGGCCGGGTGGACGGCGGTTCGTACCTGATGGTGGGCGGGACGCGGGCCGAGGTGGGTGCGGGTTCCGGGTTGCGTGGTGCGGTGTGGGTCGCCGTCGCCGTGGCCGACCGGCCCGTGGGCCGGGGGCATGCGCGGGTGCGGCTCGGCGCGGTGGTCGACGAGGCCGTCGCCCGGTTCGCCGCGGGGGCGCTGCGGGAGTCGCGCGAGGAGGTGCGCTGGTCCGACGGGGACGTCGTGGCGCGCCGGGTCGAGCGGCTCGGGGCGGTGGAGCTGGCCGTGCGGCCCCACACCGACGCCGACCCCGCGCTCGTACGGGCGGCGCTGCTGGACGGGCTGCGGCGGGAGGGGTTCGGGCTGTTGCGGTGGCCGGCGGGGGCGACCGTGCTGCGGCAGCGGCTGGCCTTCCTGCACGGCCGGCTCGGCGCGCCGTGGCCCGACGTGTCCGACGCGGCGCTGCACGCGCGCGTGGACGAGTGGCTGGAGCCGGAGCTGAGCCGTGCCCGGCGGCGGGCCGATCTCGCGCGGATCGACGCCGGACAGGCACTCGCACGGCTGCTGCCCTGGGCCTCGGGGGAGGCCGCGCGGCTCGACGAACTCGCTCCCGAGCGCATCACCGTGCCCAGTGGTTCCGGCATCCGGATCGACTATGCCGATCCGGCGCAGCCGGTGCTGGCCGTGAAGCTCCAGGAGATGTTCGGGCTGCAGGAGTCGCCGCGGGTGGCCGGGGTGCCGCTGCTGGTGCACCTGCTGTCCCCGGCGGGGCGGCCGGCCGCCGTGACCGCCGATCTCGCCTCCTTCTGGCGCGACGGCTACCGGGGCGTACGGGCCGAGCTGCGCGGGCGCTACCCCAAGCATCCGTGGCCGGAGGATCCGGCCGCCGCGCGGCCGACCCGGCACACCAACGCGCGCCTGGGACGGTGAGCCGCCGCTCCGGCTGCCGGCACGGGCGAGGGCGCCCCTCCGTCGTCCACGGAGGGGCGCCCTCGTCGTCGGTGCGGCCGAGCCGGACCGGTCAGGTCCGGTCCGGTCAGGTCCGGTCCGGTCAGGTCAGGTGCCGGAGGTCTCGGACGGGGTGGGTGACGGGCTCGGGGACGTCGTCTCGGCGGCCGCCACGGTCAGTTCGACGGTGAGGGTCGCGCCGCCCGCCGTGGTGATGCGGAGCAGGAACGTGCCGGCGGTGTCGTCCGCGTACAGCTGCGGCAGCTTCAGCAGGCCGTTGGCGTCCGTCGTCAGGCCGCTCAGGGTGCGGATCGCCTTGCCGTCCGCGTCCTTGAAGTAGGGGCCCTTGTCGTTCGCGGTCGGGTCGTCGGCCGACTTGATGAGCGTGGCGGTGGCGGCGACCTTGTCGGCGGCGACACCGTTGTACGTGGCCCTCACCTCGACGGGCTCGGCGAACTCGCCGCCCGGGGTGCAGGTCAGCGCCTTGTCGCTGGTGCGCACGAGGGTGTCGGCCGCGCGCTCGGTGACGGTCGCCTTGTAGGCGACGCCCGGGATCGTGCGGCCCACGACGGTGGCCTGGACGGCGAACGCGCCGGTCTGCTCGCCCGCCTGCAGCGCGGGCGCCACGGCGACGCCGGTGCTGTTGGTGACGACGGTGGCCACGCTCTCGCCACCGGTGAAGGTGGTGTCGGTGTCGCCGACGATGGTGAAGCGGATCCGCACCTTCGCCACCGCCTTGCCGGCGTCCGTCTCGGCGCGGGTGCTGATCCTCTTGGAGAACGCGTCGCCCGCCATCGCGGTGAGCTGCGCGGTGCCGGCGTCCTCCAGGTGGTCCACCGTGTCGGTGGGGGTCGGGGTGGTGGTGGGCGGTGGCGGCGTGCTCGGGCTGCCGGTGCCGGGCGGCGGGGTCGGCTTGGGGCTCGGGCTGCTGCCGGCCGGCTTCTCGGGCTTCGGGCCGGGCTTCGGTGACGAGGTGCCCGACGTCGTCGGGGAGGGGCGCACGATCGTGTCGTCGCTGCGGTCCTCGGGCAGGGTGCCGGTGCCGTCCGGGATTTCGTGGGTTCCCTTGCGGTAGTACTCCAGCCACGACAGGACGGTGTTCAGGTACTCCGTCGAGTTGTTGTAGCTGAGGATCGCCTTGTTGAGGTCGCGCTGGTCGGACAGGTCCCAGCCGAAGCGGCACAGGTAGTGGCCGGCGGCGAGCGCGGCGTCGTAGATGTTGTTGGGGTCCTCGCGGCCGTCGCCGTTGCCGTCGCGGGCTGCCCACTCCCAGGTGGACGGGATGAACTGCATGGGGCCGACGGCGTGGTCGTAGGTGCTGTTGCCGTCGTAGGCCCCGTCGTCGGTGTCCAGGATGGCGGCGAAGCCGTTGCCGTCGAGCTGGGGGCCGAGGATCGGGGAGAGCGTGGTGCCGTCGGCGGAGACGCGTCCGCCGCGGGCCTGGCCGGATTCCACCTTGCCGATGGCGGCGAGGAGTTGCCAGGGCAGGTTGCAGCCGGGCTTCTTCTCGCGCAGCGCGGCCTCGGCCTTCTTGTAGGCGTCGAGGACGGTCGCGGGAATGCCGGCCTCGGCCGTGCCCGGGGTGGCCTGGCCGGTGCCGGTGCCCGGGGAGGGGTTGGGGCTGTTGAGCGGCGGCAGGTCGGTGTAGTACGGCGAGTTGCCGGTCGCCCCGTCGGTGGCGTCCTCGGGCGAGGGAGTGCTGTCGGAGCTGGCCTGTCTTCCCTGGTCGTCGACCGTCACACCCGGCGCCTGGGACGCGGACAGGGCCGCCACGGCCGCCGCGGCCACTGCGGTGGTTGCCGCTCCCTTGCGCAGCCTCCTGCCGAAATGCGCCGCCATAGAGTGAACCCCTCCCCGTGGACGTCGGAGCGTCCGTCAGCGTGTGTTGTGTTCGCCCTGTTGTGACGATCTGCCCGCCCCACTGGTTGCCCTCGGCGGGCACCCGGCACGACGACCCTCGCGACCCTACGACAACTTCCTTTGCTCGGACACCCGTTCATGCCCGATATTCACCGGTTGGCCATGATCGTGCACGGCCGGGCCCGGAGCGGGGTGTCCCGCATACTGGGCCCTGCCGATCGACGGGCCCCGGCGGTCCGGTCAACGACTGTCGCGAGGAGCCGAGTTGCCGTTCACCCTGAGTCATGCGGCGGCGGTACTGCCCGCCGTACGGGCCGACGGGAGCGGCCGCGGCCCCTTCGTCCCCGCCGTGCTGATCGCGGGCAGCTTTGCTCCCGACATGACCTATTACGCGGCGAGTGTCCTGTCGGGTGCGATGCAGTTCGGGGACGTCACCCATGCCTTCTGGGGCGTCTTCACGGTCGACGTGGCCATCGCCTGGGCGCTGGTCGGGCTCTGGCTGCTGGTGCGCGAACCGCTGGTGGCGCTGTTGCCGCGGGCCCGCCAGGGACGGGCGGCGGCGCTGCTGCGCTGCGGTGCGCCCCGCGCGCGCGTGCGGCCGTCGCTGCTGGCGCGCTGGTACGTCTCGGCCGTGCTCGGGTCGCTGACGCACGTGGTCTGGGACGCGTTCACGCATCTCGACCAGTGGGGCATGCGGGTCTTTCCCGTGCTGGGCCGGGAGATCGCCGGCTCGCCCCTGTACTGGTACATGCAGTACGGCGGCTCGGCGGTGGCCGCGGTCGTGATCGCCCTGTTCGTGGCGCGGGCGCTGCGCCGGACGGCGCCCCGGGCGGAACCGGCCGGGGTCCCCCTGCTCTCCGCCGGGGACCGGGGGTGGGCCCTCGCGCTGCTCGCCGGGTGTGCGCTGGTGGGGGCGGTGCAGCGGGCCTCGCGGTGGTGGGCGTACTGGGGGTCGACCGCGAAGCCGTGGGAACTGATCCCGACGGTGTGCTTCGGGGCGGGCGCGGGGCTCGTCCTCGCGCTGCCGCTGTACGCGGTGGCCGTCAGGGCGTGGCGTCCGGCCAGTCCGGCCAGTCCGGCCACGGAGGGCCCTGAAGGGGCCGGTGGGCGGCGGCCGAGCCGTACGACCGCACGGTGAGGGTGTCGCTCGCCGCGACGAACACGGTGACGGTGCGCACCGGGCGGGGGCGGGGCAGCAGGGTGAGGACCAGGGTGAGGTAGGCGCGGGCCAGCTCGGCCCACAGCCGCCACGGCGGCTCTCCGGGGAGACCGGGACGGCCGGGCAGGGCGGGGAGTACGGCGGTGGAGGCGCGGCCGGTGCGCCATCGGCCGTCGGCGATGCGGCGGCCGAGGTCCGCCGTGGCCTGCCGCAGCGCGGTCGCGGGGGTGACGGGGACGCGGGCGGTACTTGCGGCGGCCGCGAAGACAGGAACCGGCGGAAACGCCTCGGGGGTGGGTCCGTCGGCGCCGGCCCGCGGGGGTGCCGCTCTGCGGTGCAGCATGCGTATACCCATGCCCCGCATCCTGTCGGCCGGCCCCGGCGACGGCTTGTCCGCGGGGGCCACGCGAGTGAAGCACCCTGCGGGGCGGTGGGGCTGTGGGGCTGTGGCGATGGGGGTGTGGCGTGGGGCTGTGGCGGTGGGGTGGGGCTGGGGCAGTGGGGCGCGGCGACAGGCCGTCCCGGTAGCGGTGCTGGTGCGGTGATCGGCGGACGGGGGAGATCCGGGCCGGACCCACCGGGCCGCGCCGCCGCCGCGCGGGCGTTGAAGGACGGCGGTTTCACCCCCGCCGTCCCCCGGCCTGGGGCCGGGCCGGCCCGTCCACCAGGCCGCGGCGGCGCCACCGCGCCAGTGCCGCGGGGCGGCGGCCTCGCCGCTCGCCGTCGCGCGGCAGGGGCCGGCCCGGCCCGGACGACGACGTCCGCTAGTGGGCCGCCGACTCCCAGTCCGGTCCGGCGCCCACCGAGACGCCCAGGGGCACGCGCAGCTCCACCGCGCTCGCCATCTCGCGGCGGACCAGGTCCTCCACCGCCGGACGCTCACCGGGGGCGATCTCCAGGACGATTTCGTCGTGGACCTGGAGCAGCATCCGCGAGCTCAGGCCCGCCTCGCGCAGCGCGCGGTCCACGTTCAGCATGGCGATCTTGACGATGTCCGCCGCCGTGCCCTGGATCGGCGCGTTGAGCGCCATGCGCTCGGCCGCCTCGCGGCGCTGGCGGTTGTCGCTGTTGAGGTCCGGCAGGTAGCGGCGGCGGCCGAAGAGCGTCGCCGTGTAGCCGGTCGCCCTCGCCTCGTCCACCACGCGGCGCAGATAGTCCCGTACGCCGCCGAACCGCTCGAAGTAGGCGTCCATCAGGGCGCGGGCCTCCGCCGCCTCGATGTTCAGCTGCTGGGAGAGGCCGAAGGCCGACAGCCCGTAGGCCAGGCCGTAGGACATCGCCTTGATCTTGCGGCGCATCTCCGCGTCGACCGCGGACTGCTCGACCGAGAACACCTGCGCGGCCGCCGTGGTGTGCAGGTCCTCGCCCGAGGTGAACGCCTCGATCAGTCCGGCGTCCTCCGACAGGTGGGCCATCACGCGCAGTTCGATCTGGCTGTAGTCGGCGGTCATCAGCGACTCGAAGCCCTCGCCGACCACGAAGCCGCGGCGGATCGCACGGCCCTCGTCGGTGCGGACGGGGATGTTCTGCAGGTTCGGGTCGGTCGACGACAGGCGGCCGGTGGCGGCGACCGTCTGGTTGAACGTGGTGTGGATGCGGCCGTCCGCGGCGATCGTCTTGATCAGGCCCTCGACGGTGACGCGGAGCTTCGCCTGCTCGCGGTGGCGGAGCATGATGACCGGCAGTTCGTTGTCCGTCTGCGTGGCGAGCCAGGCCAGCGCGTCGGCGTCCGTGGTGTAGCCGGTCTTCGTCTTCTTCGTCCTGGGCAGGGCCAGCTCGCCGAAGAGGACTTCCTGGAGCTGCTTGGGCGAGCCCAGGTTGAACTCGTGGCCCGCCGCCGCGTGCGCCTCCTTCACCGCCTGCTGCACGGCGCCCGCGAACATCTGCTCCATGGCCTCCAGGTGCGCCCGGTCGGCCGCGATGCCGTGCCGCTCCATGCGGGCCAGCAGCGCCGACGTCGGCAGCTCCATGTCGCGCAGCAGGTCGGCCGCGCCCACGTCCGCCAGGCGGGCCTCGAAGGTCTCCCCCAGGTCGAGGACGGCGCGGGCCTGCACCATCAGCGCCTCGGCCTCCGCACCGTCGTCCGCCCCGAAGGCCAGCTGCCCGTCGGGCGCGGCGGCGGCCGCCAGCTCGCGGTGCAGGTACTCCAGGGACAGCGCGTCCAGGTCGAAGGAGCGGCGGCCCGGCTTCACCAGATACGCGGCGAGCGCGGTGTCCATGGTGACGCCCTCGACGCTCCAGCCGTGCTCGGCGAAGACCCGCATGGCGCCCTTGGCGTTGTGGAACACCTTGGGCCGGCCGGCGTCGCCGAGCCAGGCCGCGAAGGCCCGCTCGTCGGCCTCGTCGAGCTCGGCCGGGTCGAACCAGGCGGCCGGCCCGGCGGACGTGGCGAGCGCCACCTCGGCGACCGAGCCGGTGCCGAGCGCCCAGGTGTCGACGGTGGCGACACCGAGGGGGCCAGTGCCGTGCTCGGCGAGCCAGCCGGCCAGCTCGCCGGTGCCCAGCACGGTGCCGTCCAGCTCCACGCCCGCCGCGACGACGGGAGTGGCCTCGGCCTCCTCGGCGCCCGGGTCGACGGCGAACAGGCGCTCGCGCAGCGACGGGTTCCTGATCTCCAGGGTGTCCAGGATCATCGCCACGGCCTTGCGGTCGTAGGCGGTGCGCTCCAGGTCGGTGACGCCCTTCGGCAGCTCGACCCGCCGCTCCAGCTCGGTGAGCCGGCGGTTGAGCTTCACGGACTCCAGGTGGTCGCGCAGGTTCTGCCCGGCCTTGCCCTTGACCTCGTCGACGCGCTCGACCAGCTCGGCGAAGGAGCCGAACTGGTTGATCCACTTCGCGGCCGTCTTCTCGCCGACGCCCGGGATGCCGGGCAGGTTGTCGGACGGGTCGCCGCGCAGGGCCGCGAAGTCGGGGTACTGGGCGGGCGTCAGACCGTACTTCTCGAAGACCTTCTCCGGGGTGAAGCGGGTCAGCTCGGAGACGCCCTTCGTCGGGTACAGCACGGTGGTGTGCTCGGAGACCAGCTGGAAGGAGTCCCGGTCGCCGGTGACGATCAGCACCTCGAAGCCCTCAGCCTCGGCCTGGGTGGCGAGGGTGGCGATGACGTCGTCCGCCTCGAAGCCCTCGACGGCGAAGCGCTCGGCGCGCATCGCGTCGAGCAGCTCGCCGATCAGCTCGACCTGGCCCTTGAACTCGTCGGGGGTCTTGGAGCGGTTCGCCTTGTACTCGGTGAACTCCTCCGACCGCCAGGTCTTGCGCGAGACGTCGAAGGCGACCGCGAAGTGCGTGGGCGCCTCGTCACGCAGGGTGTTGGCCAGCATCGACGCGAAGCCGTAGATCGCGTTCGTCGGCTGGCCCGTCGCGGTGGTGAAGTTCTCCGCGGGCAGCGCGAAGAACGCGCGGTAGGCCAGCGAGTGCCCGTCCATGAGCATCAGTCGCGGACGGGTCCCGCCGGAGGTCTGGTCGGTCTTCTTCGATGCTGTCTCTGCCACGCCCCCGATCCTGCCACGCCCCACTGACACCCGGCCCCACCCCGAGCGACGCCCCGCGCCACATCCCCACCCCGTGCGACGCCCCACCCGCCACACACCGCACCACCGCGCACCGCACCACCGGGCCACTACACCGCCGCGCACCGCACCACCGCGCACCGCACCACCAAGTCACCGCACCACCAGGCCACCGCACCACCGGCCCACCGCCCGCACGCCGCTGGCCCCTCCAGCCACCCACGCCCCGCCGCCACCCACGCCCCGCCGCCGCCCCCGGCCCGTCCACGCACCTCGCCCCCCACCCCCGTACCCCACGCTTTGCGCGCGATCCCCGTCCCTCCGGCCCACACTCCCGTCACCGGCGCGTGCGAGGATCGGAGGCGTACCTCACACGTGTACGCGAACAGGAGCGCGCGATGGCCACGAAGCCGCCCAAGGGTGATCCGGTCCAGGACGCGCCGGAGGTCGCCGAGCCCCAGCACGCGGCGGCGGGGCTGCCCGCGATCGGCCACACCCTGCGCATGGCCCACCAGCAGATGGGGATCAAGCGCACGGCGCTGACGCTGCTGAGCGTCAACCAGAAGAACGGCTTCGACTGTCCGGGCTGCGCCTGGCCGGAGCCGGAGCACCGGCACAGGGCGGAGTTCTGTGAGAACGGCGCGAAGGCCGTGGCCGAGGAGGCCACCCTGCGCCGGGTCACCCCGGAGTTCTTCGCCGCGCACTCCGTCGCCGACCTCGCCGGGCGCAGCGGCTACTGGCTGGGGCAGCAGGGCCGGCTGACGCACCCCATGTACCTCCCCGAGGGCGGTGACCGCTACGAGCCGGTCACCTGGGAGCGCGCCTTCGACATCGTCGCCGAGGAGATCGGCGCGCTCGACTCCCCCGACGAGGCCGTCTTCTACACCTCCGGGCGCACCAGCAACGAGGCCGCGTTCCTCTACCAGCTCTTCGCGCGGGAGCTCGGCACCAACAACCTGCCGGACTGCTCCAACATGTGCCACGAGTCCTCCGGCTCGGCCCTGTCGGAGACGATCGGCGTCGGCAAGGGCAGCGTCCTGCTCGAGGACCTCCACAAGGCCGACCTGATCATCGTCGCCGGGCAGAACCCGGGCACCAACCACCCGCGCATGCTGTCCGCCCTGGAGAAGGCAAAGGCGAACGGCGCGCGGATCATCAGCGTCAACCCGCTGCCCGAGGCGGGGCTGGAGCGGTTCAAGAACCCGCAGACGCCGAAGGGGCTGACCACCGGCGCGGCGCTGACGGACCTGTTCCTGCAGATCCGCCTCGGCGGCGACCAGGCCCTCTTCCGCCTCCTGAACAAGCTGATCCTCGACACGCCGGGCGCGGTCGACGAGGAGTTCGTGCGCGAACACACCCACGGCTACGAGGAGTTCGCCGAGGCCGCGGGTGCCGCCGACTGGGACGAGACGCTCACGGCGACCGGTCTCACGCGCGGGGACATCGAGCGCTGTCTGCGGATGGTCCTCGACTCCCGGCGCACCATCGTGTGCTGGGCGATGGGCCTCACCCAGCACAAGCACTCCGTGCCGATGATCCGCGAGGTCGTCAACTTCCTGCTGCTGCGCGGCAACATCGGCCGGCCGGGCGCGGGCGTGTGCCCGGTGCGCGGCCACTCCAACGTGCAGGGCGACCGCACCATGGGCATCTTCGAGCGGCCCGCGCCGGCGTTCCTGGACGCCCTGGAGAGGGAGTTCGGCTTCGCCCCGCCGCGCGAGCACGGCTACGACGTCGTACGGGCCATCCGCGCGTTGCGCGACGGGAAGGCGAAGGTCTTCTTCGCCATGGGCGGCAACTTCGTCTCCGCCTCCCCCGACACGGAGGTCACCGAGGCGGCGATGCGCCGCGCCCGGCTGACGGTGCACGTGTCGACGAAGCTGAACCGCTCGCACACCGTCACCGGCGCGCGCGCCCTCATCCTGCCCACCCTGGGCCGCACGGAGCGCGACGTGCAGGGCAGCGGCGAGCAGTTCGTGACGGTCGAGGACTCCATGGGCATGGTGCACGCCTCGCGCGGCCGGCTGGAGCCCGCGAGCCGGCAGCTGCTGTCCGAGCCGGCCATCGTGTGCCGGCTGGCCCGCCGGGTCCTCGGTGAGCGCAGCACGGTGCCGTGGGAGGAGTTCGAGAAGGACTACGCGACGATCCGCGACCGCATCGCGCGCGTGATCCCCGGTTTCGAGGACTTCAACGCGCGGGTGGCCCGTCCCGAGGGCTTCGCGCTCCCGCACGCGCCGCGCGACGAGCGCCGTTTCCCCACCACCACCGGCAAGGCCAACTTCACCGCCGCGCCGGTGGAGTACCCGGAGCTGCCGGAGGGCCGGCTGCTGCTGCAGACGCTGCGCTCGCACGACCAGTACAACACCACGATCTACGGCCTGGACGACCGCTACCGGGGCATCAGGAACGGCCGGCGGGTGGTGCTGGTGAACCCGGAGGACGCCCGGGAACTGCGGCTCGTGGACGGCAGTTACGTCGACCTGGTCGGCGAGTGGAAGGACGGCGTGGAGCGCAGGGCGCCCGGTTTCCGCGTCGTGCACTACCCGACGGCCCGGGGCTGCGCCGCGGCGTACTACCCGGAGACCAACGTCCTGGTGCCGCTGGACGCCACGGCGGACACCAGCAACACCCCGGCCAGCAAGTCCGTCGTGGTGCGTCTGGAACAATCGTCGACCGACTGAGCGTTCGCTCAGCAGCGAGCCGTACCGACGCACGACGAATGGAGCCGGGCCCATGGGAGAGCAGCAGCACGTCACGTTCCCGCCGGAGGTCATCGACGAGTACGCCGCGCTCGGCGTGGACCTCCAGGCGCTGTTCTCGGCGGGCCACCTGGGGACGCGGATGGGCGTGCGGATACGGGAGGCGTCGGCGGAGCGGGTCGTCGGGACGATGCCGGTGGAGGGCAACACCCAGCCGTACGGCCTGCTGCACGGCGGCGCCTCCGCCGTGCTGGCGGAGACGCTGGGGTCGGTGGGGTCGATGCTGCACGGCGGCAGTTCGAAGATCGCGGTCGGCGTCGACCTCAACTGCACCCATCACCGCGGTGTCCGCTCCGGCCTGGTGACCGGGGTCGCCACGCCGGTGCACCGGGGGCGGTCCACGGCGACGTACGAGATCGTCATCACCGACGAGGCGGGCAAGCGGGTGTGCACCGCGCGGCTGACCTGTCTGCTGCGGGACGTGCGGCCCGGGGACGGGGAACAGGTCGCGGGCTGACGGGCGGTGTGGTGCGGGAGCGCGTCCGCCCCCGCACCACGCGCCCCTTCGGGCGCCGGGGCCCCCTACGCCCCGCTCCTCTTCGCGCCCGAGACGGCCCGGACACCGTCCCGCCCTCCCGGCACGAAGCCCACGCCCCCACCAGCGCGCGGAACCCCCGCCATCGCGCCACCCCGCCCCCACCCCGCAGCACGCCCCCGCGCGTCCGGCGCCCCGGCCCGGTGACCGGGTGCGAGGTGTCCGGCCGGCGCGCACCCACTCGACCGGCCGTCAAAAGGGCACCCCAAGCCGGGACTTGACGAGCCGTGAGACGCCGAGGCCGGAAGGCGCCGCCCGGCCCGGCAGCCCGGCCACCCGAGCGCCACCCCGCCCGGCGGCCTCCCGGCAGGCCGGCCGCGCGTCCACCGCGCCACCCCCGGGCAACTCTCCGGTGAGGCAGGGAAATCGCAGGCCAGAGCCGTTGATCCAAGAATCCGGAACTCTTGATTCATTATCCGGCCGATCAACGAATCCAAGATTTCCGTGCCTATTACACGGAATTCCGTCCCCGACGCCACCCCGCCGTCGACCCGCTCCGGACCTTTCCCGCGCCCCACCCGTGGCCAAATGAGAGAAACCACCGGAGAACGCCGGAACGCCGGACTCCCTTTCCTCCGCGTAACGCTGCGTAATGCGCGCGCAATACAGTAACCCGGCCCGCCCCCTCCCGCCCCAGGCCGCGCCAAGGCCCCCACCAGACCCCGTGTGCAGGTTTCTGCACCCCCGTCCAGTCATGAGCAAAACCCCCGATACGCCTGAACACACTCCGCCGGGTCCTGCGGTTTCTCACCATCCGGACAGGGCAAAACGGCGAGAATTCCGCCGTTCCCCCCAGTCAGTACCGCTCTGCAATACGTCGTGTCATAACAAGAGAGTCACAGCCTTGGCCAGACCCTCCTCCACCTTCCCCACACCCGCTTAGAGTCACGGCCAGTCACCGCGCCGCCCGATTGTCACGTCGGCCCAGCGCTCGACTCGGCCGTTTTCACCAGGAAGCGGTTGTCAGGGGAAAGGACTGGATCGTGCGTCAACGTTCGCTCATCGCCCTCACCGCGGCACTCGCGGCGGGATCGCTCACGCTCACCGCATGCGGGTCGCGCGACGACAGCAGCAACGGCAGTGGCGGCGGCGACAAGACCACTGTTGTGATCGGCATCGACGCCCCGCTGACCGGCGACCTCTCGGCCCTCGGCCTCGGCATGCGCAACTCCGCCGAGCTCGCGGTGAAGACCGCCAACAAGGAGGGCTACGTCGACGGCGTCGAGTTCAAGCTCGAACCGCTCGACGACCAGGCCCAGCCCTCCGTCGGCCAGCAGAACGCCCAGAAGTTCATCAGCGACAAGGACGTCCTCGGCGTCGTCGGCCCGCTGAACTCCAGCGTCTCGCAGCAGATGCAGAAGCCGTTCAACGACGCCGGTCTGGTCCAGGTGTCCCCGGCCAACACCGGCACCGAGCTGACCCAGGGCGACGGCTGGAAGACCGGCGACTCGGTCCGCCAGTTCAAGACCTTCTTCCGCACCGCCACCACGGACGAGATCCAGGGTGCCTTCGCCGCCGAGTACCTCTACACCAAGGCCGGCAAGAAGAAGGTCTACCTGATCGACGACCAGAAGACCTACGGCGCCGGCCTCGCCGCCTCCTTCAAGACCAACTTCACCAAGCTCGGCGGCAAGATCGTCGGCACCGACCACATCAACCCCGACGACCGCGACTTCAACGCCGTCGTCGCCAAGATCAAGAAGACCGGTGCCGAGGCCCTCTACTACGGCGGCGAGTACCCGGCCGCCGCCCCGCTGAGCCAGCAGCTCAAGGACAGCGGCCAGAACATCCCGCTGATGGGCGGCGACGGCATCTACTCCGGCGAGTTCCCGAAGCTCAACAAGAAGGCCGAGGGCGACCTCGCCACCTCCGTGGGCAAGCCCGTCGAGCAGCTGCCCTCCGCCAAGGAGTTCATCGAGAACTACAAGAACGAGGGCTTCGAGGACCCGTACGAGGCGTACGGCGGCCTCACCTACGACGCCACCTGGTCGATCATCGAGGCCATCAAGCTGGCCGTCGACGGCAACGACGGCAAGGTCCCGTCCGACGCCCGCAAGGCCGTCCTCGACGCGATGAGCAAGGTCAAGTTCGACGGCGTCACCGGCACCATCTCCTTCGACGAGTTCGGTGACACCACCAACACGCTGATGACCGCCTACAAGGTCAAGAGCAGCGCCTGGGCGCCCGAGTACAGCGCCTCGCCCAAGGTGGACTGAGCGAGGGGACACCCGAAGGACACACCCTTCAGACATTGATCCAGGCCGCGCGGGAGCGCCCACCAGCGCTCCCGCGCGGCGCCATATCCGAACCACTCCACGGAGGCCCTGCGGTGAACGAACTGCCGCAACAGCTGGCCAATGGACTCATCCTCGGCGCGATGTACGGACTCATCGCGATCGGCTACACGATGGTCTACGGCATCGTCCAGCTCATCAACTTCGCCCACGGCGAGATCTTCATGGTCGGGGGCTTCGGGGCCCTCACCGTCTTCCTGATACTCCCCGACGGCTTCGCCCTCGGAGCCGCCATCCCCCTCATGATCCTCGGCGGCGTGATCGTCTCGGTCGCCTTCGCCACCGCGGCCGAACGCTTCGCCTACCGGCCCCTGCGCAACGCACCACGGCTGGCACCCCTGATCACCGCCATCGGCCTGTCCATCGTCCTCCAGCAGATCGTGTGGATGTGGTACCCCGAGGCGAAGAAGGACCGTTCCTTCCCGCAGTTCGAGGGCGAGGCGATCGACATCCTCGGCGCCACCGTCCAGCGCGGTGACCTCTTCGTCATCATCGCCGCCCCGCTGTGCATGATCGCCCTCGGCCTCTTCGTGTCGAAGACCCGCTCCGGCCGCGGCATGCAGGCGACCGCCCAGGACCCCGACACGGCCAAGCTGATGGGCGTCAACACCGACCGCATCATCGTCATGGCCTTCGCCATCGGTGCCGCGTTCGCCGCCATCGCCGCCGTCGCCTACGGCCTCAAGAACGGCCAGGTCGGCTTCCGCATGGGCTTCCTGATGGGCCTCAAGGCCTTCACCGCCGCGGTCCTCGGCGGCATCGGCAACATCTACGGCGCCATGCTCGGCGGCATCGTCCTCGGCGTCGCCGAAGCCCTCGCCACCGGCTACATCGGCAACATCCCGGGCATGGAACTCTTCGGCGGCGGCGCCTGGAAGGACGTATGGGCGTTCAGCCTGCTCATCCTCGTCCTGCTCTTCCGGCCACAGGGCCTGCTCGGCGAACGCGTCGCGGATCGGGCGTGATACCCATGACCACCACACCTCCCACCACCGCCACCAAGGCGGACACCGCACCGGCCACCCCGGTCGTCCCCCTGCCGCCCGCCGCGGCACGCGCGACCGCCGTCGCCGGCTCCGCCCTCGCCCTCATCGGCACCTTCCTCGCCTGGACCTGGACCGACGAGTTCCCCGGCAACCTCACCGTCACCGGTTACCCCGGCGGCCTCCAGGTCCTCACCCTCGTCGGCTCCGCGCTCACCCTGCTGTTCGCCCTCTCCGGCTACGGCATCCGGGGTCTGGGCTGGCTCACCCCCGGCGGCACCAACAGCCCGGTCCTGCTCGGCGCCCTCGGCGTCCTCGGCACCACCGGCTACACCATGGGCGCCATCAGCCAGGAACTCGGCGGCCTGGTCAACCTCGAACCCGGCGCCTGGGTCTCCGGCGCCGGCGCCCTCGTCGCCGTCGTCGGTGCCCTCGGCCTCCCGGTCGACCAGCCCTACGACCGCAACGAAGGCCGCCCCGGCCTCTGGGGCCGGATCCGCCACTCCCTCACCGCCCCCGAACCCGGCCGCGCCAAGGAGCTGCCCTCCTGGGCCGAGATCCTGATCATCGCCGCCGGCTTCGGCGCCGGCCTGTACGTCTTCGCGTACGGCATCGGCACCGAGTACTCCGAGCTGTTCATCGGGTTCCTGATCACCGCCGGGTTCGGCTTCACCGCCGTCACCCGCGCCGGACTGCTCAAGCGGCTCTCGGCCCTCACCGCCAAGCACCGCAACGTCACCCTCGCGGCCGCCTTCGTCGCCGCGATCTGCTTCCCCTTCACCCAGAGCAACGACCAGTTCGCCCTCATCGGCGCGAACATCCTGATCTTCGCCACGGTCGCCCTGGGCCTCAACGTCGTCGTCGGCCTCGCCGGCCTCCTCGACCTCGGATACGTCGCCTTCCTCGGTGTCGGCGCCTACGCCGCCGCCCTGGTGTCCGGCTCCCCGCAGTCGAGCATCGGCCTGCACTTCCCGTTCTGGGCGGCCGTCCTCACCGGCGCGCTCGCCTCGCTGATCTTCGGCGTGGTGATCGGCGCGCCGACCCTGCGACTGCGCGGCGACTACCTCGCCATCGTGACGCTCGGCTTCGGTGAGATCTTCCGCATCACCATGAACAACCTGAACGGCAACAGCGGACCGGACGTCACCAACGGCTCCAACGGCATCCCGAACATCCCCGACCTGGAGATCTTCGGCTTCAACCTGGGCCTGCCGCACGACGTCCTCGGCCACGAGCTCACCCGCTCCGGCAACTACTACCTGCTGATGCTGCTGTTCACCGCGATCGTCGTGCTGGTCTTCCGCCGTTCCGCGGAGTCCCGCATCGGCCGTGCCTGGGTCGCCATCCGCGAGGACGAGACCGCCGCCACCGCCATGGGCATCAACGGCTTCCGCCTCAAGCTCCTCGCCTTCGCCCTCGGCGCCTGCCTGGCCGGCCTCGCCGGCACCGTGCAGGCCCACGTCTCCTACAGCGTCACCCCCGAGCAGTACCAGTTCGCCGGCTCCGTGCCGCCGAACTCGGCCTTCCTGCTCGCCGCCGTCATCCTCGGCGGCATGGGCACCATCAGCGGCCCCCTCATCGGCGCCGCACTGCTCTACCTCATCCCGGCCAAACTCCAGTTCATGGCGGAGTACCAGCTGCTCCTCTTCGGCGCCGCGCTCATGCTCCTCATGCGCTTCCGCCCCGAGGGCCTGGTCGCCGACCGCAGGAAGCAACTCGAGTTCCACGACACCGGACAGCTCGACGTACCGGACGACAAGCCGCTCCCGGACGGCGCGACCGGCGTCGCGAAGGCAGGGGCGTGACCCTCATGACCACCACCGCACCCACCACCACCGTCCTCGACGCCAGCGACGTCACCATGCGCTTCGGCGGCCTCACCGCCGTGCGCTCCGTCGACCTCACCGTCAACAGCGGCGAGATCGTGGGACTCATCGGCCCCAACGGCGCGGGGAAGACCACCTTCTTCAACTGCCTCACCGGCCTGTACGTCCCCACCGAGGGCAAGGTCTCCTACAAGGGCACCGTGCTGCCGCCCAAGCCGCACCTGGTCACCCAGGCCGGCATCGCGCGCACCTTCCAGAACATCCGGCTCTTCGCCAACATGACCGTTCTGGAGAACGTGCTCGTCGGACGGCACACCCGCACCAAGGAAGGCCTCTGGTCGGCCCTGCTGCGGCTGCCCGGCTTCAAGAGGGCCGAACAGGAATCCCGCGAACGGGCCATGGAACTCCTGGAGTTCACCGGACTCGCGGCCAAGGCCGACCACCTCGCCCGCAACCTGCCCTACGGCGAACAGCGCAAGCTGGAGATCGCCCGGGCACTCGCCAGCGAGCCCGGCCTGCTCCTGCTCGACGAGCCCACCGCGGGCATGAACCCGCAGGAGACCCGGGCCGCCGAAGAGCTGATCTTCGCCATCCGCGACAAGGGCATCGCCGTCCTCGTCATCGAACACGACATCCGGTTCATCATGAACCTCTGCGACCGGGTCGCCGTACTCGTCCAGGGCGAGAAGATCGTCGAAGGCCCCGCCGAGGTCGTCCAGGCCGACGAACGCGTCATCGCCGCCTACCTCGGCACCCCCTTCGAAGGCGCACCGGGCCAGGAGGAGGCCGCCGAGGTCGAGGCCGCCGAGGCGCACAGCACCACAGAAGGGGACGACAAGTGACCGCACTGCTGGAGGTCGAGGACCTCAGGGTCGCCTACGGCAAGATCGAGGCCGTCAAGGGCATCTCGTTCAAGGTCGAAGCGGGCGAGGTCGTCACCCTCATCGGCACCAACGGCGCCGGCAAGACCACCACGCTCAGGACGCTCTCCGGACTGCTCCAGCCGGTCTCCGGCGACATCAGGTTCGACGGACAGTCGCTGAAGAAGATCCCCGCGCACAAGATCGTGTCGCTGGGGCTCGCCCACTCCCCCGAGGGGCGGCACATCTTCCCCCGGATGACCATCGAGGACAACCTGCGCCTCGGTGCCTTCCTCCGCAACGACAAGGAGGGCATCGAGAAGGACATCCAGCGCGCCTACGAGCTCTTCCCCATCCTCGGGGAACGCAGCAAGCAGGCCGCGGGCACCCTCTCCGGCGGTGAGCAGCAGATGCTCGCCATGGGCAGGGCGCTGATGTCCCGGCCCAAACTGCTGATGCTCGACGAGCCCTCCATGGGTCTCTCGCCGATCATGATGCAGAAGATCATGGCCACCATCGCCGAACTCAAGTCCCAGGGCACCACCATCCTGCTCATCGAGCAGAACGCCCAGGCGGCGCTGTCCCTCGCGGACCACGCCCACGTCATGGAGGTCGGCAAGATCGTCCTCTCCGGTTCCGGACAGGACCTCCTGCACGACGAGTCCGTCCGCAAGGCGTACCTCGGCGAGGACTGAGGGCCCGCACCGGCCGGCACACGACGAGGCCCGCGCCCCCTGCGAGGGGAGCGCGGGCCTCGTCGCGCACACGGCGGCCGCGGGCTATCCCTTGGACGCCTTCTTCTCCTCGGCATCGTCGATGACCGCCTGCGCCACCTGCTGCATCGACATCCGCCGGTCCATCGACGTCTTCTGGATCCAGCGGAACGCGGCCGGCTCCGACAGTCCGTACTGCGTCTGCAGCACCGACTTCGCCCGGTCCACCAGCTTCCGCGTCTCCAGCCGCTGGCTCAGGTCCGCGACCTCGCGCTCCAGCTCCTTCAGCTCCGTGAACCGCGACACCGCCATCTCGATGGCCGGCACCACGTCGCTCTTGCTGAACGGCTTCACCAGGTACGCCATCGCGCCCGCGTCCCGCGCCCGCTCCACCAGGTCGCGCTGCGAGAACGCGGTCAGCATCAGCACCGGGGCGATGCTCTCCTCGGCGATCTTCTCCGCCGCGGAGATGCCGTCCAGCTTCGGCATCTTCACGTCGAGGATCACCAGGTCGGGCCGGTGCTCACGGGCCAGCTCGATCGCCTGCTCGCCGTCCCCCGCCTCCCCGACGACGGAGTAGCCCTCCTCCTCCAGCATCTCTTTGAGATCGAGCCGGATCAGGGCCTCGTCCTCGGCGATCACGACGCGGGTCGTCAAGGGAGGCACGTGCGACTTGTCGTCATCGGGCACGTCTACAGGCTGGGGCGACTCGGGGGCGCTCACGTGGGCTCCTTGGTGCGGGGCAGACCGGTACTGCTGACAAGAGCGTACCCAGCTGCGGTAAGGTGGGGGCACGGCGGGTGACCGTCGACCTTCGTTTTGCAGGGCGCCCCGGTAGCCCAGCGGTAGAGGCAATGGTCTCAAACACCATCCAGCGTCGGTTCGAATCCGACCCGGGGTACTTTTCCTCTGTATCCAAGGTCACCATTTGACAGCGGATGTCCAACTTTTCGGTGAACATCCGCTTTTTGTCGCACGCCTGCCGCACCTCGGGACGATCAGGTGCCGGACGGCTGCCGAGGGCTGTCGTCCTCGCCGATGCGGTGGACACGGACCATGTTCGTCGAACCGGAGACTCCCGGCGGGGAGCCGGCGGTGATGACGACGGTGTCGCCGCGCTCGCAGCGGGCGTACTCCAGCAGCAGTTCGTCGACCTGTTCGACCATCGCGTCCGTGGAGTCGACGTGGGGACCTAGGAAGGTCTCCACGCCCCAGGTCAGGCTGAGCTGGGAGCGGGTGGCCGGGTCCGGGGTGAAGGCGAGCAGGGGGATGGGGCTGCGGTAGCGGGACAGGCGGCGGGCGGTGTCGCCGGACTGGGTGAAGGCGACGAGGAACTTCGCGCCGAGGAAGTCGCCCATCTCGGCGGCCGCGCGGGCCACGGCGCCGCCCTGGGTGCGGGGCTTGTTGCGTTCGGTCAGGGGCGGCAGGCCCTTGGCGAGGATGTCCTCCTCGGCGGCGGCCACGATGCGGGCCATGGTGCGCACGGTCTCGACGGCGTGCTTGCCGACGCTGGTCTCGCCGGAGAGCATCACGGCGTCGGTGCCGTCGATGACGGCGTTGGCGACGTCGGACGCCTCCGCGCGGGTGGGGCGGGCGTTGTCGATCATCGAGTCGAGCATCTGGGTGGCGACGATGACCGGCTTGGCGTTGCGCTTGGCCAGTTTGATGGCGCGCTTCTGGACGATCGGGACCTGTTCGAGGGGCATCTCGACGCCGAGGTCGCCGCGGGCGACCATGATGCCGTCGAAGGCGGCGACGATGTCGTCGATGTTCTCGACCGCCTGCGGCTTCTCCACCTTGGCGATGACGGGGAGGCGGCGGCCCTCCTCGTCCATGATGCGGTGGACGTCCCTGATGTCGCGTCCGCTGCGGACGAAGGAGAGGGCGATGACGTCGAAGCCGGTGCGCAGGGCCCAGCGCAGGTCGTTCTCGTCCTTCTTGGAGAGGGCGGGGACGGAGACGGCGACGCCGGGGAGGTTGAGGCCCTTGTGGTCGGAGACCATGCCGCCTTCGACCACGGTGGTGTGGACGCGGGGGCCGTCGACGGCGGTGACCTCCAGGGTGACCTTGCCGTCGTCGACGAGGATGCGCTCGCCGGTGGTGACGTCGGCGGCGAGGCCGGCGTAGGTGGTGCCGCAGGTGTGGCGGTCGCCCTGGACGCCTTCTTCGACGGTGATGGTGAAGGTGTCGCCGCGTTCGAGGAGTACGGGGCCCTCGGTGAAGCGGCCAAGGCGGATTTTCGGGCCTTGAAGGTCGGCGAGGAGGCCGACGCTGCGGCCGGTCTCGTCGGCGGCCTTGCGCACACGTCGGTAGCGCTCCTCGTGCTCGGCGTGGCCGCCGTGGCTGAGGTTGAATCGGGCTACGTCCATTCCCGCGTCGACCAGGGCTTTGATCTGGTCGTATGTGTCGGTGGCGGGGCCCAGGGTGCAGACGATTTTCGCTCGGCGCATGGTTCGAGCCTAGGGCTTACCGGCGGGTAGCGACTTGGTTGCGCATGACGACTCAACGGCCTGTCGGTGAAGGGTTGTTGACAAGTGTTGAAGTGTGCGCGGGGCCGCTCCGATGAGCGATCGGGGGGCGGCTGCGGGTGCGGCGGCCGCGCTCGCTAGAGCCGGGGCGGCAGCATGGTGAAGCGTGCGCTGACCTCGGCGTGCAGGTGCTGCCGCTGGGGTTCGAGGTCGAGCGGCGGGGGCGCGGCGTCCTCGGCGGCTGCGGCGAAGGCCAGGGAGCGGGTGCCGGGGAGGGGTTCGGGGTGGCCTGCCGTGGCGCCGGTGTCGGTGAGTTCGATGAGGGCGGCGAGGGTGGTGCCGAGCGCCTCGGCGTAGGCGCGGGCGCGCCGGACGGCGTCGTGCACCGCCTCGCGGCGGGCCTGCCGGTGGGCCGGGGAGTCGGGGCGCAGGATCCAACGGGGTCCGTCGACGCGGGTGAGGTCGAGGTCGGCGAGGCGGGCGGTGAGGTCGCCGAGGACGGTGAAGTCGTTCAGTTCGGCGGTGAGGCGGACCGTGCCGTGATGGCTCCGGACGCGTTCGCCGCGGCCGTGGGCGGTGAGTTCGGGGGTGAGGGTGAGGGCGCCCGTTTCGAGGTGTTCGAGGGCGTCGCCGCAGGACTTGACGAGGTCGACGGCGGCGGTGTTGCGGCGGGCGAGGTCGTCGAGGGTGGTGCGCCGGTCGCGGCCCCGCGCGGTGAGCGTGACCGTGATGCGGGCGAGGTCGGGGACGGCTTCGAGGTGGGCCTCGCCGCGCACGGTGAGATGGGGGGCGCCCGGTGTGCCGTAGGGATGCGGGGTGGTCATACGTCCCACTGTGTCACCGGTCGTGCCGGTGCGGGGTGGCTGCCGGACACCGGATCGCAACCTGGGAGGTCTGTTCGGGGTGGACGGGTCCGGGCCAGAATCGTCGGGCGTCTACGCGCGTCGTGTCTACGCGCGTTGTTGTCCGTTGTCCGAGGAGAGCCCGACATGCCGTTGAACCGCCGGAAGTTTCTGAAGAGATCCGCTGTGACGGGGGCGGGGGTGGCGCTCGCGGGGTCGGCGGCCGTTCCCGCGGCCGAGGCCGCCGGGGCGGGCCGGGGAGGACGGCCGGTGAAGCGGTACGCGCTGACGGTGATGGGGACGACCGATCTGCACGGGCACGTCTTCAACTGGGACTACTTCAAGGACGCCGAGTACACGGACGCGGCCGGCAACGCGCAGGGTCTGGCGCGGGTGTCGACGCTGGTGGACCAGGTCCGCGAGGAGAAGGGGCGGCGCAACACGCTGCTGCTCGACGCGGGCGACACCATCCAGGGCACCCCGCTGACGTACTACTACGCGAAGGTGGACCCGATCACCGCCGAGGGCGGTCCGGTGCATCCGATGGCGCAGGCGATGAACGCCATCGGGTACGACGCGGTGGCGCTCGGCAACCACGAGTTCAACTACGGCATCGAGACGCTGCGGAAGTTCGAGGAGCAGTGCGACTTCCCGCTGCTGGGCGCGAACGCGCTGGACGCGAAGACGCTGAAGCCGGCCTTCCCGCCGTACTTCATGAAGACGTTCCGGGTGAAGGGCGCTCCCCCGGTGAAGGTGGCGGTGCTGGGGCTGACGAACCCCGGTATCGCGATCTGGGACAAGGCGTACGTGCAGGGGAAGCTGACGTTCCCGGGTCTGGAGGAGCAGGCGGCGAAGTGGGTGCCGAAGCTGCGGTCGATGGGCGCGGACGTGGTCGTGGTGTCGGCGCACTCGGGGTCGTCGGGCACGTCGTCGTACGGTGACCAGTTGCCGTACGTGGAGAACGCGGCGGCGAACGTGGCGCGGCTGGTGCCGGGGATCGACGCGATCCTGGTGGGTCACGCGCACCAGGAGATCGCGGAGCTGCGGGTCGTCAACGAGGAGACCGGCCGGGACGTCGTGCTGTCCGAGCCGCTGTGCTACGCCGAGCGGCTGACGCTGTTCGACTTCGAGCTGGTCCTGGAGCGGGGCCGGTGGCGGGTGGAGTCGGTCAAGGCGTCGCTGCGGAACGCGGCGGCGGTCCAGGACGACCCGGCGATCACCAAGCTGCTGTCGGACGAGCACGCCGTGGTGGTGGCGTACGTCAACCAGGTGGTCGGCACGGCGACGCGGACGCTGACGACGGTGGAGGCGCGCTACAAGGACGCGCCGATCATCGACCTGATCGCGAAGGTGCAGGAGGACGTGGTGCGGGCGGCCCTGGCGGGCACGGAGTACGCGTCGCTGCCGGTGCTGTCGCAGGCGTCGCCGTTCTCGCGGACGTCGCAGATCCCGGCGGGCGAGGTGACGATCCGGGACCTGTCGAGCCTGTACGTGTACGACAACACGCTGGTCGCGAAGCTGATGACGGGCGCGCAGGTGCGGGCGTACCTGGAGTACTCGGCGGAGTACTTCGCGCAGACGGCGGCGGGTGCCCCGGTGGACGTGGCGAAGCTGACGAACGCGGGCGGCCGTCCGGACTACAACTACGACTACGTCTCGGGGCTCGCCTACGAGATCGACATCGCCCGGCCGGCCGGGTCGCGGATCCGGAACCTGACGTTCGAAGGTGCTCCGCTGGACGATGCGCGGCAGTTCGTGTTCGCGGTGAACAACTACCGGGCCAACGGTGGTGGCGCGTTCCCGCACGTGGCGTCGGCGAAGGAGCTGTGGGCGGAGTCGACGGAGATCCGGACGCGGATCGCCGAGTGGGTGACGGCGAAGGGCGTGCTGGACCCGCAGGACTTCGCGTCGGTGGACTGGAGGCTGACGCGGGACGGTGTGCCGGTGTTCTGATCGCCGTCCGCAGGGGTCGTCAGGTCCCGTCCGCCAGTGGGGTGAGCCGTGCGGCTCGCCGGGCGGGCGGGACCTGCGGCGTTCGGGGCTGGAGGCCGAAGGTGGTGAAGGCGGTGCGTTCGGGGAGGGGGTAGGTCCGCTCGCCGGTGAGGTGGTTGAGGATGACGGCGCTGCGCCAGGCGGCGAGCCCGAGGTCGGGTGCTCCGACGCCGTGGGTGTGGAGTTCGGCGTTCTGCACGTACACGCTGCCGGTGACGGAGGGGTCCAGGTCGAGGCGGTGGTGCTCGTCGACGCGGGGGCGGCCCGAGCGGTCGCGGCGCAGGTGGGGGCCGAGGGGGGCGAGGAGGTCGTCGAGGGGGCGTCCGCGGTGGCCGGTGGCGAGGACGACGGCGTCGGTGATGAGGCGGGTGCGGGTGTGCTGCCGGGTGTGTTCGAGGTGGAGTTCGATCCCGGCGGGGGCGACCCGGCCGGCGGTGCGGATGCGGACCGCGGGGGTGAGGACGGTGTCGGGCCATCCGCCGTGCAGGGTGCGCCGGTACAGCTCGTCGTGGATGGCGGCGATGGTGGCGGCGTCGATGCCTTTGTGGAGTTGCCACTGGGCGGGGACGAGCCGGTCGCGGACGGCTTCGGGCAGGGCGCGGAAGTAGCGGGTGTGGTCGGGGGTGAAGTGTTCGAGGCCGAGCTTGGAGTACTCCATGGGGGCGAAGGCCTCGGTGCGGCCGAGCCAGTGGAGGCGTTCCCGGCCGACGGGGCGGTGGCGCAGCAGGTCGAGGAAGACCTCCGCGCCGGACTGTCCGGTGCCGACGACGGTGACGTGGCCCGCGGCGAGGAGGGCGGCGCGGTGGGTGAGGTAGTCGTCGGAGTGGACGACGGGGACGTCGGGTGCGTCGGCGAGGGGCCGGAGCGGTTCGGGGACCGAGGGTTCGGTGCCGATGCCGAGGACGAGGTGGTGGGCGCTCACGCGGCCGGGTGACCCGGCGCGGCCGTCGGGGTCGAGCGGGGTGAGGTCGGCTTCGAAGAGCGCGCGGCGGGGGTTCCAGCGGACGGTGTCGACGCGGTGGCCGAAGTGGAGGGCGGGGAGCCGGTCGGCGACCCAGCGGCAGTAGGCGTCGTACTCGGTGCGGCGGATGTGGAAGTGCTCGGCGAAGTAGAAGGGGTAGAGCCGCTCGCGGGCCCTGAGGTGGTTGAGGAAGGTCCAGGGGCTGGTGGGGTCCGCGAGGGTGACGAGGTCGGCGAGGAAGGGGACCTGGACGGTGGCGTCGTCGAGGAGCAGGCCGGGGTGCCAGCTGAAGTGGGGGCGCTGGTCGTAGAAGGCGGTGCGCAGTGCGGTGAGGGGGTGGGCGAGGGCGGCCAGGGAGAGGTTGAAGGGGCCGATGCCGATGCCGACGAGGTCGTGGGGGGCGTCGTGGGGGGTGGGGGTCATCGGGGGCCTTCCGTGTGTGCCTGGTGGACGAGGTGGAGCAGGCCGGCCAGGTCGTCGGGGTGGGTGGCGGGGTTGAGGAGGGTGGCCTTGAGCCAGAGGCGGCCGTCGGCGCGGGCGCGGCCGAGGACGGCGCGGCCGGTGGTGAGCAGGTGCCGGCGCAGGGTGGCGACGGCGGTGTCGTCGGCGCCGGCGGGCCGGAAGAGGACGGTGCTGATGACGGGCCGCCGGTGGAGGTCGAAGCGGGGGTCGTCGTGGACGAGGGCGGCGAAGGCCCGGGCGTGGGCGCAGACCTGGTCGACGAGGGCGCCGAGTCCGGTGCGGCCGAGGGTCTTGAGGGTGACGGCGAGTTTGAGGACGTCGGCGCGGCGGGTGGTGCGCAGGGAGCGTCCGAGGAGGTCGGGTAGTCCGGCCTCGGTGTCGTCGTGGGCGTTGAGGTAGTCGGCGTGGTGCCGCAGTGCGGTGAGGTCGTCCGCGTCGCGGACGGTCAGGAGGCCGGCAGGGACCGGCTGCCAGCCGAGTTTGTGCAGGTCGAGGGTGATGGTGTGGGCGGCGTCGAGGCCGGTGAGCCGGTGCCGGTGGCGGTCGCTGAAGAGGAGCGGTCCGCCGTAGGCGGCGTCGATGTGGAGGCGGGCGCCGTGGGCGGTGCAGCGGGCGGCGATCTCGGGCAGCGGGTCGATGCCGCCGGTGTCGGTGGTGCCGGCGGTGGCGGCGACCAGGTGGGGTCCGGGCAGCCGGGTGAGGATCGCGTCGAGGGCGCCGGGGTCGAGGGTGCCGTCGGGTGCGGGGACGGTGACGGGCCGGGGCAGGCCGAGCAGCCAGGCGGCGCGGGGCAGGGAGTGGTGGGCGTTGGTGCCGTGGACGAGGCGCAGGCAGCGGCCGTGTTCCTCGCGGGCCAGGAGGAGGGCGAGGTGGTTGGACTCGGTGCCTCCGGTGGTGACGAGGGCGTCGGCGTGCCCGGCCTCGCGGGCGAGGGCCCGGGTGACGAGGGTCTCCAGGGCGGAGGCGGCGGGGGCCTGGTCCCAGGAGTCGAGGGAGGGGTTGAGGGCCGTGGCGGCGAGGTCGGCGGCTGCTGCGACGGCGAGGGGCGGGCAGTGCAGGTGGGCGGTGCACAGGGGGTGCGCGGGGTCCGCGGCGCCCTCGGTGAAGGCGTGGACGAGGGTGCGCAGGGCGTCGGGGTCGCCCCGCTCGGGGAGGACGTCGCCCACCGCGTCCCGGACGCGGGCGGTGACCGCGTCGGGGCCGCCGGGGGGCAGCGGTCCCCCGCGGGCGCGGGCGCCGGTGCGCAGGGCGTCGAGGACGGTGTCGAGCAACGGCTCCAGCCGGTCCGGGCCCTGGGGGCCCGAGGCGAGGGGCGGTGTGCTCATGGGCTGTCCTCCGGGGCGCGGCGCGGGGAGGACTCCAGGGTGTACGGGAAGGGGGTACGGCGCCCGGAAAGCACGGGGATCGAACCCGAAAGGGGGTATCGCCCGTTTTACGAGGTACGTGCGGGGGCGCCGCCGTTCCGTCCGGCGGCGCCCCCGGTGCGCTGCGCTACGCCTGCTGGACGCGCAGGGCGCGGGCCAGGTCGTCGAGCTGGTCGACGAGCCTGCGGCGCAGGGCCGGGATCGGGTCGGCCGTGCGCAGGCACCGCTGTCCGAGCGCGAGGTGTTCGGCGTCGACGGCGTGGGCGGGGAAGGCCCAGCGGCCGGCGGCCTCGGCGATGGCGGGGCCGCGGCGGGCGGCGACGGCGACCGCGTCCTGGTAGTAGCGGGTCACGTACGGGCGTACCAGGTCGGCCTGTTCGGGCTGCCAGAAGCCCTGGGCGGTGGCGGTGAACAGGTAGTTCGACAGGTCGGCCCGGTCGTCGGAGCCGAACATGGCCTGCCAGGCGCGGGCCTTGGCGTCCTCGTCGGGCAGGGCGGCGCGGCAGCGGGCGGCGCCCTCCTGGCCGGTGGCGCTGGGGTCGCGCCGGAGTTCCTCGGCGATGGCGGCCTCGTCGGTGGCGCCGAGCACGGCGAGGCGGGCGAGGACGCGCCAGCGCAGTTCGGGGTCGAGTTCGGGTCCGCCGGGGACGATGCCGTCGGCGAGCCAGGCGGCGATGGTGTCGGGGTGGGCGGCGGTGTCGATGCGGTGGCGTACGGCGATCAGCCGCAGGCCGGGGTGGTCGCCGTCCTCGGTGCGGCGGATGAGGTCGCGGCACAGGGCGGTGAGGGTGGCGAGCGCGGCGGGCCGCTGGTCCGGGGTGAGGTAGCGGTCGGCGATGTGGGTGGAGGCGAAGGCGAGGACGCCCTGGACGAGGGCGAGGTCGGTCTCGTGCGGGAGGTGGGTGCGGGCGATGTCCAGGAAGTCGGCGGCGGGCAGGTCGCCGTCGCGGACGGCGTCCCTGAGCGCGTTCCACACCACCGCGCGGGTGAGGGGTTCGGGCAGGCCGGACAGGTGGGTGCGCAGGGTGCCCAGGGACTCGGGGTCGAAGCGGATCTTGGCGTAGGTGAGGTCCTGGTCGTTGAGGACGACGAGGGCGGGGCGGGCTCCGGCGGTGCTGAGGGCGACGGCCTCGGTGGCGGGGACGTCCGCCTCGAAGCGGTTGCGCAGGGTGAGCCGGTCGGCGTCGTGCAGGTCGCGGTCGTAGACACCGATGGTGATGCGGTGCGGGCGGGTGCTGCCGGTGGTGTGGAGGGAGCCGAGGTGCCGTCGGCCGTCGCGGTCCCGGTCGGGGTCCGGCCCGGAGCCGGCCGCGGGGCTGCCCCGGTGCCCGATGCCGAGGTGCCAGTGGCCGTTGTCGCCGCTCCTCGGTTCGGGGGTGAGGGTGTCGACGCCGGTGGTGCGCAGCCAGGCGTCGGCCCAGGCGTGCACGTCGCGTTCGGTGGCGGAGGCGAGGGAGTCGATGAAGTCGGCCAGGCCCGCGTTGGCGAACCGGTGCCGGGCGAAGTGGGTGTTGATGCCGGCGAGGAAGTCCTTCTCACCGAGCCAGGCGACGAGCTGGCGCAGCGCGGAGGCGCCCTTGGCGTAGGAGATGCCGTCGAAGTTGAGCAGGGCGGAGGCGGTGTCCTCGACGTTCTCCGGGGCGACCGGGTGGGTGGAGGGGCGCTGGTCGGCGTCGTAGCCCCAGGGCTTGCGGGTGACGCCGAAGTCGGTCCAGGTGTCGGTGAAGCGGGTCGCCTCGGTGAGCGTCTGGTAGCCCATGTACTCGGCGAAGGACTCGTTGAGCCAGATGTCGTCCCACCAGGCGAGGGTGACCAGGTCGCCGAACCACATGTGGGCCATCTCGTGGGCGACGACCATGGCGCGGGTCTGGCGCTCGGTGTCGGTGACGGCGGAGCGGTAGACGAACTCGTCGCGGAAGGTGACCAGTCCGGGGTTCTCCATGGCGCCCGCGTTGAACTCGGGGACGAAGGCCTGGTCGTAGGAGTCGAAGGGGTAGGGCTCCTCGAACTTCTCGTGGTAGCGGTCGAAGCAGGCCCGGGTGATGTCGAGGAGTTCGTCGGCGTCCGCGTCGAGGAAGGGGGCGAGGGAGCGGCGGCAGTGGATGCCGAAGGGCAGTCCGCGGTGCTCGGTGCGCACCGAGTGCCAGGGGCCGGCGGCGACGGCGACGAGGTAGGTGGAGATCAGCGGGGTGGCGGCGGCCTGCCAGCGGCCGCCGCCGAGGTGTTCGGTGACGCCGTTGGCGAGGACGGTCCAGCTCTCGGGGGCGGTGACGGTGAGGTCGAAGACGGCCTTGAGGTCGGGCTGGTCGAAGGCGGCGAAGACGCGCTGCACGTCGTCCAGGAACAGCTGGGTGTAGACGTAGGTCTCGCCGTCGGTGGGGTCGGTGAAGCGGTGCATGCCCTCGCCGGTGCGGGAGTAGCGCATGCTCGCGTCGACGCGCAGTTCGTGCTCGCCGGCGGTGAGGTTCTTCAGCGGCAGCCGGTTGCCGTCGAGGGTGCCGGTCTCCAGGGGCTGTCCGTCGAGGGTGACGGAGCGCAGCTCGGCGGGCTTGATCTCGACGAAGGTGTCCGCGTCCGTACGGACGCCGAACCTGATCAGGGTGCGGGAGTCGAAGGTCTCGTCGCCGGCGGTCAGATCGAGTTCGATCGTGTAGCGGTGGACGTCGAGGAGCTGAGCTCGGTTCTGCGCTTCGTCGCGCGTCAGTACGGACATGCAGGCCATGCTGCCCGATGCGGTTGCCCGGGCACAGGGGCGGATCGGGTACGCGCCCTATGTCCGGTCCCGTTCGAGCTCCCCGGGGTGCGCCCCCGCGGGCTGTCCGGGCGCCGCGTGTGCGTGGGGGTGGGGCAGGGCGGGGCGCTGGGGGCTCGCGGGGTGCCCGTCGAGCCGGGCGCGCAGCGCGCGGATCTCGCGCTGGAGGGCGAGGTGGCGCTGGTGGGTGTCGTAGAGGTGGCGGACCTTGGTGCGCAGGGCCCAGGGGTCGACGGGTTTGGTGACGAGGTCGGCGACGCCGAGGGCGTAGGCGGCGGCGCCGAGCTGCGGGTCGCGGGCGTAGCCGGTGAGCAGGACGACGGGGATGTGCTGGGTCTGTTCCAGGCGCCGCATGTAGCGCACGACGTCGAGGCCGCCGGTGCCCGGCATGTGGACGTCGAGGAGGAGCAGGCCCACGTTCCCCCGCAGCAGCTGTTTGAGGGCCTCGTCGCCACTGGTGGCCCGGCCCAGCAGGTGGCCCAGCGGGGCCAGGGCGCTCTCCAGTGCGTAGAGGGTGTCCTCGTGGTCGTCGACGATGAGGATCCGGGCGTTCGGCGGCATGTGCACGTCCCTCCTCGTAAGGGACCGGAGCCTGTCCGGGTGCTGACGGGGGGTACCCGCCGGCTGACAAGGAGTGCACAGCGCAGCATGCCCCGCGCGGGGCGCGGTGTCACTCCCCGGGGGAGGACGTTGTGGCGCGGTTCGCTGAGGGCGTGGCGCCGTTGACGGTGTCGTCGGCGATGCGCTCGTGGTGGCGGATCACCTCGGCGATGATGAAGTTCAGGAACTTCTCCGCGAAGGCCGGGTCGAGTCTGGCGTTCTCGGCGAGGGCGCGCAGCCGGGCGATCTGGCGGGCCTCGCGGCCCGGGTCGGCGGGCGGCAGCCGGTGCAGGGCCTTGAGCCGGCCGACCTGCTGGGTGCACTTGAAGCGTTCGGCGAGCATGTGGACGACGGCCGCGTCGATGTTGTCGATGCTGTCGCGCAGCCGGGCCAGTTCCTCGCGGACGGCGGGGTCGGCGTCACCGGGGGCGGTGTTGCTGGTGCTCATGGGGCGTCAGCCTACGGTGCCCGTCCGGGCCGGTGTCCGCCCGGCCGGGGCGGGGGCGGGGGCGGGCTCGTACAGTGGAATCGGGTTCTGGGCGTGGCGGGGGTGAGACGTGGCGAACGGCGGTCCGGTCGAGCACGGGTACCCGCATCTGGAGACGGTGCGGTCGGCCGTCACGGCGCTGTACCGACGGCTGTCGTACGACACGGTCCGCACCTTCTCGGTGAGCGTGGCCCCGGCCGACGTGGCGTTCTGCGACACGGACGAGCTGCATCTGGGGGCGCAGCGGGTGGCCCGCGAGCTGGTGCGGCACTACCGGCTGCCGGACGCGCGGCTGATCGTCGGGTTCCGCGAGATGACGCATGCGGCGCATGTGGAACTGGCCGCGGGGCCGGAGTACTTCGTGGAGTTGAACGACCGGTTCCGTACGCATCGGCGGGACATCGGGGCGGCCCTGGCGCACGAGGTGGCGCATGTGTACCTGCACCGGCTGGGGCTGTCGTTCCCGGGCACGCGGGACAACGAGATCCTGACGGACACGACGGCGACGTACCTGGGGGCGGGGTGGCTGCTGCTGGACGCCTTCCGGCAGGACGGGGCGTCGTCGCAGAAGCTGGGGTACCTCACGCCGGAGGAGTTCGGGTACGTGCTGGCGAAGCGGTCGCTGGCGTTCGCGGAGGATCCGTCGGTGTGGTTCACCAGCGCCCAGGCGTACACGGCGTACGGCGCGGGCATGGCGCTGGCCCGCCGGGACGGGCAGCAGCCGCCGCTGACGGCGGCCGGCTGGGCGGGCCGGCGGCGGTACGCGCGGGACCGGCGGCACGCCCAGGACCACCGCCCGGCCGTGGCGGAGGCGCAGGTCCCCTACCGCTTCACCCCGGACAGCCACGGCCCCCTGCGGGTGTCGTTCCCCTGCCCGACCTGTCACCAGCGCATCCGGGTGCCGGTGCGGGGCCGGGTGCGGGCGCGGTGCGGCCTGTGCCGGACGGTGCTGGAGTGCGACACCTAGGAGCGCTTCGTGGCGTCGGGTGCCGTCCGCTACCGCACGATCCCCCGGGCCCGTGCCGCGGCCAGCCACTGGGGGAACTCGCCCACCAGGCGGTCGTACAGGTCGGTGTCCGACACCGCGCGCGGGTTCTCGCCCGCGTGGAAGAAGCCCGCGTTGTCCACGACGCGCTTCGTCGGCACGGCCAGGTCGTCGAGTCGGCGCAGGTAGTCGAACTGCTTGCTGTGCGGGTCGCCGAAGCCGACGAACTGCCAGAACAGCGGGAGCCGTGCCGCCTTGCACAGGTACTTCTCGGCGGCGAGCTTGTTGACCGGGCCGCCGTCGGTCTGGAAGACCACCAGCGCGGGTGCGGTGGACCCGCTGTCCAGGTAGTGGTCGATGACCGCGTCCATCGCCAGGTGGTAGCTGGTCCTGCCCATGTGGCCGAGCCCGGCCACGATCCGCTCGACGCGCCCCTGGTGGCCCGTGAGGGCGATGTCGGTGACCGCGTCGACGTCGGTGGAGAAGAACACCACCGGCACGGTGCCGTCGTCGTCGAGGTGGGCCGACAGCCCCAGCACCCGGTCGGCGAGCGCCTGGACCGTGCCGTCCTCGTAGTACGGCTTCATGGAGCCGGAGTAGTCGATCACCAGGTAGACCGCCGCGCGCAGCCCGTCCAGCCGGTGCTTGGCGAGTGACACCCCGGCCGTCTTGTAGAGGCTGACCAGCGCGGGCGCGGTCTCCTCGATCCTGCGCAGACCGATCGCGGCCATTCGGCTCCCCCTCCGTCGCGGAACTGGCCCAGAGCGTACGGCACCCTCACCCCGCCCCTCGCCCCGTCCGCCGCCGTTCGATATTTTGTTCGCCGCCGTCCCCACCGGCTCACTTCCGTCCCGTCCCTCCCGAGGAGCCGGCCCGTGGATTCCGAGTCCACCGTCACCACCTGCTACCGCCATCCCCAGGTGGAGTGTCACGTCCGCTGCACGCGCTGCGAGCGGTACATCTGTCCGGACTGCATGCGGGAGGCGGCCGTGGGCCACCAGTGCCCCGCGTGCGTGCGGGAGGGCGCGCGGTCGGTGCGGCAGGCCCGCACCCTGGTGGGCGGCCGGGTCTCCGCGGTGCCCGTGGTGACGTACGTGCTGATCGCCGTCAACGTACTGGTGTACCTGGCGGAGCTGGTGCGGCCGGAGATCGTGGACCGGTTCGCGATGGTGGGCGCGGGGTTGCTCGGTCCGGACGGCGAGCACTACCTGTGGGTGGACCCCCACCCCGCGGGCTTCACACCGGAGGGGCTGGTGGACGGGGAGTGGTACCGGCTGCTGACCGGCGCGTTCCTGCATCTGCCGCCCACCGGGGGGACGTTCGGCGTCTTCCACGTCGTGATGAACATGGTGGCGCTGTGGAACCTGGGCCGGCTGGTGGAGCCGATGCTGGGCCGGGTCCACTACCTCGCCCTGTACCTGCTGTCGGCGCTGGGCGGCTCGGTGCTGGTGCTGCTGATCGCGCCCGAGGACGCCGTCGTCGGCGCGTCCGGCGCGGTCTTCGGCATCGGGGCCGCGTACTACGTCATGGCCCGGCGCATCGGCGTGGACATGGGCCAGGTCAACCGGTTCATGGCCGGGCTGCTGCTGTGGCTGGTGGTGTCCGCGGTCGTCACGTCCTGGGAGGGCCACCTCGGCGGACTGCTGGCGGGCGGCGTGGTGGCGCTGGCGTTCGCGTACGCCCCGCGGGACGGGCGCCGCACGCTCGTGCAGGTCGGCGCGTGCGGGGTGCTCGTGGTAGTACTGGCGGTCGCGGCGGTGGCGAAGGTGTCCGCGCTGACGGGCGGAGGGGTCCCCCAGTGAGACGTTCCGGAGTGCTGCTCCTGGCGGCCTTTCCCGTGATCGCGACGGCGGTGTACTTCGTCCTGCCGTCGTCGGACGCGCCCGACGCCCCGGCCGCACCGCCCGCCGCCACCGCCCAGGCGGCCCGCGAGGACGCCAAGGACCGGGCCGAGCAGGAGCGGAAGGCGGACGACGCGGTCATCGCCGGCCTGCCGCCGGGGCTGGCCGCGCCGGCGAAGAAGGAGCTGGCCCAGCAGCTGGTGGCCAGCGCCGAGCACTCGACCACCGACTGGCGCACCACCTACGGCACCATCGAGGACCGGGGCGACGGCTGCGGGTACACGGCGGGCATCATCGGCTTCTGCACCGGCACCCACGACCTGCTCACCCTGGTCGAGCGGTACACCGAGGCCCACCCGGACAACGGGCTGGCGCCCTATCTGCCCGCCCTGCGCGAGGTCGACGGCTCCGAGTCCCACGACGGCCTGGACCCCGGCTTCACCGCCGCCTGGGCGGCGGAGGCGGAGGTCCCGGCGTTCCGCGAGGCCCAGGAGGAGGAGCGGGACCGCATCTACTTCGACCCGGCGGTCCGCCTCGCCAAGCTGGACGGCCTCGGCACGCTGGGCCAGTTCGTCTACTACGACGCGATGGTCTTCCACGGCCCCGACACCGACGCGGGCGGCTTCTACGCCCTGCGCGAGCGCACGCTGGAGCAGGAGAAGACGCCGGCCGCGGGCGGCTCCGAGACGGCCTATCTGAACGCCTTCCTCGACGTCCGCCGCGAGGCCATGCCGACCCGGGCCCCGGACCACGACACCTCCCGCGTCGACACCGCCCAGCGCCGGTTCCTCCGGGACGGGAACCTGGACCTGGACACACCGCTGGTGTGGCAGGTGTACGGCGACGGCTACCGGCTGCCCTGAACGTGCGGCGGCGCCTGCCCAGTCGTCCGGTCGGGGACTGGGGGGCAGGCGCCACCAGGTGTTCCGTACGCCTTTGTACGGGACGCATATGAGGGACCGTCAGGTCACCTTGTCGGTCGTGCCGGCCGTCAGACCGCCAGGGCGCGGTCCGTCGGACGGATCGGGGCCGGCAGCTCGCTCGCCCCGGTGAGGAAGCGGTCGCAGCCGCGGGCGGCCGAACGGCCCTCGGCGATCGCCCACACGATGAGCGACTGGCCGCGGCCGGCGTCACCGGCGACGAACACGCCGGGCACGTTGGTCTGGAAGTCGGCGTCGCGGGCGATGTTACCGCGCTCGTCGAGGTCCAGGCCGAACTGGTCGACCATGCCGTTCTCCCGGTCGGTGCCGGTGAAGCCCATGGCGAGGGTGACCAGCTGGGCCGGGATCCTGCGCTCGGTGCCCGGCTTCGGCGTCAGCCTGCCGTCGACGAACTCGACCTCGGTCAGGTGCAGCCACTGGACGTTGCCGTCCTCGTCGCCCTCGAAGTGGGTGGTGGAGACGGAGTAGACCCGCTCACCGCCCTCCTCGTGGGCGCTGGTGACCTTGTAGAGCATCGGGAAGGTCGGCCAGGGCTGGGAGACCGGGTTCCGCTCGTCGTTCGGGCGGGGCATGATCTCCAGCTGCGTGACGGAGGCCGCGCCCTGGCGGTGGGCGGTGCCCACGCAGTCCGCGCCGGTGTCACCGCCGCCGATCACGACGACGTGCTTGCCCTCGGCGGTGATCGGGGGCGCCACGAAGTCGCCCTCCTGCACCTTGTTGGCCAGGGGCAGGTACTCCATGGCCTGGTGGATGCCCTTGAGCTCGCGGCCCGGCACCGGCAGGTCGCGCGCGGTCGTCGCGCCGACGGCGAGGACCACGGCGTCGTACCGCTTGCGCAGCGCGGTGGCCGGCATGTCGCGGCCGATCTCCACGCCCGTGCGGAACTTGGTGCCCTCCGCGCGCATCTGCTCGATACGGCGGTTGATGTGCCGCTTCTCCATCTTGAACTCGGGGATGCCGTAGCGCAGCAGGCCGCCGATGCGGTCGGCGCGCTCGTACACGGCGACCGTGTGGCCGGCCCGGGTCAGCTGCTGGGCGGCGGCCAGGCCCGCGGGGCCCGAGCCGACGACGGCGACCGTCTTGCCGGACAGGCGCTCGGGGATCTGCGGGGCGACGTCACCGGTCTCCCACGCCTTGTCGATGATCGAGACCTCGACGTTCTTGATGGTGACCGGCGGCTGGTTGATGCCCAGCACACACGCCGACTCGCACGGAGCGGGGCACAGCCGGCCCGTGAACTCCGGGAAGTTGTTGGTGGCGTGCAGGCGCTCGGAGGCCGCGCCCCAGTCCTCGCGGTAGGCGTAGTCGTTCCACTCGGGGATGAGGTTCCCGAGCGGGCAGCCGTTGTGGCAGAACGGGATGCCGCAGTCCATGCAGCGGCTGGCCTGCTTGCTGATGATGGGCAGCAGGGAGCCGGGGACGTAGACCTCGTTCCAGTCCTTCGTGCGCTCTTCGACCGGACGGGAGGTGGCGACCTCGCGGCCGTGGTTCAGAAAGCCCTTCGGGTCAGCCATTGATCGCCGCCTCCATCATCTTCTCGGTGATCTCGGTCTCGGAGAGACCTGCTCGCTCGGCGGCGTCCTTGGCGGCGAGCACTGCCTTGTACGTGCTGGGGATGATCTTGCTGAAGCGCTCCACGGCCGTGTCCCAGTCGGCGAGCAGCTTCTCGGCGACGGTGGAGCCCGTCTCCTCCTGGTGCCGGCGGACCACGCCGTGCAGCCACTGCTTGTCGGCCTCGTCCAGCGCCTCGACGGCGTCCAGGTTGCCGGCGTTGACGTTGTTCCGGTCGAGGTCGATGACGTAGGCGGTGCCGCCCGACATGCCGGCCGCGAAGTTGCGTCCGGTCTCGCCGAGGACGACCGCGTGACCGCCGGTCATGTACTCGCAGCCGTGGTCGCCCACGCCTTCGGAGACGACCAGCGCGCCGGAGTTGCGCACGCAGAACCGCTCGCCGGTACGGCCGCGCAGGAACAGCTCGCCGCCGGTCGCACCGTAGGCGATGGTGTTGCCCGCGATGGTCGAGTACTCGGCGAGGTGGTCGGCGCCGCGGTCCGGGCGGACGATGATCCGGCCTCCGGACAGGCCCTTGCCGACGTAGTCGTTGGCGTCGCCCTCCAGGCGCAGCGTGACGCCGCGCGGGACGAAGGCGCCGAAGGACTGGCCGGCGGAGCCGGTGAAGGTGATGTCGATGGTGTCGTCGGGCAGACCGGCGCCGCCGAACTTCTTGGTCACCTCGTGGCCGAGCATGGTGCCGACCGTGCGGTTGATGTTGCGGATGGCGACCTGGGCGCGCACCGGCTGGGCGTCCTCGGCGCCGGAGGCGGCGAGCGCGTCGGCGGCGAGCTTGATCAGCTCGTTGTCGAGCGCCTTCTCCAGACCGTGGTCCTGGGCGACGACCTGGTGGCGGACGGCACCCTCGGGCAGCTCGGGCACGTGGAACAGCGGCTCCAGCTCCAGGCCCTGCGCCTTCCAGTGGTTCACCGCGCGGGTCACGTCGAGCACCTCGGCGTGGCCGACGGCCTCCTCGATGGAGCGGAAGCCCAGCTCGGCGAGGAGCTCGCGGACCTCCTCGGCGATGAACTTGAAGAAGTTCACCACGTACTCGGCCTTGCCGGAGAACCGGTCGCGCAGCACCGGGTTCTGGGTGGCGATGCCGACCGGGCAGGTGTCCAGGTGGCAGACGCGCATCATGACGCAGCCGGAGACGACCAGCGGGGCGGTCGCGAAACCGAACTCCTCGGCGCCCAGCAGCGCGGCGATGACCACGTCGCGGCCGGTCTTCAGCTGGCCGTCGGTCTGCACGACGATGCGGTCGCGCAGGCCGTTGAGCAGCAGCGTCTGCTGGGTCTCGGCCAGGCCGAGCTCCCAGGGGCCGCCCGCGTGCTTCAGCGAGGTCAGCGGGGAGGCACCCGTGCCGCCGTCGTGACCGGAGATCAGCACGACGTCCGCGTGGGCCTTGGAGACACCCGCGGCGACGGTGCCGACGCCGACCTCGGAGACCAGCTTGACGTGAATGCGCGCCTGGGGGTTGGCGTTCTTCAGGTCGTGGATCAGCTGGGCGAGGTCCTCGATGGAGTAGATGTCGTGGTGCGGCGGCGGCGAGATGAGGCCGACGCCCGGCGTCGAGTGCCGGGTCTTCGCCACCCACGGGTAGACCTTGTGGCCGGGCAGCTGGCCGCCCTCGCCGGGCTTGGCGCCCTGGGCCATCTTGATCTGGATGTCGTCGGAGTTGACCAGGTACTCGGAGGTCACACCGAAGCGGCCGGAGGCGACCTGCTTGATGGAGGAGCGGCGCGCCGGGTCGTACAGGCGCTCCGGGTCCTCGCCGCCCTCACCGGTGTTGGACTTGCCGCCCAGCTGGTTCATGGCGATGGCGAGGGTCTCGTGCGCCTCCTGGGAGATGGAGCCGTACGACATGGCGCCGGTGGAGAACCGCTTGACGATCTCGGAGACCGGCTCGACCTCGTCGATGGGGATCGGTCCCCGGCCGGACTTGAAGCCGAAGAGGCCGCGGAGCGTCATCAGCCGCTCGGACTGCTCGTTCACACGGGCGGTGTACTTCTTGAAGATGTCGTACTTGCCGGCGCGCGTGGAGTGCTGGAGGCGGAAGACCGTCTCCGGGTCGAACAGGTGCGGCTCGCCCTCGCGGCGCCACTGGTACTCGCCGCCGATGTCCAGCGCGCGGTGCGCGGGAGCGATGCCGGAGGCCGGGTAGGCCTTGGCGTGGCGGGCGGCGACCTCCTGGGCGACGACGTCGATGCCGACGCCGCCGATCTTGGTGGCGGTGCCGTTGAAGTACTTCTCGACGAAGCCGTCGTCGAGGCCGACGGCCTCGAAGACCTGGGCGCCCCGGTAGGAGGCGACCGTCGAGATGCCCATCTTGGACATGACCTTCAGGACGCCCTTGCCGAGGGCGTGGATCAGGTTGCGGATGGCCTGCTCGGGCTCGATGCCCGGCAGGAAGGTGCCCGCGCGGACCAGGTCCTCGACGGACTCCATCGCCAGGTACGGGTTGACGGCGGCGGCACCGTAGCCGATCAGCAGGGCGACGTGGTGGACCTCGCGGACGTCGCCGGCCTCGACCAGCAGGCCCACCTGGGTGCGCTGCTTGGTGCGGATGAGGTGGTGGTGGACGGCCGCGGTGAGCAGCAGCGACGGGATCGGCGCGTGCTCGGCGTCGGAGTGCCGGTCGGACAGGACGATCAGGCGGGCGCCGTTGTCGATGGCGGCGTCGGCCTCGGCGCAGATGTCCTCGATGCGGGCGGCGAGGGCCTCGCCGCCGCCGGAGACCCGGTACAGGCCGGAGAGGGTCGCGGCCTTGAAGCCGGGCATGTCGCCGTCGGCGTTGATGTGGATGAGCTTGGCCAGCTCGTCGTTGTCGATCACCGGGAAGGGCAGGGTGACGCTGCGGCAGGCCGCGGCGGTCGGCTCCAGGAGGTTGCCCTGCGGGCCCAGCGAGGAGCGCAGCGAGGTGACCAGTTCCTCGCGGATCGCGTCCAGCGGCGGGTTGGTGACCTGCGCGAACAGCTGGGTGAAGTAGTCGAAGAGCAGGCGCGGGCGCTCGGACAGCGCGGCGATCGGCGAGTCGGTGCCCATGGAGCCGATCGGCTCGGCGCCGGCCTTGGCCATCGGCGCGAGGAGGACGCGCAGTTCCTCCTCGGTGTAGCCGAAGGTCTGCTGGCGGCGGGTGACCGAGGCGTGGGTGTGCACGATGTGCTCGCGCTCGGGCAGGTCGGACAGCTCGATCTCGCCGGCCTCGAGCCACTCCGGGTAGGGGTGTTCGGCGGCGAGCCGGGCCTTGATCTCGTCGTCCTCGATGATGCGGTGCTCGGCGGTGTCCACCAGGAACATGCGGCCGGGCTGGAGGCGGCCCTTGCGGACGACCTTCGCCGGGTCGATGTCGAGGACGCCGACCTCGGAGCCGAGGACGACCAGGCCGTCGTCGGTGACCCAGTAGCGGCCGGGGCGCAGGCCGTTGCGGTCGAGCACGGCGCCGACCTGGGTGCCGTCGGTGAAGGTGACGCAGGCGGGGCCGTCCCAGGGCTCCATCATCGTGGAGTGGTACTGGTAGAAGGCGCGCCGGGCCGGGTCCATGGAGTCGTGGTTCTCCCACGCCTCCGGGATCATCATCAGCACGGAGTGCGGCAGCGAGCGCCCGCCCAGGTGCAGCAGTTCCAGGACCTCGTCGAAGGACGCCGAGTCGGAGGCGTCGGGCGTGCAGATCGGGAAGATCCGCTCGAGGTCGCTGCCGCTGCCGATGAGCTCGGAGGCGAGCTGGGACTCGCGGGCGCGCATCCAGTTGCGGTTGCCCTTGACGGTGTTGATCTCACCGTTGTGGGCGACGAAGCGGTAGGGGTGCGCGAGCGGCCACGACGGGAAGGTGTTCGTGGAGAACCGGGAGTGCACCAACGCGATCGCGGAGCCGAAGCGGCGGTCGGACAGGTCCGGGAAGAAGGGTTCGAGCTGGCCGGTGGTCAGCATGCCCTTGTAGACGACGGTCCGCGCGGACAGCGACGGGAAGTAGACGCCCACCTCGCGCTCGGCGCGCTTGCGCAGCACGAACGCCCTGCGGTCGAGGTCGATGCCCCGGCTGTCGCCGGCGGCGACGAAGATCTGCCGGAAGACCGGCATGGTCGAGCGGGCGGTGGCGCCGAGCAGTTCGGGCGCGACCGGCACCTCGCGCCAGCCGAGGACGGTCAGGTCCTCGGCGGCGGCGATCTCCTCGATCCGGGCGACGGCGTCCTCGGTGCCGTGCTCCGGCAGGAAGGCGATGCCGACGGCGTAGCCGCCCGCCTCGGGCAGTTCAAATCCGGCCACCTCGCGGAAGAACGCGTCGGGGACCTGGGAGAGGATTCCGGCGCCGTCGCCGGAGTCCGGCTCGGAGCCGGTCGCACCGCGGTGTTCGAGGTTGCGCAGAACGGTGAGGGCCTGCTCGACCAAGGTGTGGGACGCCTCGCCGGTCAGGGTGGCGACGAAGCCGACGCCGCAGGCGTCGTGCTCGTTGCGGGGGTCGTACATACCCTGCGCAGCAGGGCGAGCATCCATGAAAGACCAGCTCAGGCGGTCGTTCGAGGAATGCTGGGACGGCTGGCGCGGCGTACGCATCGGCTCTCCCGTCGTCGTCATGTGGCATGTGCAAGTGCCGAGGGACGACGTTGGCCCTCTGCGTGAGTGCAAAATTTCGTGCAGGTTACATGATGGAGCGGTTCTCGGGAACCGGGATAACCCGTTCCGACATGCGGACACCACACGGATCGCGGCGGGGTTCCGCGCCTGGCGGTGGAAGCTATGGGGACCTGGCCGGACAGATCGATGTCCGTCGGTCCGATGGCGGGATCCGGCTCCTTCGCCCGTCCCGCGGGCACGCCGTCGGCCTCATTGCCCACAGCGCTTACGGCTCATGCCCAGTGGTCATGCCGTCGAAACCAGCAAGTAACGACTACTTATGCGGCCCAACGCATAAGTGCGCTACGCATCATCCTACGGCCGTACCGAACAGCGCGCCCAGGGCGTACGTCACACCGGCGGCCGCGCCACCGAGGGCGAGCTGCCGCAGTCCGCTGTACCACCAGCTGCGCGCCGTCACCCTGGCCACCACCGCACCGCACAGGAACAGCCCGAGCAGCGCCAGCAGCACGGCCGGCCACAGACTGCCCGCGCCGAGCAGGTAGGGCAGTACGGGCAGCAGGGCGCCCAGCGCGAAGGAGCCGAAGCTGGACACGGCGGCGACGGTGGGCGAGGGCAGGTCGCCGGGGTCGATGCCCAGCTCCTCGCGGGCGTGGATCTCCAGGGCCTGCTCGGGGTCCCGGGACAGCTGCCGGGCGACCTCGCGGGCCAGGTGGGGCTCGACGCCGCGGGCCTCGTAGAGCGCGGCGAGCTCGGCCTCCTCGTCCTTGGGGTGCTTGCGCAGCTCGCGCCGCTCGACGTCGAGCTCGGCCTCGACCAGCTCGCGCTGGGAGGCGACGGAGGTGTACTCCCCGGCCGCCATCGAGAAGGCACCGGCGGCCAGGCCGGCGAGGCCCGTGAGGACGACGGTCTGCTGACCGACCGCCCCGCCCGCGACACCCGTCATCAGGGCGAGGTTGGAGACCAGTCCGTCCATCGCGCCGAAGACCGCGGGGCGCAGCCAGCCGCCGTTCACGTCCCGGTGCGTGTGGTTGTCGCGGTGCGCCTCGTGCAGCGCCGCCTCGGTCTCGATGATGGCCATGCGTGTTCCCCCACGGCACTAGTTTGGACACGTTCTACTTCTTGACAACACTCAATCTACGTCCCCGCATTCCCCGCCGCCAGCAAGGAAAGGCTGGGCTAACCTGCGGTTTTGCGGGTTCTGCTCGTTTGTGTAGATGGGCGCACAGATGTCGACCGGGTGACGCTGAGGCCGGTGAGGCTGCGCCGGACGCCGCACCGGGGACAGTTCCGCAAAGGGGGCCGCGCCTCTCGGGGCGCACCTGAGAGGAGAGCCGCGCATGGCATCGACCGCCCGCATCCCCTCCGTCCCCGCGCCCGGGGACGCCCTCGGGCTCCGCGAGCGGGCGCGCGGCGCGCTGCTCGGCCTCGCCGTCGGCGACGCGCTGGGCGCCCCGGCCGAGAACATGAAGCCCTCCGAGATCCGCGCGCGGTGGGGCCGCATCACGGGCTACGTGACGGACCACCCGGCGGGCACGGACGACACCGAGTACGCGATCTTCTCCGGTCTGCTGCTGGCCCGGCACGGCTCCGCGCTCACCCCGGCGCACGTGGAGGCCGCCTGGCACGAGCTGATCGCCGACCGCGCGGAGGGCCCCTTCCGGGGCGCCGGCTTCAGCGAGCGCGGCACGCTGGAGAACCTGCGCCGGGGCCTGGCCGCGCCGATCTCCGCCCAGCACCGGCACGCCTGGAGCGACGGGCTGGCGATGCGGGCGGCGCCCCACGGGGTGTTCGCGGCCGGGCGTCCCGACGAGGCGGCCCGGCTGGCGGCGGTCGACGGCTCGGTCAGCCACGACGGCGAGGGCATCTACGGCGGCCAGGCGGTCGCGGCGGGTGTCGCGGCGGCGATGGCCGGGGCGCCGGTGGTCGCGGTCGTGGCCTCGGCGCTGGCGGTGGTCCCGGACGACTCCTGGACCGCCCGCTCACTGCGCCGCGCCGTCACCGCGGCCCACCTCGGCGAACGCGCGGTCCGCGCCGCGGTGGTGATCGGCGGCTACCCGTGGACCGACCTGGCCCCCGAGGCGGTCGCCCTCGCCTTCGGGGCGTACGCGGCGGCCGACGGGGACTTCGAGCAGGCGGTGCTGACGGCCGTCAACATGGGGCGCGACGCCGACACCACGGCGGCGGTGGCGGGCGCGCTGGCGGGGGCGACCCAGGGGGTGGACGCGATCCCGGAGCCCTGGGCGGCCGCCATCGCCCCGGCCCGCGGCACCTGCCTGCCGGCGATGGCGGGCCACCACGTCCTGCGCGTCGCGGACCTCCTGACACCGGGCGAGCCACCCCCACGAGCCGGCGCCCCGGCCCCGCACACCTTCACCCGGCCCCCGGCCGACCCAACGGAGACCGTCACATGACCCCCCACACCCAGGCCCCGCCCACCCCCACGACCGGCCCCGAGCCCACCCTCGACCCACCCCCGCCCGCACCAACCCCCACGGACGGCGCCCCACCCCCCACCCCCGCACAGCACCCACCCGCACCCGACCACGAAAGCCGCACAGGTGGTGCGGAGGGGACCGCCCCGGCCGACGGCGAAGCCGAGCCCGGACCCCCCGCACCGCACCGGCGACCGCACACACCGGCCCGTACCCGTATCGAGGGCCTCCTCCTCGGCCTCGCCGCGGGCGACGCCGCCGGCTGGCCCGCCGCCCGCCACCGCGCCGTCCGCATGCCCGAGTGGACCCGCCGCCTCACCCGCGAGCTGGACACCTTCGCCGAGCAGAACGCGACCACCACCCTCCCCGTACCGATCGCCCTCAACCAGCCCCCCGAACCGCTCCGCCTCGGCCCCTCCGACGACGCGGAGTGGGCGGCGTTCGCCGCCGAGGCGGTGCTGCGGGCCGGCGACGACACCGCGCTCGGCGACCTGAGCCGGGAGCGCCGCACCCGCGCCGCCCTCGACCTGACCTGGAACTCCGTGGCCGCCGAGGTCGCCGCGGCCACCGCACGCGCCCCCGAGACCGAGTCCGCCGTGCTCCCCCTGCGCGCCCGCATCTCCGTACGGGCCGGTCTCGGCAACCTGGCCACCGGTCTGCGCCCGCCCGCCACCGGCCACGACAACCCGCACTACTTCGACGACGCCGCCTGCGTACGGGCCTGTGTCCTGGCCGTGGCCCACCCCGGCGACCCCCGGGGCGCCGCCGATCTCGCCGAGTTCGACGCCCGCTACACCCAGGACGGCGACGGCGTGCACGGCGCCCGCGCCATGGCCGCCGCCGTCTCCCTCGCGCTGGCCGGGGCGGACGCGGACGACTGCGTGGCCGCCGCCTGCGCCGAGCTGCCCGAGGACACGGAGATCGGCCGCAACGCCCGGCACGCCCTGAAGCTGGCGGCGGACGCCGACGGCGCCTTCGCCCTCGTCCCGCCGCTGGAGCACCAGATCGTCGACCACGTCTACAGCTACGGCATCGCCGCCGCCGAGACCGTGCCCGTCGCCCTCGCCCTGGCCACCGCCGCCCGCGGCCGGATCGCGGAGGCGGTGCCCGCGGCGGCCTGTCTGTCCCGGGTGGCGGACTCCGCGCCGGCGCTCGTCGGCGCCCTCACCGGCGCGCTGGGCGGCGCGGCGGCGATCCCGGAGTCCTGGAGGGAGAGCTGCCGCACCCTCTCCGGCTGCGTCCTCCCCCGGCTCACCGGCACCGACCTGGTGGAACTCGCCGGACTCCTGGAAGCCGCACAACCGGCCCCACCCGGAGGATGATTCGCTCATGACGCGCGAAAAGGACGAAAACGACGACGGGGGTCTCCCCCTGGACGAGCGGATCACCGGAGCCCTGGTGGGGGCGGCCGTCGGCGACGCCCTCGGCGGACCGGTCGAGGGTTACTCCCCCGAGCAGATCGCCGAGCGGCACGGCGGACGCGTGCACGGTGTCGTCGGCCCGTGGAACGGCGACGACTGGCGCACCGCCCGCCCCATCGCCCCTTACCACAAGGGCGACGGCCACGTCACCGACGACACCCTGATGACCCACGCGCTGGTCCGGGTGTACGCGACGGTCCGCGACCACCTGGACGCCTACGCGGTCGCCGACCACCTGGTGCCGGACCTGATGACCCACCCGCGCTGGATCCCCGAGCTGGAGGCGGAGGCGCTTCCCCTGCACCGGATCTTCCTCGCGGAGAAGTGGCTGGTGGCGCGGCTGCACTACGGTCACGTCGACCCGCGCGAGGCGGGCACCGGCAACATCGTCAACTGCGGTGCCGCGATGTACATGGCCCCGGTCGGCCTGGTCAACGCCGCCCACCCGGCCGCCGCCTACGCCGAGGCGCTGGACGTGGCGGGCGCCCACCAGTCGTCGTACGGCAGGGAGGCGGCCGGGGTGTTCGCGGCGGCCGTGGCGGCGGCGTGCGCGCCGGGGGCGACGGCGGACTCGGTGGTCGCCGCGTGTCTGTCGCTGGCGAAGGACGGCACGCGTGCGGCGATCGAGAAGGTCTGCGCAACGGCCGCGCGGTACACGGACTTCGAGTCGGCGCTCGGCCCGCTGCGGGAGGCGGTGACGCCGTACGACACCGTGGGCCCCGACTACCGTTCCCCGTCCCTGGGTGCCCGGCGCCCGTCCCGGCTGCACGCCATCGAGGAACTCCCGGTCGCGCTGGGCATGGTGGTGGTGGCCGGCGGCGACTTCCGGCACGCGGTGCTGGGCGCGGTGAACTACGGCCGCGACTGCGACTCCATCGCCACGATGGCCGGGGCGGTGACCGGCGCCCTCGGCTCCCCCGTCCCCCGGGACTGGTCCAAGACGGTGGCGGAGGCCAGCCGTCTCGACCTGTGGGAACCGGCGGCCACACTGACCGCCGTGACCCGCGAGGTCTTCGCCCGCGACGTCCGGCGCCGCCGCGCCCACGAGGAGGCGTTCGCCCGGCTGGAAGGCCCGGCATGCTCCGGCTGACCTGGGTCCAGCCGGAGGACCTGATCGGCCACGAACTGCGTCAGGCGGCCCTGGACGGCCGTGAGACCTCGGTGATCGCCGCCCGCTGGCGCGCGGCGGGCGGCCCCGAGGCCCCGCTCACCGCGGGCGCGTCCGACCGGCCGGCGTCCCGCTACCTCCGGCTGCTGGCCACCGACCTGCTGGACGAACTGTCCGACCTGCCCGGCGCGTTCGCGGACGACGAACCGACCGACCCGGCCGCGATCCGGGCCCTGTGCCCCGACTGGCCCCGTCCCCCCGAGCACCGCCCGCCCCCGCCGGACCCCCGACGCCTGGAAGCCGCCTGGCTGGGCCGGGCCGTGGGCTGCCTGCTGGGCAAACCGGTCGAGAAGCTCCCCCTCGACGCCATCCGCGGCCTCGCCCGGGCCTCCGGGAACTGGCCCCTGACCGGGTACTTCACCGCCCGTGGCGTCCCCGGCGAACTCCTCGCCCGCCACCCGTGGAACCGCCGCTCCGCGGGCACCTCCCTCGCCGAGAACATCGACGGCATGCCCGAGGACGACGACCTCAACTACCCCCTGCTGGGCCTGCTCGTCCTCCAGCGGCACGGCCGGGCCTTCACCACCACCGACGTGGCCCGCGTCTGGCTCGACGAACTCCCCGCCGGCCGCACCTTCACCGCCGAGCGGGTCGCCTACCGCAACCTCCTCGGCGGTCTGGAACCCCCGCTGACCGCCCGTCACCACAACCCGTTCCGCGAGTGGATCGGCGCCCTCATCCGGGCCGACGTGCACGGCTGGACCAACCCCGGCGACCCGGCCGCGGCGGCCGGGCAGGCCCACCGCGACGCCACCCTCACCCACACCGCCAACGGCGTCTACGCGGCGATGTTCACCGCCGCCGTCATCGCCGCCGCGGCCGGCGGCGCCCCCGACGTCCACGCCTGTCTGCGCACCGGCCTCACGGTCGTCCCGCCCCGCTCCCGGCTCGCCCGGGCCGTCCGCCGGGCCGTCCGGCTGGCCCACGAGCACACCGACTTCGACACCGTCGTCGACCTGCTGCACGACACCTACGCCGCCACCCACCACTGGGTGCACGCCGTCCCCAACACCGCCCTGATCGCCGCCGCCCTCACCCACGCCGACGGCGACTTCGCCGGCTCCGTCTGCCGTGCCGTCTCCGGCGGCTGGGACACCGACTCCAACGGCGCGACCGCCGGCTCCGTCGCCGCCCTGCTCGCCGGTTCGCCCGACGCCCTGCCCGAACGCTGGACGGCCCCGCTGAAGAACCGGCTGGCCACCTCCGTCGGCGACTTCCACGGCACCGGCTTCGACACCCTGGCCCGTCTGACCCGTCTGGAGGCCTCCCGCCCATGAGCCACCCCACGCCCGCCGGCCCCCCGCTGACCGGCCTGCGCGTCCTGGACCTCGCCACCCTCTTCGCCGGGCCGCTCGCCGCGACCCTGCTCGGCGACTTCGGCGCGGAGGTCGTCAAGGTCGAGCACCCGAGGAAACCGGACCCCTCCCGCGGCCACGGCCCGTCCAAGGACGGCATCGGCCTGTGGTGGAAGGTGCTCGGCCGCAACAAGCGCACCATCACCCTCGACCTGTCCACGCCGGGCGGACGGGCCACCCTGCTGCGCCTGGCCGAGGACGCCGACGTGATCATCGAGAACTTCCGCCCCGGCACCCTGGAGAAGTGGGACCTGGGCTGGCCCGAGCTGTCCGCCGTCAACCCGCGTCTGGTCCTGGCCCGGGTCACCGGCTTCGGCCAGTTCGGCCCCTACGCGCACCGTCCGGGCTTCGGCACGCTCGCCGAGGCGATGAGCGGCTTCGCCGCGATCACGGGCGAACCGGACGCGCCGCCGACCCTGCCCCCGTTCGGGCTGGCGGACTCCATCGCGGGCCTGGCCACCGCGTACGCGGTCATGGCCGCGCTGGCCGGACGGGACCGCACCGGCGAGGGCCAGGTCGTCGACATGGCGCTGATCGAGCCGATCCTGACCGTCCTCGGACCCCAGCCGACCTGGTACGACCAGCTCGGCCACGTCCAGTCGCGCACCGGCAACCGCTCCCAGAACAACGCCCCGCGCGGCACCTACCGCACCGCCGACGGCACCTGGGTCGCCGTCTCCACCTCGGCCCAGTCGATCGCCGAGCGCGTGATGGTGCTGGTGGGACGGCCCGATCTGATCGACGAACCCTGGTTCGCCACCGGCGAGGACCGCGCCCGGCACGCGGACGTGCTGGACGAGGCGGTCGGCGGCTGGATCGCCCGGCACACCCGCGCCGACGTGCTGGCCGCCTTCGAGAAGGCGGAGGCGGCCGTCGCGCCCGTCCAGGACGTGCGGGACGTCATGGCGGACCCCCAGTACCAGGCGCTGGGCACGATCACCACGGTCGACGACCCGGAACTGGGCCCGCTGCGGATGCAGAACGTCCTCTTCCGGCTCTCCGGCACGCCGGGCGCGATCCGCTGGGCGGGCCGCCCGCACGGCGCGGACACCGAGGAGGTCCTGACCGGGCTCGGTCTCACCCCGGACGACCTCGCGGCGCTGCGCGCGGAGGGCGCCACATGACGTTCGTCCCGCTGACCTGGCTGTACGTCCCCGGCGACCGCCCCGCCGTGGTGGCGAAGGCGCTCGCCTCCGGGGCGGACGTCGTGGTGATCGACCTGGAGGACGCGGTCGCGCCCGACCGCAAGGCCTACGCCCGCGAGGCCGCCGCCGAGCTGCTGCGCGACCCCCAGCCGGTGCCGGTCCACGTCCGGGTCAACGCGCTGTCCGGCCCGTGGGCCCGCGCCGACCTCGCGGCCGTCGTCCCGGCCCCCGGCCTGTCCGGACTGCGGCTGCCCAAGGTCTGCTCCCCGTCCGACGTGGTGCGCGTCGCGCGCCGGACCGCCTCCGCGCACGGCGGCGCCCTCCCCCTGTACGCCCTCCTGGAGACGGCCCTCGGCATCGAACGCGCCCATGCCGTGGCCACCGCCCACCCGTCCCTGCGCGGCATCGCCCTCGGCGAGGCGGACCTACGGGCCGACCTGGGCGTACGCGACGACGCGGGCCTCGACTGGTGCCGTTCCCGGGTGGTGGTCGCCGCGCGGGCGGCGGGCCTGGCCCCGCCCGCCCAGTCCGTGCACCCGGACACCCGGGACCTGGACGGCCTGGCGGCCTCCTGCCGCCACGGCCGTGCCCTGGGGTTCCTGGGCCGCGCGGCGATCCATCCGCGCCAGCTGCCGGTGATCGAGCGGGCCTACCGGCCCACCGAGGAGGAGGTCGAACAGGCGGAGACCGTGCTCAAGGCGGCGGCCGCGCAGCAGGGCGCCCAGGCCCTCCCGGACGGCACCTTCGTCGACGCGGCGGTGGTGACGGCGGCCCACCGCACGCTCCGTCTGGCCCGCCGCACCTGAAGTCCCGCGCCGGGACACGCGGAGGGCGCCCGGATGATCTCCGGGCGCCCTCCGTGGCGTACAGCGGGGTGTCAGCTCTTCTTCGCCGACCCGGCCCCGTCCTTGGACTCCTGCCCGGCCCCGTCGGCTTCCTGCTCGCCGTCCGACGCCTCGGCCGCGTCCTTCTCGTCCCTGGCGTCCTTCTCGTCCTTGTCGTCCGCGGCGTCGGCCGAGTCGGCCTCGGCGGCGGAAGCGGCCTCCCCGTCGGAGGCGCCCGGCTCCACCACGTCCTCACGTCCCGGCCGCTTGCGCGCGGAGAGCACGATGTAGAGCACCGCGAGCAGGAAGACGACGATCGAGGTCCAGTTGTTCAGCCGCAGGCCGAGGATCTCGTGGGCCTCGTCGACCCGCATGTACTCGATCCAGAACCGGCCCGCGCAGTAGGCGGCGACGTAGAGCGCGAACGCCCGCCCGTGTCCGAGCTTGAAGCGGCGGTCGGCCCAGATCACCAGCAGCGCCACGCCGACGCACCACAGCGACTCGTACAGGAACGTCGGGTGGTACGTGCCGGGAACGCGGCCGTCGGCGGAGGAGGTGATCTCCACCGCCCACGGCACGTCGGTGCTGCGCCCGTACAGCTCCTGGTTGAACCAGTTGCCCCAGCGTCCGATCGCCTGGGCGAGGGCGATGCCCGGCGCGACGGCGTCGGCGTAGGCGGGCAGCGGGACACCCCGGCGGCGGCAGCCGATCCAGGCGCCGAGCGCGCCGAAGGCGATCGCGCCCCAGATGCCGAGGCCGCCCTCCCAGATCTTGAAGGCGTCCACCCAGTCACGGCCCTCGCTGAAGTACAGCTGGTAGTCCGTGATCACGTGGTAGAGCCTGCCGCCGACCAGGCCGAACGGCACGGCCCAGACAGCGATGTCGGCCACCGTGCCGGCCCGGCCGCCCCGGGCGACCCAGCGCTTGTTGCCGAGCCAGACGGCGACGAAGACACCGATGATGATGCAGAACGCGTAGCCGCGCAGCGGGACGGGGCCGAGGTACAGCACCCCGCTCGACGGGCTGGGAATGTAGGCAAGTTCCATGGCAGGGTCGACGCTACCGTGCCGGACCGGCCGCACGGCGGGCGGCCCGGCTACGGCTCCATAACAGGACCCGGGAGAAATCCCCGGGGCCCCGCTCTATCCCTTGTTGGCCTCCTCGACCATCCGCCGGAACTTCTCGGGGGTCATCGAGCTGTCCTGGTAGATGTTCTCGCCGTTGAACAGGACGGTCGGCGTGCCCCTGAGCCCTTCCTTCTGGAAGGCCTGGTGGGACTTGGCGACCCAGCCGTTGTGCGTGCCGTCCTCGACGCAGGAGCGGAAGGCCGGGGTGACGAGCCCGTCGACCTTGCCGGCCAGGTCGAGCAGCTTGCCGCTGTCGGCGTAGGCGTCGTCGCTCTCCATCGGCTGGTTGCGGAACAGCACCTCGTGGTAGGCGGTGAACTTCCCGGCGTCCTGGGCGCAGGCGGCGGCGTTGGCCGCGGTGCGGGAGCCGGTGCCGCCCATGCCGCCGTCGATCAGCGTGACCAGGTGGTACTCCACCTTGAGCTGCCCGGCCTCGGTCAGCTCGTGGACGGTCGGGCCGAAGGCCTCCTCGAAGGCCTTGCAGGCGGGGCAGCGGAAGTCCTCCCACACGGTGAGCGTGGCCTTGGCGCCCTGCTTGCCGACCGGGATCGCGGTGCCGTCCTTGCCCAGGGCGCCCGAGGGGGCCACGACGGGGCCGGCGGCCTCGCTCTCCTCGTCGTTGCCCGCGTTGGCCGCGACGACGCCGATCACCGCCGCGAGCCCCAGGACACAGACCACGCTCGCCCCCACGATCAGGGTGCGGCGCCGCTTCTCCGCGGACTTCTGCTTCTCGCGCTCGACCGCCAGCCGCTCCCGGGCGGTGCGCTTTCCCTCACGGTTCTTCTCGCTCACACCCCGCAGAACGAACCGGGGAGGCGCGCAGCGCCTCCCCGGTCCCAGGTCCACCCTTACGAGGGACCCGTATGACTGTCTGCGGATCCCCCGCCGGTCACGCCTGTCCGCGTACGCCCTTGGCCAGGTCACCGGCGAGCGTGCGGACGGCCTCGACGCCGGCGGCGTGGTCGGGGGCGTCCAGCATCCCCTTGACGAAGGCGGAGCCGACGATCACGCCGTCGGCGAAGCCGGCGACCTCGGCCGCCTGGGCCGGGTTGGAGACGCCGAGCCCGACGCAGACCGGAAGGCCGGTGGTGGCGCGGGTGCGCCGCACCAGGTCCTCGGCCTGCGCGCCGACCGACTCGCGGGTGCCGGTGACACCCATCAGGGAGGCGGCGTAGACGAAGCCGCTGCCCACCGCGGTGATCTCGGCCAGCCGCTCGTCCCTGCTGCTGGGCGCGACCACGAAGACCGTGGCGAGTCCGTGCTTGTCGGCGTGCTCCCGCCACAGCGCCGACTCCTGGACGGGCAGGTCGGGCAGGATGCACCCGGCGCCGCCCGCCTCGGCCAGCTCGGCGGTGAAGCGCTCGACGCCGTAGCGGTCGATGGGGTTCCAGTACGTCATGACGAGGATCGGCTTGCCGGTGGCGGTGTGCGCCTCGCGGACCGTGCGCATCACGTCCGCGATCCTCACGCCGCCGCGCAGGGCGATGTCGTCGGCGGTCTGGATGACCGGTCCGTCGAGGACGGGGTCGCTGTGCGGCAGCCCCACCTCCACGACGTCGGCACCGCCGTCCAGCGCCGCCTTGACCGCCTCGATGCCGCCGTCCACGGTCGGGAACCCGGCCGGGAGGTAGGCGATGAGGGCGGCGCGGCCCTCGGCCTTCGCCGCGGCGAGGGTGTCGTCCAGCAGCCGCACGTTCCCGCTCACTTGGCGTCCCCCTCGATCTCAGCGGTGCCGGAGGCGTCCTCGGCGACCTCGGCGTCGGTGTCGTACAGCCCGAAGTAGCGGGCGGCGGTGTCCATGTCCTTGTCGCCGCGGCCGGACAGGTTGACGACGATCAGCCCGTCCGAGCCGAGTTCCCGGCCGACCTCCAGGGCGCCGGCCAGCGCGTGGGCGGACTCGATGGCCGGGATGATGCCCTCGGTGCGCGACAGCAGGCGCAGGGCCTGCATGGCGGCGTCGTCGGTGACCGCGCGGTACTCGCCGCGGCCGCTGTCCTTGAGGTAGGAGTGCTCGGGTCCGATGCCCGGGTAGTCCAGGCCGGCCGAGATGGAGTACGGCTCGGTGATCTGGCCCTCGTCGTCCTGGAGGACGTAGGAGCGCGAGCCGTGCAGGATGCCGGGCTCGCCCGCGGTGAGGGTGGCGGCGTGCTCACCGGTCTCGACGCCGTGCCCGGCGGGCTCGCAGCCGATGAGGCGTACGTCCGCGTCGGGGAGGAAGGCGTGGAAGAGGCCGATGGCGTTGGAGCCGCCGCCGACGCAGGCGATCGCGGCGTCGGGCAGCCGTCCGGCGCGCTCCAGGAGCTGGCGGCGGGCCTCGACGCCGATGACGCGGTGGAAGTCGCGCACCATGGCCGGGAAGGGGTGCGGTCCCGCGACGGTGCCGAAGAGGTAGTGGGTGTGGTCGACGTTGGCGACCCAGTCGCGGAACGCCTCGTTGATGGCGTCCTTGAGGGTGCGGCTGCCGGACTTCACGGCGATGACCTCGGCGCCGAGCATGCGCATCCGGGCCACGTTGAGGGCCTGGCGCCGCGTGTCGATCTCGCCCATGTAGATCGTGCAGTCCAGGCCGAACAGGGCGCAGGCGGTGGCGGTGGCCACGCCGTGCTGGCCGGCGCCGGTCTCGGCGATGACGCGGGTCTTGCCCATGCGCTTGGTGAGCAGGGCCTGGCCGAGCACGTTGTTGATCTTGTGCGAGCCGGTGTGGTTCAGGTCCTCGCGCTTGAGGAAGATCCTGGCCCCGCCGGCGTGCTCGGCGAACCGGGGGACCTCGGTGAGCGCCGAGGGGCGGCCGGTGTAGTGGGCCAGGAGGTCGTCGAGCTCGCGGGCGAACGCGGGGTCGGACTTGGCCTTGTCGTACTCGACGGCGACCTCGTCGACCGCCGCGACCAGGGCCTCGGGGATGAACTTGCCGCCGAAGGCGCCGAAGTAGCCCTCGGCGCTGGGGACTTGACCCTCCGGGTCGGGAATGAAGAAGGTGCTGGGCATGCGTGAGCCTCACGGTGGGTTTGTGGTGGGCACCAGTCGCCGTGGGGGCGGGGCTTACCAGCCGGCTTCAGGCCGTGTGTGACTGGTCGCGCTCACGCGACGGAGTCGCATGGTCAGAACGCACCGCGCCCCTGGGGGTGCGGTGCCATCGCCGCCCGTTGACCTGCCCGGGCTCGTCGCCGATGACGTACCGCACCCGACGGCCGTGCACCCTGCGGGCGGGCGCGCGGCAGCCTCGGGGCCGGCAGCCGCGCGCGAGGCGGGCGTACGGGTCCCGGGCCGGGGTCAGTGAGCGCGTCATCGGGGCCAGCCTACCGGTGGATCAGCCCCGGCCGTGGCGGAGGGCCGGGTGCTCGCCCGCCGCCACCAGGTCCGAGACGGCCGTCTTGGGGTCCTTGCCGGTGACCAGGGACTCGCCGACCAGGACGGCGTCGGCGCCGGCGTTGGCGTACGCGATCAGGTCGTGCGGGCCGCGGACGCCGGACTCGGCGATCTTGACGAGGTGGCCGGGGATCTCCGGGGCGACCCGCTCGAAGGTGCCGCGGTCGACCTCGAGGGTCTTGAGGTTGCGCGCGTTGACACCGATGACCTTGGCGCCGGCGTCCACCGCGCGCTCGACCTCGTCCTCGTCGTGCACCTCGACCAGCGGGGTGAGGCCGATGGACTCGGCGCGCTCGATCAGCGACTCCAGGGCCGGCTGGTCGAGGGCGGCGACGATCAGCAGCGCGAGGTCGGCGCCGTACGCGCGGGCCTCCCAGAGCTGGTACGAGGTGACGATGAAGTCCTTGCGCAGCACGGGGATGTCCACCCGCGCGCGGACCGCCTCCAGGTCGGCCAGCGATCCGCCGAAGCGGCGCTGCTCGGTGAGGACGGAGATGACGGCGGCGCCGCCCGCCTCGTAGTCGGCGGCGAGTCCGGCCGGGTCGGCGATCGCGGCGAGCGCGCCCTTGGACGGGCTGGAGCGCTTGACCTCGCAGATCACCTTGACGCCGTCGCCGCGCAGGGCGGCCACGCCGTCCTTGGCGGCGGGTGCCTTCGCGGCGCGCTCCTTGAGCTCGTCGAGGCTGACGCGCGCCTGCCGCTCCGCGAGGTCGGCACGGACTCCGTCGATGATCTCGTCGAGCACACTCACGCGAGCGGCCCCCTTCCTGACGGTCGGTCTTTCGATGGTCAATGCGATGGTATCCGCAGCGGGGCGCGGGCCCCGCATCCGGGCGACAGTGATTCCACTACCTGGACGTTCACCCATTGATCAAGGGTGCAGCCAGCCACCGAACGGCAGGTTCCGGACAACCGTGAAGACCAGCAGCAACACCCCCAGGGACCACAGGAGCGCCGGATGCGGGTCGATCCGCAGCGGCCTGCCGCGCACCGCATGGACCACCCAGACGGTCCACAGCACGGCGAAGGCCGCGTAGCCGAGGACGGCGGGCGCGTTGGCCTGGAGAGCGGCCAGGAGGTCGCCGTGGACGACGGCGTGCGCGCTGCGCAGTCCGCCGCAGCCGGGGCAGTACAGGCCGGTGAGGCGCAGCAGCGGACAGACCGGGTAGTGGCCGGGTTCGTTGGGGTCCACCGTGCCGACGTAGGCGAAGGCTCCGGCGACGGCGGCGAGCACACCGGCGGGGACGGCCGACCGGGCCGCCCCGGCGCGGGTCGCTCCGGGATCGAGGGCGTTCACGCGGTGCATTGTCCCCCCCCGGTACGCGTCAGGGGCGGTTCCGGCACCACCGTGCCGGCCGCCCCCGTCGGGAGTGCTCCGCGGTGCTCAGCCCTCGGCGCGGGCCGGGGCGCGGTCGCCGGTGACCTGGTGCACGGGGTGGTCGCTCTTCGGCTGGCCCATGCCCATCGCGCGCATCACGGCGCCGACGACACCGCCGAGGAGCACGACGCCCATGCCGCCCCAGAAGCCCACGGGCTGGTCCATCACCATGAACGCGCCCGCGACGCAGAAACCGATGAAGGCGATGATGACACCGGTCCAGGCGGCCGGGGTGTGACCGTGGCTGCTGCCCGCCATTGCTTGCTCCTCGTTGCTGTGTACGTGTCTGAGCAGACGCTCGCCCTCATTGTCCCGCACGCGCGCCCGGGGGGAGACCGGGGGTACCGGACGGCACGGCGGCCGTACCGCCCGCGGGGGCGGCGCGGCGGTCAGGCGCCGGTGGGGTCCTCGCCGCGGTCGAGCGCCTTCCACAGGTCCTCGGGCCGGTCCGGGTCGACCGGTGCGGGCCTGCGCCGCGGCCGGGGCGCGCCGCCCCGCTCGTAGCGGCCCGACATGGCCGGCCACAGCCGTCCGTAGCGCAGCGCCAGCAGCCCGGCCAGCAGCAGCAGCACCCCGCCGGCGGCGGCCACGTACGGCCACGCCGTGTGGCTGAGGGCGTCCACGGTCGCCGAGGTGTCGCCGGAGGCCTCCGCGGCCTTCTCGTCGAGGGCCGCGCCGTCCGACGCGCCGAGCAGCGCCGCCGCGACGGTGCCCGCGCCGGAGAGGGCGAGGAGCGCGGCGACGGCCAGCCGGCCGGCCCGGCGCACGGCGAAGACGGCGACGAGGGCGGCCAGCCCGACGACGGCCAGGGCGGCGGGGACGCCGGTGACGTCGCTGCCCCGGGCGGTCAGGGGGAAGGCGCCGCCGGCCACCGTCGCGGTGCCCCGCGACCACTCCTGCCGGGTGGCGAGCAGGGCCACGGCCGCGCCCAGGGCGCCGCACAGCAGGGCGACGGCGAGGCTGAGGCGGCCGGTCCGGGCGGAGCCGGCGGCCTCGGGGCGGGGGGTAGGTACAGCAGTCACGCCCTCCACTATCGCCTGAACCCCGGGCGAACCGTCACCCGGGGTTCGTCTCAGGCCGTTCCGAGCCGGTTGGCGGTGTGCACGGCGCGCAGCACCGCCGCCGCCTTGTTGCGGCACTCGGTGTCCTCGGCGACCGGGTCGGAGTCGGCGACGATCCCGGCGCCGGCCTGGACGTAGGCGGTGCCGTCCCGCAGCAGGGCGGTGCGGATGGCGATCGCGGTGTCGGAGTCGCCGGCGAAGTCGAGGTAGCCGACGCAGCCGCCGTACAGCCCGCGCCGGGACGGTTCGAGCTCGTCGATGATCTGCATCGCGCGGGGCTTGGGCGCGCCGGAGAGGGTGCCGGCCGGGAAGCAGGCGGTGAGCACGTCGAACGCGGTGCGCTCGGGGGTGACCCGGCCGGTGACGGTGGAGACGATGTGCATGACGTGCGAGTACCGCTCGACGGACATGAAGTCGACGACCTCGACGGAACCGGGTTCGCAGACGCGCCCGAGGTCGTTGCGCCCGAGGTCGACGAGCATGAGGTGCTCGGCGCGCTCCTTGGGGTCGGCGAGCAGTTCGTCGGCGAGGGCCTGGTCCTCCTGCGGGGTGGCGCCGCGGGGCCGGGTCCCGGCGATGGGGTGGACCATGGCCCGTCCGTCCTCGACCTTCACCAGGGCCTCCGGCGAGGAGCCCACCACGTCGAAGCCGTCGAAGCGGAACAGGTACATGTAGGGCGAGGGGTTGGTGGCCCGCAGCACCCGGTAGACGTCCAGGGCGCTCGCGGTGCAGGGCGTCTCGAACCGCTGGGAGGGGACGACCTGGAAGGCCTCCCCCGCGCGGATGCGCTCCTTGACGTCCTCCACGGCCCGCTGGAAGTCGGGGCCGCCCCACAGGGCGGTGTAGCCGGGCAGCTCGGAGGGCGGGAGGACGGCGGGCGGCTGGGCCACCGCGCGGGTGAGGTCGGCCTGCATGGCGTCGAGGCGGGCCACGGCGTCGGCGTACGCCTCGTCGACGCCGGTGTCCAGGTCGTTGTGGTTGATCGCGTTGGCGATCAGCCAGACGGAGCCCTCCCAGTGGTCCATGACGGCGAGGTCGCTGGTGAGCAGCATGGTCAGCTCGGGCAGCCGCAGGTCGTCGCGCTCGCCGGGGCCGATCTTCTCCAGGCGGCGCACGATGTCGTAGCCCAGATAGCCGACCATGCCGCCGGTGAAGGGCGGCAGGCCCAGGTCGTGGGTGAGGTCGCGGGGGGTGTGCAGGGCCCGGAGGGTGGCGCGCAGCGCGGCGAGGGGGTCGCCGTCGGTGGGGACGCCGACGGGCGGCGTGCCCTCCCAGTGGGCCTGTCCGTCCCGCTCGGTGAGGGTGCCGGCGCTGCGGACCCCGACGAAGGAGTAGCGGGACCAGGCACGGCCGTTCTCCGCGGATTCGAGCAGGAACGTGCCGGGGCGCTCGGCGGCGAGCTTGCGGTAGAGCGCGACCGGTGTGTCGCCGTCGGCGAGCAGCTTGCGGGTGACCGGGACGACCCGGCGGTCGGTGGCCAGCTTGCGGAACGTCTCGAGGTCCATGGCCGCAGACCCTACTGATCCGAGGCGGGGGCGTCCGCCACCACCAGGACATCGGCGTCGAAGCAGGTGCGGGCGCCGGTGTGGCAGGCGGCGCCGACCTGGTCGACCTTGACCAGCACGGTGTCCGCGTCGCAGTCGAGGGCGACCGACCTGACCCACTGGAAGTGGCCGGAGGTGTCGCCCTTGACCCAGTACTCCCGCCGGCTGCGCGACCAGTAGGTGCAGCGGCCGGTGGTCAGCGTGCGGTGCAGCGCCTCGTCGTCCATCCAGCCCAGCATCAGCACCTCTCCGGTGTCGTACTGCTGGGCGATGGCGGGCAGGAGGCCGTCGGGGCTGCGCTTGAGCCGCGCGGCGATGTCCGGGTCGAGGCGGCTGGGCCGGGACGTGCTGGTCATGGTCACCATTGTGCCGCGCGGGACGGTCCCGCCCGCGCGCGCGTCCACCGATTGGGCACGGCGGTGGACGGGTGTCCGCGCGGGGGCCGCCGGGCGACGGGTGGGCGGACCCGGCGCCCGGCCGTAGGCTGGCTGGCATGTCGACCCATGCCAAGCGTGAACGGCTCCTCCTGGCCGACCTCCTGGAGACCACGGGCCCCGAGGCCCCCACCCTGTGCGAGGGCTGGACGACCCGCGACCTCGCCGCCCACGTGGTGGTGCGCGAGCGCCGCCCCGACGCGGCCGGCGGCATGCTGGTCAAGCAGCTCGCGGCGCGCCTGGAGCGGGTGATGGCGGAGTTCACCGCCAAGCCGTACGAGGAGCTGATCCAGCTGATCAGGACCGGTCCGCCGCGCTTCTCACCCTTCTCGCTCAAGCAGGTCGACGAGCTGTCGAACATCGTCGAGTTCTACGTCCACACGGAGGACGTCCGCCGGGCCCAGCCGGACTGGACGCCGCGTGAGCTCGACCCGGTGTTCCAGGACGCCCTGTGGTCGCGGCTGGAGCGCTCCGCGCGGCTGATGGGCCGCGGCACGCCGACGGGTCTGGTGCTGCGCCGTCCGGACGGCCAGACGGCGGTGGCGCACCGCGGCACCCCGGTGGTCACGGTGACCGGGGAGCCGTCCGAGCTGGTGCTGTTCGCCTACGGCCGGCAGGGCGCGGCCAAGATCGCGCTGGAGGGCGAGGAGGACGCGATCGCGAAGCTGCGCGGGACCAAACAGCTCGGCATCTGATCCGTACCGGAAAGGCGCAGCTCGTGATCAAAGTGGCCATGGCCAGCGTGTACGTCGACGACGTGGCGAAGGCGCGCGCCTTCTACACCGATGTCCTCGGCTTCGAGACCCGCACCCACATGGACCTGGGCGGCGGCACGCTGTTCGTCACCGTGGGCGCCCGCGAGGGTGCCCAGCCGGACGTGGAGCTGCTGCTGGAGCCGGGGCAGGGCCCGATCGCCGAGCCCTACCGCCGGTCGGTCCGCGAGGCGGGGCTGCCCGCCATCGTGCTCTCGGTGGACGACCTCCGCGCGGAGTTCGAGCGGCTCCGCGGGGAGGGCGTGCACTTCGTGCAGGACCCGCAGGAACAGGGCCCGTTCCTCACCGCCGTCCTGGACGACACGGTCGGCAACCTGATCCAGCTGGCTCAGCCGACGCACTGAGCCTCACCGGACCGGGTGGCCCGCCTCCCGGAGGGTCTCCTTGACCTGGCCGATGCGCAGGTCGCCGAAGTGGAAGACGGAGGCGGCCAGCACGGCGTCGGCGCCGGCCGCGACCGCGGGCGGGAAGTCGGCCAGCTTGCCGGCGCCGCCCGAGGCGATCACCGGGACGGTGACGTGCTTGCGCACGGCCGCGATCATCTCCAGGTCGTAGCCGTCCTTGGTGCCGTCGGCGTCCATGGAGTTGAGCAGGATCTCACCCGCGCCCAGTTCGGCGGCGCGGTGCGCCCACTCCACGGCGTCGATGCCGGTGCCCCGGCGGCCGCCGTGCGTGGTGACCTCGAAGGAACCGGCGTCCGTACGGCGGGCGTCGACCGAGAGGACCAGGACCTGCCGGCCGAAGCGTTCGGCGATCTCGCGGATGAGGTCCGGCCGGGCGATGGCGGCGGTGTTCACGCCCACCTTGTCGGCGCCGGCGCGCAGCAGCTTGTCCACGTCCTCCGTGGTGCGGACGCCGCCGCCCACCGTCAGCGGGATGAACACCTGCTCGGCCGTGCGGCGCACCACGTCGTAGGTCGTCTCGCGGTTGCCCGACGAGGCGGTGATGTCCAGGAACGTCAGCTCGTCGGCGCCCTCGGCGTCGTACACCTTGGCCATCTCGACGGGGTCGCCCGCGTCGCGCAGGTTCTGGAAGTTGACGCCCTTGACGACCCGGCCGTTGTCCACGTCCAGGCAGGGGATGACTCGGACCGCCAGGGTCATGAATTCACGGCTCCTCTGAATGCTTCCAGTTCTACTGAGACCAGCACGCGCGAGTCGACGAAGCCCTCGACCACCAGGACGGTGGTGACCGGGCGCACCGCGTCGAACAGTTCCTTGTGGGCCCGCCCGGCCGCGTCGACGTCGCGCGCGTGGGCGAGGTGGACGCGGGTGCGGATCACGGACTCGACGCCGAGCCCGAACTCGCCGATCGCCTCCAGCGCGATGGTGAAGGCCACCTTGGCCTGCTCGTAGGGGTCGCCCTCCCCATACAGGACGCGGCCCCGGAACGAGGTCGTGCCCGCCACCAGGACGCGGTCACCGGCCGCCACGGCGCGCGCGAAGCCGAAGGACTCCTCCCAGGGGCTTCCGCTCTGCACGCGCCGTACGGCATCGGACGTCATCGCACCGTGTCCTTGTTCACGACGTGACCTCCAGGGCCTCTTCCAGGGTGAACGCCTTGGCGTACAGGGCCTTCCCGACGATGGCGCCCTCGACACCGAGCGGCACGAGTCCCGCGATGGCGCGCAGGTCGTCCAGCGAGGACACGCCGCCGGAGGCGACCACGGGGCGGTCGGTGGCGGCGCAGACGTTCCTCAGCAGCTCCAGGTTGGGGCCCTGAAGGGTGCCGTCCTTGGCGATGTCGGTGACGACGTAGCGGGCGCAGCCCTCCTTGTCGAGGCGGGCCAGCGTCTCGTAGAGGTCGCCGCCGTCGCGGGTCCAGCCGCGGCCGCGCAGGGTGGTGCCGCGCACGTCGAGGCCGACGGCGATCTTGTCGCCGTGCTCGGCGATGACCTTGGCGACCCACTCGGGGGTCTCCAGGGCGGCGGTGCCGAGGTTGACGCGGGTGCAGCCGGTGGCGAGGGCGGCGGCGAGGGTGTCGTCGTCGCGGATGCCTCCGGACAGCTCCACCTTGATGTCCATCGCCCCGGCGACCTCGGCGATCAGCTCACGGTTGTCCCCGGTGCCGAAGGCGGCGTCCAGGTCGACCAGGTGCAGCCACTCGGCGCCGGAGCGCTGCCAGGCGAGGGCGGCCTCCAGGGGGGAGCCGTACGACGTTTCCGTCCCCGACTCGCCGTGCACCAGGCGGACGGCCTGGCCGTCGCGGACGTCGACGGCGGGGAGCAGTTCGAGCTTGGCCATGTCTCTACAGGGTTCCGATCCAGTTGGTGAGGAGCTGGGCACCGGCGTCGCCGGACTTCTCGGGGTGGAACTGGGTCGCCCACAGGGCGCCGTTCTCCACGGCCGCCACGAACGGCTTGCCGTGGGTGGACCAGGTGACGAGCGGGGCGCGCATCGCCGGGTTGGCCGTCTCCAGGGTCCAGTCCTGGACGGCGTAGGAGTGCACGAAGTAGAAGCGGGCGTCCGCGTCGAGGCCGGCGAACAGTTCGGAGCCGGCCGGGGCGTCCACGGTGTTCCAGCCCATGTGGGGGACGACGTCGGCCTGGAGCGGCTCGACCGAGCCGGGCCACTCGTCGAGGCCCTCGCTCTCCACGCCGTGCTCGATGCCGCGCGCGAACAGGATCTGCATGCCGACGCAGATGCCCATCACGGGGCGGCCGCCGGAGAGCCTGCGGTCGACGATCCAGTCGCCGCGTGCCTCCTTCAGACCCTGCATGCAGGCGGCGAAGGCGCCGACGCCGGGCACCAGCAGCCCGTCGGCGTTCATGGCCCGGTCGAAGTCGCGGGTGATCTCGACGTCGGCCCCCGCGCGGGCGAGGGCGCGCTCGGCGGAGCGGACGTTGCCGAAGCCGTAGTCGAAGACCACGACCTTCTTGGTGGTGCTCAAGAGCTCACACCTCCAGCCTCATGGCGCCGGCGACGAGGCACATCGCGGCGCCGATCGAGAGGACCACGATCAGGCTCGTGGGCATCTTCTGCTTGACGAAGGAGACGATCCCGCCGACCAGGAAGAGGCCGACGACGATCAGGACGGTGGACAGGCCGTTCATGGCTTACAGCGCGCCCTTCGTGGAGGGCAGGATGCCGGCCGCGCGGGGGTCGCGCTCGGAGGCGTAGCGCAGGGCGCGGGCGAGGGCCTTGAACTGGCACTCCACGATGTGGTGCGCGTTGCGCCCGTAGGGCACGTGCACGTGCAGGGCGATCTGCGCCTGGGCGACGAAGGACTCCAGGATGTGCCGGGTCATCGTCACGTCGTACTCGCCGATCATCGGCGCCATCTTCTCGGGCTCGGTGTGCACGAGGTAGGGGCGGCCGGAGAGGTCGACGGTGACCTGGGCGAGGGACTCGTCCAGCGGGACGGTGCAGTTGCCGAAGCGGTAGATGCCCACCTTGTCGCCGAGGGCCTGCCGGAAGGCGGCGCCGAGCGCGAGGGCGGTGTCCTCGATGGTGTGGTGGGAGTCGATGTGCAGGTCGCCCTCGGTCTTCACGGTGAGGTCGAACAGACCGTGCCGGCCGAGCTGGTCGAGCATGTGGTCGTAGAAGCCGACCCCGGTGGAGATCTCGGTCCTCCCGGTGCCGTCGAGGTCGATCTCGACGAGGACGGACGTTTCCTTCGTGGTGCGTTCGACTCTGCCCACGCGGCCTTCGCGAGTCATGCGCTCTGCTCCTGTTCCTTCTTGAGATCACGGACCGCGTCGAGGAACGCGTCGTTCTCGGCGGGGGTGCCGGCGGTGACCCGCAGCCATCCGGGGACGCCGTTGTCCCGGACCAGGACCCCCCGGTCGAGGATCTTCCGCCAGGTGGCGTGGGCGTCCTCGAACCTGCCGAACTGGACGAAGTTCGCGTCGGACTCGGTGACCTCGTAGCCGATGGCGCGCAGTTCGGCGACCAGCCGGTCCCGCTCGGCCTTGAGCTGCTCGACGTAGCCGAGCAGGGTGTCGGTGTGCTCCAGGGCGGCCAGCGCGGTCGCCTGGGTGACGGCGGACAGGTGGTACGGCAGCCGGACCAGCTGGACGGCGTCGACGACCGCGGGGTGCGCGGCGAGGTAGCCGAGGCGCAGGCCCGCCGCGCCGAACGCCTTCGACATGGTGCGGGAGACGACCAGGTGCGGCCGCCCCTCGATCAGGCGGAGCAGCGAGTCGCCGTGGCTGAACTCGATGTACGCCTCGTCCACGACCACCATGGACGGCTTGGCGGCCTGGGCGGCCTCGTACAGGGCGAGGACCGTCTCCGGCGGGACCGCGTTGCCGGTGGGGTTGTTGGGGGTGGTGATGAAGACGACGTCCGGGCGGTGCTCGGCGATCGCCTTCTCGGCGGCGGCGACGTCGACGGTGAAGTCGTCGTTGCGGGGGCCGGAGATCCAGCCGGTGCCGGTGCCGCGCGCGATGAGGCCGTGCATCGAGTACGACGGCTCGAAGCCGAGGGCGGTGCGGCCCGGCCCGCCGAAGGTCTGCAGCAGTTGCTGGATGACCTCGTTGGAGCCGTTGGCGGCCCAGACGTTCTCGACGCCGACCGGGTGGCCGGCCGTGTCCGTCAGGTACTCGGCCAGCCTGGTGCGCAGTTCGACCGCGTCCCGGTCGGGGTAGCGGTTGAGGTGCCGGGCGGCCTCACGGACCCGCTCGGCGATCCGCTCGACCAGCGCCTCGGGCAGCGGGTAGGGGTTCTCGTTGGTGTTCAGCCGGACGGGGACGTCCAGTTGGGGCGCGCCGTAGGGGGACTTGCCGCGCAGCTCGTCCCGTACGGGGAGATCGTCGATGCGTACGTCGTTCACTTGCTCTCGGGCACCTTCCAGCCGAACCTGGCCTTGATCGCCGCGCCGTGCGCGGGCAGGTCCTCCGCCTCCGCCAGCGTCACCACGTGGTGCGCGACCTCGGCGAGCGCGTCCTCGCTGTAGTCCACGACGTGGATGCCGCGCAGGAAGGACTGGACGGACAGGCCCGAGGAGTGGCAGGCGCAGCCGCCGGTGGGCAGGACGTGGTTGGAGCCGGCCGCGTAGTCGCCGAGGGAGACCGGGGACCAGGGGCCGACGAAGACCGCGCCCGCGTTGCGCACCCGGTCGGCGAGCGCGGCGGCGTCGGCGGTCTGGATCTCCAGGTGCTCGGCGCCGTAGGCGTCGACGACCCGCAGGCCCTCCTCGATCCCGTCGACCAGGACGATCGCGGACTGGCGGCCGGACAGGGCCGGCACGATCCGGTCGTCGATGTGCCGGGTGGCCCTGACCTGCGGCTCCAGCTCCTTCTCCACCGCGTCCGCGAGGTCCGCGGAGTCGGTGACCAGGACGGCGGCGGCCAGCGGGTCGTGCTCGGCCTGGCTGATCAGGTCGGAGGCGACGTGCACCGGGTCGGCGGTGGAGTCCGCGAGGATGGCGATCTCGGTCGGTCCGGCCTCGGCGTCGATGCCGATGCGGCCGGTGAAGTAGCGCTTGGCGGCGGCGACCCAGATGTTGCCGGGGCCGGTGACCATGTTCGCGGGCGGGCAGGACTCGGTGCCGTACGCGAACATCGCGACGGCGGTGGCGCCGCCGGCCGCGTACACCTCGTCGACGCCGAGCAGGGCGCAGGCGGCCAGGATGGTCGGGTGCGGCAGTCCGCCGAACTCGGCCTGGGCCGGGGAGGCGAGCGCGATGGACGGGACGCCGGCCTCCTGGGCGGGCACCACGTTCATGATCACGGAGGAGGGGTAGACGGACCGGCCGCCCGGCGCGTACAGGCCGACGCGGTCGACGGGGACCCACTTCTCGGTGACCGTGCCGCCGGGGACGACCTGGGTGGTGTGGGTGGCGCGGCGCTGCGCGCGGTGGACGAGCCGGGCGCGGCGGGCGGACTCCTCCAGGGCCGCGCGGACGGCCGGGTCCAGCTGCTCCAGGGCGTCGGTGAGCGCCTGGGCCGGGACCCGGACGGATTCCAGGCGTACGCCGTCGAACCGCTCGGCGAAGTCGATCAGCGCCGCGTCGCCCCGATGATGGACGTCCTCGCAGATGGGCCGCACCTTGTCCAGGGCGGCCGCCACGTCGAAGTCGGCTCGGGGCAGCAGGTCGCGCAGGGCGGGGCCCTCGGGGAGGGCGTCGCCGCGCAGATCGATCCGGGCGAGGAATTGTTGCAGCACGTGCTCAATTCTCTCAGACCCGCGCGGTGGGCCGTTCGGCCGTTCCAGTGGCTGATACGGACCACCGGCCGTGACGGTCCGCGCACACGACGGAGATCTTCTTCACTTTCCGTGTTCAATACGTCACCCGAATGGGCATGAACGGTTGTACGAAGGGACGAACCCGCGAGTACGTGGGGAGGAGGGGAGCACCGTGACCGAGGGGGTGGGGCCGGGCGCCGGAGAGCCGCCGGAGGACCTGACCGCCGCGGAGGCCGGGATGTGGCAGGCCTTCCGCAACGGCAGTGTGTACGACCTGAGCAGCGGTGACACGGTCGTCGACGATCCGCACGGAGGGCATCCGTGGGGCGCCGAGCGGACGGTCCGGGCGCGGGTGGTGTGCTGGCTCCTGCTCGACGGGCCGCCCGCGCTGGCCGGCCGGGTCTCCTCGCTGAAGCTGGTGGGGGTGCGGATCAGCGGCACCCTGGACCTCGCCGGGGGCACGGTCGTGCCGTACGTGGAGATGCGCGGCTGCCGCTTCGAGCGGGACGTGCTGCTGCCGGAGGCCCGTTTCACGACCGTGCGGCTGGTGGACTGCTCGGTGCCCCGCCTGGAGGCCGCCCGGCTGCACACCGAGGGCGATCTGCATCTGCCGCGCTGCCGCTTCCTGGGCGGCATACGGCTCACCGACGCCCGGATCGGCACGGACCTGCTGCTCAACCAGGCGATCGTGCACCGGGACCGCAGCGGCCGTTCGATAGCCGCCGACGGGATGACCGTGGGCCAGGACCTCCAGGCGGAGATGCTGGAGTCGCACGGCGAGCTGAGCCTGCGCAGCGCCCAGATAGGTGTCTCGCTGAGCCTGCGCGGCGCCCGTCTGGTCAACCCGTACACCCGCCTCGCGCTGAACGCGCCGCAGCTGACCGTGGAGCGCTCGCTGTACCTGACCCCGGCGGGGCTGGGCGCGCAGGCGCGCAGCGGGATGACCCCGGCGCGCGGGACGCGGATCCAGCGGTTCGAGTGCCAGGGCGGGGTGCGGCTGGACGACGGGCGGTTCGGGGACGCGGTCGACTTCGAGGGGGCCGGGTTCACCTTCACGGACGAGCAGGAGCTGTCGCTGCGCCGGGTGCAGACGCCGGAGCTGCGCTTCCTCGGGGAGCGGCCGGCGCGCGGCAAGGTGGTGCTGTCGGGGGCCAAGGTGGTGAACCTGATGGACCGGGCGGACAGCTGGCCGGGCCCGGGCCGGCTGCACATGGGCGGCTTCACCTACGAGAACCTGGTGCCGCGCGGGCCGTTCCCGCTGGCGCTGCGGCTGCGGTGGGTGGACGCGGCGAGCGCCGAGTACAACCCGGAGCCGTACGAGCGGCTGGCCGCCGTGCTGCGGGAGGGCGGGGAGGACGAGGACGCCCGGGAGGTGCTGCTCGCCAAGCAGCGCCGTCGCCGCGAGAGCCTGCCGCCCGCGGCCAAGCTGTGGGGCTACGCGCAGGACTGGACGGTCGCCTACGGATACCGGCCGGGCCGGGCCGCGGTGTGGATGGCGGTGCTGTGGGCGGGCGGGTCGGTGGCGTTCGCGCGGGCGGACCTCCCGCCCCTGAAGAGCGGTGAGCATCCGGCGTGGAACCCGGCCCTGTTCGCCCTGGACCTGCTGCTGCCGGTGATCGACCTGGGCCAGGTGGGCTTCTGGCAGATGCGCGGCGGCTGGCAGTGGCTGTCGGCCGTGTTCATCCTGCTGGGCTGGATCCTGGCGACGACCGTGGCGGCGGGGGCGACCAGGACACTGCGGCGCACCTGAGGTTGCCGAGACTCCTGTGGCTCATGGGGCGGCAGGGGCCCGGTGCAAGGTGAGGGGGCCTCTGCTTTTTACCGGGCCTTGACCGAGCCCCGTACAACTTTCCCCGACTTCCGTGTGGGCTCTGGCGCCGCTGTGACCTGCGGACTTTCAATGGTCCAACCATGGCTCTGCTGCACGGGTTCACCCGTACCTCCCGGGTGCGCGGCAGGTCGACGGGCCCCGCGCCCGCCGTCCTCGTCGCGCTGCCCGCCGACGACGAGGTGCTCCTCGACGCACCCGACGACATGCTGGGCCCGGCGCTGGTCGGGGCGGCGGACGGCGACCACGTACCGGCCGCCGACCTGCTCGCCGCCACCCGGCGCACGGGCGCCTGGGAGCACCGCGACCGGTATGTGCGGCGCCTCGCCCGCTTCGCGCACGCGCGCCCCGAGTGGCTGGACGCCTGGCGCGCCCTCGCCCCGCACGACCCCGACGGGCTGCTGGTGGACGCCCAGCGGGCGGTGGACCGCGCCTGGGGCTCACCGGCCCGGGCCGAGCTGCTGCGCGAGGTGAGCCCGCTGATCACGGCCGCCGCCCGGTCGGACGGCCGCGACCCGGTGCCCTGGCGGATCGCCCTGGACCACGCCCGGGGCGCGCGCGCCGGTCACACCTACTTCGAGGAGCTGTGGGAGGCGGCGGTCCGCCGCGCCCCGCACCACTACGGCTGCCATGTGGCGGCCCTGCGCTACCTGGCGTCCTCGTGGCACGGTTCGCACCGCGAGTGCTTCGACTTCGCCGACCTGGCCGCACAGGACGCGCCGCGGGACGCGCTCACGCAGGCGCTGCCGCTGCGGGCGGCGTTCGGCTATCTGACCGACGGCTGCGGTCCCGAGGTGCCGCGCGAGCGGGTGGAGGCGGCGGCCGACCGTGCCGTCGCGCTGTCCGCCCGGCTGCCGGCGGGCCGCTGCTGGCCGGCCGAGCTGCGCAACCTGCTGGTCTACGTCCTCGTCCGCCTGGAGCGCTGGCAGGACGCCCTGGAGCAGCTGCGTCTGACCGGCCCGTACGCCACGTCCTTCCCGTGGGACCGGGACGCCGAGGATCCGCTCGGCCGGTTCCTCGAGGTGCGTCAGGCCGTACGCGCGGCGGTGGTGTCCGGGGCCCCCGCGGCCGGAACGAATGCCTCCTTGCGGACCTCCGAGCGTCCGCGAGATGAGCAGGGCGGGCGAGTCCGCTTCGGCGACCATTAGGCTTTTGCGTCGTGACCACCGTCCGGCTTCCGCTCTTCCCCCTGAACACGGTGCTGTTCCCGGGGCTCGTGCTTCCGCTCAGCGTCTTCGAGGAGCGCTATCGCGCCATGATGCGCGAGTTGCTGAAGACCCCCGAGGACGAGCCGCGCAGGTTCGCCGTCGTGGCGATCCGCGACGGCCACGAGGTGGCCCCGAGCGTGCCCGGCATGCCGGACCCGACGGCGGTGCCCGACCGGGGCCCGGCGGCCGGCTTCGGCACCGACCCGCTGCGCGCCTTCCACAAGGTGGCCTGTGTGGCCGACGCGGCGACGATCCGGGAACGGGCGGACGGCACCTTCGAGGTGCTGGCGACCGGCACCACCCGGATCCGGCTGCTGTCGGTCGACTCCTCGGGCCCGTTCCTGACCGCCGAGGCGGAGCCGGTGGAGGAGGATCCCGGCGAGGAGGCGGGGGCGCTGGCGGAGGGGGTGCTGCGGGCGTTCCGCCAGTACCAGAAGCGGCTGGCGGGGGCGCGCGAGCGGTCCCTGTCGACCGGCGCGGACCTGCCGGACGAGCCGGGCGTCGTCTCCTACCTGGTCGCCGCCGCGATGATGCTGGACACGCCGACGAAGCAGCGTCTGCTCCAGGCACCGGACACCGCCTCCCGGCTCCGCGACGAACTGAAACTCCTTCGCCGGGAGACGGCCATCATCCGTAACCTGCCCTCGTTGCCGTCGTCGGACCTGACGCGCGGCCCGACCAGTCTCAACTGACGCACGACCTAACGGGGTACCGGCCGCGATGGCGAAGAAGTCCAAGAAGCAGCAGTCCGCGGGCACGCCCGCCACGGTCGCGCTCACCGCGGCCGGTGTGCCGTTCACCGTCCACTCCTACGACCACGACCCCTCCCACCCGTCGTACGGCGAGGAGGCGGCCGAGGCGATGGGCGTCTCGCCGGAGCGGGTCTTCAAGACGCTGGTGGCGGACGTCGACGGCGTGCTGACGGTGGCGGTGGTCCCGGTGGCGGGCCAGCTGGACCTGAAGGCCCTCGCGGCGGCGGTCGGCGGCAAGCGGGCGGCGATGGCCGACCCGGCGCTGGCGGAACGCACCACGGGGTACGTCCGCGGCGGCATCTCCCCGCTCGGCCAGCGCAAGCGGCTGCCGACGGTCGTGGACCAGTCGGCCACGCGGCACGGCACGGTCTGCGTCTCGGCCGGCCGCCGCGGCCTGGAGGTCGAGCTCTCCCCCGGCGACCTGACCGAGCTGACCTCGGCGACCCTGGCACCGATCGGACGCGCGTAGGCCCTCACCCGTGCACCGGGAGAGACACGCCGAAGCGGCCGCGGGCAGCGCCGGACCGGCCCCGTCACCGGCCTGCCCGGAGGCCACACCGGGCCGGCCGTGCGGCGTCCCCAGGGTCTGTCGTCCGGATCAGGCCGGCCGAGGAAGACCGCGCCTCTCAGCCCACCCGAGCGGGGCGTGGTGCGTGCGTGCCACGCCCGTGACGCGGGCACGGTCCCGAACGACAGACCCTAGGCCTTCTGCCCGCCGCCGTCCGCGGCGTACGGTCCCTGGGGCGCGAAGGGGTCCGGGTCCCGGGGGCCGAACAGGCCCGTCAGGCCCAGGTGCACGACCAGTGCCGCGAACGGCCAGACCAGCAGCGCGCCCTTGGCGCTCAGCTTCAGCGGCGCGTCGAAGGTGACGCCCTTGCCGGCGCTCCTGGCCTGCGCCATCACGTCCTGCGGCGGCCCGAGCCACACCCCGAGCCGCCAGGCCAGCAGCGATCCCAGCAGCCCTCCGACGGCCAGCGCCACCACCAGCGGCACCCCGCCGCGGCGGCGCACCAGGAACGCGACGAGCGCGCACAGCGCGCCGAAGCCCAGGGCGAGCAGTGAGAACGTGCCGTCCACCCCGGCGGCCTGCTCACCCTCGGAGTCCTTGAAGTAGACGACCCAGGTGTCGCCGGCCACGTCGCCCACCAGCGGCACGCGCGGCGCCAGCCACCACCACAGCACGCCGAGCAGCACTCCGCCGAGCGCCACCGCCACCGCCGTCACGGCGGCCTCCCGCACTTCGGTCCTCATCCCGGGGCCGTCCTGGTCGTGCCCCCAGCCGTGCCGCGGATACCCGGCGGGCCCGGTGCTCCCGGAGTGCTGGAGGGGGCCGTGCGCCGGGGGCTGCCACGCGTCCCGCGCGGAATGTTCGTGTGGAGGCGGTGGGGGTGTCAGAGGTGCGCTCACCCTGCCATCGTGCCAGGCCCCGCTGTGCGGCGCGTCACCGGACGGCCGCCCTGCGGTACGCCCAGGTCGCCACCGCCAGCGAGATCACGCCGACGCCCCCGCACACGGCGAGGTCACCGAGCACACGGGCCCAGTCGGGGTGGGGTCCGAAGGTCCGGGCGAAGGCCTCGACGCCGTACGTCGAGGGCAGCAGGTCGCGGGCCAGGCGCACCGCCTCCGGCATCCGCTCCGACGGCAGCACGCCCAGCAGCAGCGCCGCCGACATGCCCAGCTGCCCGAGCAGGGTGGCCAGTTCGGGCCGGGGCGCGAGCAGACCGAGGGCCGCGCCGAGCCCGGCGAGCGCGGCGCCCGCGAGCGGGATCACCGCGGCCAGCACCCACAGGTGTGCCACCGGCAGCCCGAACAGCACGCAGCCGAAGACGGCGGTGACGACGGTCCCCGGCACGGTGAAGGAGGCGTACGCGCCCGCCGCGCCCAGCACCACCGCGGCCGGCGGCACGGGCAGGGTCGCGTAGTGGTCGAGTCCGCCGCTGGCCCGCAGCTGCCCGAAGTACTGGGCGAGGAGGTTCAGCGCCACGAAGGCGACGACCAGCACCGCCGAGCCGGCGACCACGGCCTGCGCCTCGCCGCCGCCGTCCACGACCCCGCGCATCAGGATCATGATGCCGACCGACTGGAAGGTCGCCACGAACAGCAGCGGGATCCGCGCGACCCGCGCCCGGGACAGCTGCGCCCGGTACACGGCCGCCAGCGACGGCCACAGCCGCGCCCGCGGGCCGAGCTGGGCCGGTTCCGGCGCGGCCTGGTCCAGGGCCAGGGCGCCGCCCGGCAGGACTTCGGCGGGTACGACACTCACGTCGTGCTGCTCCCCTTCGTCGGGATCCACTCCGGCGTTCGCCCCGTCGGATACGGAAACGGCGGCCTGTGCGCTCACGGCCCGGGCGCTCACGCCTTCACCAGCCCCTGCCGCACGGCGCCGCCCAGCGCCAGGTAGACGTCCTCCAGGCTCGGCGTGGCCAGCGTGAAGTCGTCCAGGGCGGCGAAGGCGGCCCCGCCGGTGACGGTGGCGACGACCGTACGGGCCTCCTCGGGCGCCAGTCGCAGGGTCCAGCGGCGGCCGGACTCCTCGACCCGGTCGCGCAGCGCGGCCACCTCGGGCACGTGCAGCGGGGGCGCCGCACGCCACACCAGGTCGACCCGGACCTCGCCGGCGACCTGTTCCTTGAGTCCGGCCGGGGTGTCGCAGGCGATGACCCGGCCCCGGTCGAGGACGGCGACCCGGTCGAGGACGGTCTCGGCCTCGATGACGTTGTGGGTGACCAGCAGCACGGTCGTGCCGCGGTCGCCGCGGCGCCGGTCGACGGCGGACCACACCGCCCGCCGGGCCACGGGGTCCATGCCGGTGGTCGGCTCGTCGAGCACGAGCAGCGGCCGCTCCCCCACCAGCGCGGCGGCGAAGCAGGCCAGTCGGCGCTGGCCGCCGGAGAGCTTCTTCAGCGGGCGTCCGGCGAGGGGCGTGAGCCCCAGTTCGTCCAGGACGTCGTCCCGTTCGGCCCGGGCGCGCCGCACGTCGAGCCCGCGCAGCCGGCCGGTGGTCTCGGCGGCCAGGGACACGGTCAGTTCGTCGAGGGCGCTGGACTCCTGGCCGAGGTAGGCGAGGATGCGCGAGGCCCGCTCGGGGTGGCGCACGATGTCGTGGCCGAGGATCTCCACGCTGCCGCGGTCGGGCCGCATCAGCCCGGTCAGCTGGCGTACGAGGGTGGACTTGCCGGCGCCGTTCGGCCCGAGCAGGCCGAAGATCTCACCGCGCCGGATGTCCAGCCGTACGTCGTTGGTGGCGCGGACCTCGGGGGTGGCCGGGACGCCGCGCCGTCCGCGCACCGCCGGATAGGTCTTGGTCAGCCCGCGCACCGCACACACGACGTCACCACCGTGCCGGAATGCCTGTGCCGCGCGCGTACTCACAAGGGACGAGCCTACGGGGTCGGCGTCCCCGCCCCTCCCTCGGGTCACCCCGGTGCCCGCAAACCCGCCCCAACCGCCCGCCGGGCCGGGAGGCCCGCTCATTCCCCCGCGGGAGCCCGCTCCGTACCGGTGCGCAGGTCCAGCTCGCGCCAGAAGCCCGCCCGGATGGCGTAACGGTCGCGTTCGTCGATCTGGTCGTCCTTGTGGGCCAGGAGCCCGAAGCGGGCCGCGTAGCGCAGCAGCTCGCCGTCGACGCGGTGCGGGATGCGGGGGTACATGGCGGACAGCTTCTGGAGGTGGCTCTGGTCGCCGAGCCGCTCCACCCAGCGCCGCGCGAAGACCTGCCCCACCTCGAAGGGGTCGCCGCCGACGGTGGTGATGTCCTCCTCGCGGTCGGCCCACCGCTGCTCGGCCGTGGTCAGCTGGGCGAGCGTCGGCATGGAGGCGGCGTCCGGCGGCTCGGCGACGGGCCGGTCGACCCAGCCCTTGTCCGAGGACCAGCGCAGGGTGGCGGAGGCGGGCTGCTGCGCCGGGTGCGGGGCGGGGCTGCGCAGCGCGGCCAGGTCCTTCGGGGTGGGGACGCCCTTGGCGGTGGGCGCCCGCTCGGCGGTGCCGTTGTGCGCCGCGGCGGCCGGGTGCGGGGGCTCCTGGGCGGTCCGCTCGGCCGCCGCGGCGAGCGCGGAGTCCGGCAGCGGGGCGGAGAGGATCGCCGCGATCTCCGGCCGCGGCAGGGACGGCGGCGCGCACACGCCGGTGGACTCCTTGGCCCGTACGGCCTGGGTGATCCACGCCCGGTCCAGCACGCGGCGTTCGTCGGCCTCGGCGACCAGGTCCTCGGACTGGTTGTAGTCCCCGTCGGCGGCCTGTACGGCCCACAGGTGCACGGCGACGCCGTGCTCCTTGGCGGCCATCATGCCGGGCAGCAGATCGCCGTCGCCGGTGACCAGGACGATGTCGGAGCAGGCGCGGTTGCGGGCCAGCTCGGTCAGCTCGGCGTGCATGGCGGCGTCGACGCCCTTCTGCGCCCAGCGGCCGTCGCTGCGGGTCAGCGCCCCCAGCCGGACGGTGACCCGGGGCATCACGCGCAGCCTGCGGTGCTCGGGCTGCGGGACGCGGTCGGGGGCGCCGTCGAACCAGTAGATGCGCAGCAGCGGCTGCCGCGTGTCGTTCTCGGCGCGATCGCGCAACCCCTGGATGAGGGCCGCGTGGTCGACGGTGATGCGGGACCGCGACGGCTCCCCGGCGAGGAGACTGGCGGCGGCCCCCAGCAGATACCCGGCGTCCACCAGGACGATGCAGCGGTCCACGCGATCCACCCTCTTTCCGGGAGGTTTGCTTCGGGCTTGCTTCGAGTCTGCCCGACCACGCCGGGGTTAACGGCCCGAACTCGATCTTCGGCGTGGCGTTTCCACACTTCCTCCCCCGACCACCCCGGTGACACACGGTAATTGTCTGACATGCGCGGGTTGTCGGGCTATGTGAATCTGGTCCCGGCCCTGGCCCCTAGTCCCCACAGGAGGCACCACCATGGCCAAGAACAAGAACCGTGACCGTAAGCAGCCGCAGGCCGAGCGCGCCCAGCGGGCGACGCAGACGTCCACCATGGAGACGCCGGACGAGCAGCGCACCACACAGGTCCTCCCCGGCGAGGTCGGCCGGGGCAAGGGCCGGCAGAAGCGCTTCGGCCACAACTGACGTCCCGGTGACGGGCCGTCGCGGCCCCGGCACATGAAGAGGGGCGCACCCACTGCGGGGTGCGCCCCTCGAGCGCGTCGGCCGGACGGTGCTAGCCGGCCAGGCAGGACGGGCCGAGCAGCACCTTCAGGTCGCCGAACAGGGCCGGATCGGGCTTGACCCGGTGCCGGTCCAGACGCAGCACCGTCGTCCTGGTCGGCCCCTGGAGCTTGATCCGGACCTCGCTGTCGCCCTTGTGGTGGGTGAGGATCTCGCCGAGCCGGCTGACCATCGGCGGTGTCACGCGGGTGGCCGGGATGGTGAGCACCACGGGCGCGTTGGTGCCCGCGTTGGACAGGTCGGGGACCATCAGCTCCATCGCGACCAGCCGCGGCACGTCCTCGCGCTTGTCGAGCCGGCCCTTGACGAAGACCACGGCGTCCTCGACGAGTTGCGTCGAGACGAGCTGGTAGGTCGCCGGGAAGAACATGCACTCGATGGAGCCGGCCAGGTCCTCGACCGTGGCGATGGCCCAGGCGTTGCCCTGCTTGGTCATCTTGCGCTGGAGGCCCGAGATGATGCCGCCGATGGTGACGACCGCGCCGTCGCCGAAGTCGCCGCCGGTGAGCTGGGAGATGCCCGCGTCCGCCTTGTCGGACAGCACGTGCTCCAGGCCGAACAGCGGGTGGTCGGAGACGTAGAGACCGAGCATCTCGCGCTCCTGGGCGAGCAGATAGGTCTTGTCCCACTCGTCGTCGGTGAAGGTGACGTCGAGGCCGAAGCCGGGCTCGCTGGTCTCGGCCTCGCCCATGCCGCCGAAGAGGTCGAACTGCCCCTCGGCCTCCTTGCGCTTGACCGCGACCACGTTGTCGATCATCGGCTCGTACTGGGCGGTGAGGCCCTTGCGGGTGTGGCCCATGGAGTCGAAGGCGCCGGCCTTGATCAGGGACTCCGTGGTGCGCTTGTTGCAGACGACCGCCTCGACCTTGTCGAGGTAGTCGGGGAAGGAGGCGTACTTCCCCTTGGCCTTGCGGCACTTGATGATCGACTCCACGACGTTGGTGCCGACGTTGCGCACCGCGGAGAGGCCGAAGAGGATCACGTCGTCGCCCTGGGCGGCGAAGTTGGACTCGGACTCGTTGACGTTGGGCGGGAGCACCCGGATGCCCATGCGGCGGCACTCGTTGAGGTAGACCGCCGACTTGTCCTTGTCGTCCTTGACCGAGGTGAGCAGCGCGGCCATGTACTCGGCGGGGTGGTTCGCCTTGAGGTAGGCGGTCCAGTAGGACACCAGTCCGTACGCGGCGGAGTGCGCCTTGTTGAAGGCGTAGCCGGCGAACGGCACCAGCACGTCCCAGAGCGACTGGATGGCCTCGTCGCTGAAGCCCTTCTTGCGGGCGCCCTCCTGGAACAGCACGAAGTTCTTCGCCAGTTCCTCGGGCTTCTTCTTGCCCATCACGCGGCGGAGGATGTCGGCCTCGCCGAGCGAGTAGCCGGCGATGATCTGGGCGGCCTTCTGCACCTGCTCCTGGTAGACGATCAGGCCGTAGGTGACGTCCAGGACCTCCTTGAGCGGCTCCTCCAGCTCGGGGTGGATCGGTGTGATCTCCTGCTGGCCGTTCTTGCGGAGGGCGTAGTTGGTGTGCGAGTTCATGCCCATCGGGCCCGGGCGGTACAGGGCCGACACGGCGGAGATGTCTTCGAAGTTGTCCGGCTTCATCAGCCGGAGCAGGGAGCGCATGGGGCCGCCGTCGAACTGGAAGACGCCGAGGGTGTCGCCGCGCTGGAGCAGTTCGAAGGTCGTGGGGTCGTCGAGCGGAAGGCTCAGGAGATCGATGTCGATCCCCTTGTTGGACTTCACCATCTTGACGGCGTCGTCCATGATCGTCAGGTTGCGCAGGCCGAGGAAGTCCATCTTCAGCAGGCCGAGCGACTCACAGCTCGGGTAGTCCCACTGCGTGATGGTCACGCCGTCGGTGTGCCTGACCCAGACCGGGACGTGGTCGGTGATGGTCTCGCTGGACATGATCACGCCGGCGGCGTGCACGCCCATCTGCCGCACCAGGCCCTCGACGCCCTTGGCGGTGTCGATGACCTTCTTCACGTCCGGCTCGTTCTCGTACATCGCCCGGATCTCGCCCGCCTCCGAGTACCGGGGGTGCTCGGGGTTGGTGATGCCGTCGAGGTTGATGCCCTTGCCGAGGACGTCGGCGGGCATGGCCTTGGTGAGGCGGTCGCCCATCGCGTACGGGTAGCCCAGCACGCGCGCGGAGTCCTTGATCGCGTTCTTGGCCTTGATGGTGCCGTAGGTGCCGATCATGGCGACCTTGTCGGCGCCGTACTTCTCCGTCACGTACCTGATCACCTCGACGCGCCGGCGCTCGTCGAAGTCGATGTCGACGTCGGGCATCGAGATGCGCTCGGGGTTGAGGAACCGCTCGAAGATCAGTCCGTGCGGGATGGGGTCGAGGTCGGTGATGCCGAGGGCGTAGGCGACGATCGAGCCGGCCGCGGAGCCACGGCCCGGGCCGACGGCGATGCCCTGCTTCTTGGCCCACATGATGAAGTCGGCGACCACGAGGAAGTAGCCCGGGAAGCCCATCGAGATGATGGTGTCCATCTCGTACTCGACCTGCTTCATGCGGTCGTCCGGGATGCCGTCCGGGAAGCGGCGGTGCATGCCGCGCAGGGTCTCCTCGCGGAACCAGCTGACCTCGGTGTACCCCTCCGGGATGTCGAACTTGGGCATCAGGTCGCGCTTCTCGAACATGCCCGTGGTGTCGACCATCTCGGCGATCAGCCGGGTGTTGGCGCAGCCCTGCTGCCAGGCGTCCGAGGAGTCGATGGCGTACATCTCGTCGGTGGACTTGAGGTAGTAGCCGGTGCCGTCGAACTTGAAGCGGTCGGGGTCGGAGAGGTTCTTGCCGGTCTGGATGCACAGCAGGGCGTCGTGGGCGGTCGCCTCGTGCGCGTACGTGTAGTGCGAG